>JAHBUM010000099.1 GCA_019638075.1 Flavobacteriales bacterium | reverse complement strand
CGCGCAGTTGCTGGAAAGACTGAAGGCGCAGGGTATCGCCACCACCTTGGAACGGGCCACACAGGCCGCAGCGCTGCTGAAGGAGCGAGCCACCTTCGTGGACGATATGCTGGAAGGCACCTACCTCTTCGTGCCGGGTTCTCCGCTGAAGGGCAACGCCGCTGCGGAAGAGGAATTGAAGAAACGTTGGAAGCCGGAAGTGGCACCGGCGTTGGAGGCATATATCAGCGCATTATCCGGCCTTCCGTCCTTCACCCCGGCCGATCTGGACGCTGCGTTCAACGCGGTGTTGCAGGCGCATGGCCTGAAGGTGGGCCAGCTGATGCCGATCCATCGCCTGTTCGTGGCGGGCCGCATGCAGGGTCCCGGCATGTTCGATGTGAGCGTGCTGCTGGGCCGGGAAGAGGTGGTGGCTCGGCTAAAGGCTGGTCTGGAGCACTGCGCGGCATGGGCCTGATCGAGGTACATGGGATCCGGGTGTTCGCCTATCACGGGTGCTTGGAGGAAGAAGCGCGCATTGGCGGCCAGTACGTCGTGGATGTCAGTGTGGAGGGCGACTTTTCCGAGGCCGAGCGCACCGACGCCCTCACCCGCACCGTGGACTATGGCCGCGTGGCCGCCATCGTGCGGGAGCAGATGGCCGTGCGCAGCAGATTGATCGAACACGCCGCCGCACGGATCATGGCCCGGCTGAAGGCTGAATGGCCGGATGGCCTGCGCTGGCGGGTGCGGCTGGTGAAGGAGCGTCCCCCGATCCATGGCGATGTGGACCGGGCGGTGTACACGGTGGAGGGCTGACCGCTTTCCGGCAAGCCGGAACCACCTATCTTCGCGGACCCTTTGATGGTCGCGTGGCCGAGGGGCTAGGCACAGCTCTGCAAAAGCTGCTACTGCGGTTCGAATCCGCACGCGACCTCGACGATCGAACGCCCCATGCCGGGGCGTTCGGTGTTCAATGATGTTGCCCACGGAACAATGGTCGACGAGGTGGCTGTATCTTGCCCCATACCATTCGCGGCGGAAATGCGTTGTGTGCATGTTCAAAAGATGATGAGGCCCTTCCTACCCCTTCTGTTGTTGCTGTGTCCGTTCGTGGTGGGTGCCCAGACCGCCATCGGGGAGTGGCGTGACCATTTTCCGTACGGGAACGTGATCGCCGTGGCCGAGGGCGGTGGATACATCCATGCGGCATCGGCCACGAGCATGTTCCGGTACCACGTGGGTTCCGGGGAGATCGAGCGGGTGAACAAGACGAACCTGCTGAACGATGTGGACATCCGGGGGCTGGCGTGGAACGAACAGGAGCAGGCGCTGTTGGTATACTACGCCAATGGCAACCTCGACCTTCTGCGCGGCGACCGCTCGTACAACATCGGCGACATCCGGCGCAGCTCGATCATCGGGAACAAGGGCGTGTACTGCGCCTACATGGAAGGATCGAAAGCGTACCTCGGCTGCGGCTTCGGCATCGTGGTGATCGACCTCGTTTCCCGCGAGGTGCGCGAGACGTGGCTCATCGGTCCATCAGGCTCGCAAGTACAGGTGAACGACCTTACCATGACGGCTGATTCGATATACGCGGCTACGCAGACCGGGTTGTTCGTGGCATCGCGCCATGCACCCAACCTCTCCTTCTTCGAGAGCTGGCGGAAACGGACCGATATGGGCACCGCTGTGGCGCAGGGGCCGTTCAATGCGGTGGCGGCATTCGGCGACAAGTTGCTGCTGAACGCGCGCCGCAACACGGGTGGGGATTCGTTGCTCGTGCTGGGTGCCGATGGCGCGTGGAGCCGCTTCGAGCCGCTGTACGGCCGGATCAATCGTGCGTTGAGCGTCACCACGGATGGACGGTACGTGGTCATTCCCCATGAGCATGATGTGCATGGCTACGATCTCGACATGGGGGATGTCGCGTTCTTCAACCAGTCCAACGGTATGGGTCTGCACCCGATGGCGGCGACATGGTCCACATCGGGATCGTTCTGGGTGGGCGATGGGGAATTGGGCCTCTTGCGGCTCAGTGGTGGCCCTTCACTACGCATCGCGCCGAACGGGCCCCGCACGGCCTCGGCGTGGCGCATGGCCGCCCGGGAGGGCGTGGTGTACGTGGCCACCGGCGCCCTGTCCGGCACATGGAACAACACGTACCTGCCGGATGGCGTGCATCTGTACAGCGACGGGGAGTGGACCTCCATCGACCGGAGCCGGTTCCCGTTGATGAACGGGGTGAACGAGTTCGGCGGGGCGCTCTATGATCCCATCGTGGTGGCGATGGACCCGGACGACGCGAAACATGCGTTCGTGGGCAGTTGGGAGGAGGGTCTGCTGGAGATCCGCGATGGCGTGCCCGTGATGATCTACAACGCCTCGAACAGCGGGCTGAACGAGGATGTGCAACCCTATCAGGGGAAGATCATGGTGTCCGGCATCACCTACGACAAGTCGGGCACCTTGTGGATGAGCAACTCGCAGTCGGCCACGCCGATCGTGGCGCGCACGAAGCAGGGCGCATGGCATTCGTTCGTTCCCGGCTCCATCCTCGGGGGCAACCACGTGCTGGGCGACATCATCGTGGGGCAGAACGGGTACAAGTGGGCGGTGCGGCCGCGTGGCAACGGCCTGTTGGTGTTCGATAGCGGCAATTCGCTCCAAAGCACGGATGACGACCGGTACAAGGTGCTGAACAATCAGGAGGGTTCCGGTGGGTTGCCCACGATGGATGTGTTCGCCCTTGCCGAGGATAAAGATGGCCCGATATGGGTGGGTACCGGAAAGGGCATCGCGGTGTTCTACAACCCTTGGGCGGTGTTCTCGGGGGGTGACTTCGATGCGCAGCAGATCCTGATCGAGCAGGATGGCAACGTGCAGATCCTGTTGGAGACGGAATCCATCAGCACCATCGCCGTGGATGGCGCCAACCGCAAGTGGATCGGCACGCAGACGGGCGGTGTGTACCTGGTGTCGCCGGATGGCAGGCAGGAGATCCACCACTTCACGGTGGAGAACAGCCCGCTGCCCAGCAACACCATCGTGAACATCGCCGTGGACGGCTCCACGGGGGAGGTCTTCTTCGCCACCGACCGGGGCATCATGAGCTACCGGAGCGATGCCGTGGATGGTACGGAGGAAAGCACCTGTGCCACGGTGTTCCCCAACCCGGTATACGAGACGTACACCGGCCCCATCGCGATCACGGGTCTGGTGAGCGACAGCGAGGTGAAGATCACCGATGTGAGCGGCAACATCGTGTACCGCACCAAGTCGGTCGGTGGGCAGGCCATTTGGAACGGCAACGACATGAGCGGCCGCCGCGCAGCCACCGGGGTGTACTTGGTGTTCGCGAGCGACCTCTATGGCGCCTTCAAGTGCAACACGAAGCTGCTGCTGGTGAAGTAGCGCGAGCTTTGTGACCCGCCCCTCCCTGTGGGCCACGCGCATGCTGCACACCACGCAAGCCGTCGTGCTCAAGACCATCCGCCACGGCGACAGTACCGTGGTGCTGAAGGCGCTCACCGAACTGCTGGGTGTTCGTTCGTTCATGGTGCGCACCGGCAAGAAGGGAGGTATTGCGCAGGCGGCGCTTCAGCCGTTGAACAGGATCGAGCTGGTGGCACATGAAGCGCCGGAGCGCGACCTGCTCACCGTGCGCGAGCTGCGTGTGTACGAGCCTTACTCGCGGGTGTCGTTCGATGCCGTGCGTGGGGCGCTGGCGCTCTTCGTGCAGGAGGTGCTGTATCGCAGCCTGCGCGGCGAAACGGCGGATCCCGGACTGTTCGCCTTCGTGCAGGAGACCTTGCGCGCCATGGACACCGCGCCCGATGTGCGCAACTTCCCATTGGTGTTCCTTGTGCGGTACAGCGAACAGCTCGGCTTCCTGCCCTCCCCGTCGGGTGATGGTGAAGACCACTTCGACTTGTTGGAGGGCGAGTTCGTGCATGGTGCCGGACGCCACGGGCATACGATGGGTCCGCCGTTGAGCCTGCATCTGGCCGCATTGCTGCCGGTGGACTTCACGACCATGGACCGGATCGCGATCGCATCCGCACAGCGACGCGAGCTGCTGGATCATCTGCTGCTCTACTTCCGCATGCACGTGGAGGGGCTTGGCGAACTGCGCTCGCCCGCCGTGCTGCATCAGGTGCTTGGGTAGCGGTGCTACCTTGCGCGGCCTTTTCGGCCATGTACCGCTTTTCCCACCGGATCGCTCTTGTGGCCATGCTTACGGCAGGCTGCCGGAACGCACCTTCCTCGATGAACGGCATCACGCCACCCCGGGCCGCGCAGAAGCCTCTTCTGAGCTGACCGCGCACGGTCACACACGCACCGATCAATACCACTGGCTGCGCCTGAGCGAAGAGCAACGCAACGCCCCGGAACCCGATGCGCACACGAAGGAGGTAGTCGCACACCTCGAAGCGGAGAACGCCTATTGCGAAGCCGTGCTGGCGCCGGTGAAGAAGCTGCGCGAAGACCTCTTCAAGGAACTGCGCGCGCGGATCAAGGAGGAGGATCTGAGCGTGCCCTACCGCGAGAACGGCTACTGGTATCACTCGCGGTTCGAGGAAGGGAAGGAGTACGCGATCCAAGTGCGACGCAAGGATGAACCCGGTGCGCCGGAACAGGATTTCCTTGATGAGAACAAGCTGGCCGAAGGCACCACGTACTACGACCTCGGCGACTTCGAGGTCAGCCCGGGCAACAGCATCGTGTGCTTCAGCGAAGACCGCGTGGGCCGTCGCCAATATGAGCTACGCTTCCGCGATCTGAACACGGGAAAGGATCTGCCCGATGTGATCACCAACACCGGCGGTGGATGCGCATGGGCCGATGACCGCACGGTGTTCTACCCGCGCAAGGATGAGACGCTGCGCACCTACCGGATCTATCGCCATGAACTGGGTACGCCCGAGTCGCAGGACGTGCTGGTGTTCGAGGAGAAGGATCCCGCGTTCAGCTGCGATGTGTACCGCAGCCGTAGCGACCGCTTCGTGATGATCACCACCGAGAGCACCACCAGCAGCGAGCATCTCATGCTCTCCGTGGACGATCCGAAAGGCGTGTTCAAGCCCTTCCTGCCGCGTGAGGAGGATCATGAGCACACGGTCATACATGTACCCGCCTTCGCTGAAGCTACGGTGGGCAAGCCAGGGAAATGGTATATCGTCACCAATTGGAAGGCGCTCAACTTCCGCCTGATGGAATGCGCCGAGGGCGAGACGGCCGATAAGCGCAAATGGAAGGAGGTGATCCCCCATCGTGCCGATGTGCTGTTGGAGGATGTGGATGCCTTCAGGGATCACCTCGTGCTTTCCGAGCGGAGCGATGGCCTCACACACCTCGTCGTGTGCCGCCTGAGCGATGGCCGCCAGCACGAGATCACCTTCAACGATCCGGCGTACGTGTGCTATACGAGCATCAATCCCGAGTGGGATACCGACAAGCTGCGCTACGGCTACACCTCGCTCACCACGCCGAGCAGCGTGTACGAGCACGACCTGAACGCAGCCACGGATACGCTCCTGAAGCAGCAGGAGGTGATGGGCACGTTCAATGCGAAGGACTATGCGAGCGAGCGTGTGTGGGTGCCCGCGCGCGATGGCGCGAAGGTGCCCGCTTCCATCGTATACCGCAAAGGCACGCCACTGGATGGCACATCGCCCTTGTTCCTGTATGGCTACGGCAGCTACGGTGTCACCATCGACCCCACGTTCAGCAGCGCGCGGCTCTCGTTGCTGGACCGTGGCTTCGTGTACGTGATCGCGCACATACGCGGCGGTGAGGACCTTGGCCGCGAGTGGTACGAGACCGGCAGGATGGAGCACAAAATGAACACCTTCACGGATTTCATCGATTGCGCCGACTGGCTGGTGAAGCACAAGTATGCCGATCCGAAGCGGCTCTTCGCAGGCGGTGGCAGCGCGGGGGGCCTGCTCATGGGCGCCGTGGTGAACCTGCGGCCCGAGCTATGGAACGGCGTGATCGCCGATGTGCCCTTCGTGGATGTGGTGACGACGATGTTGGATGAAAGCATCCCGCTCACCACCGGCGAGTTCGAGGAGTGGGGCGATCCGAAAGAGAAGGAGGCCTACGACCGCATGTTGAGCTATCTGCCCTACGACAACGTGCGCGATCAAGCGTATCCGGCCATGCTGGTGGGCACGGGTTTCCACGACAGCCAAGTGCAGTACTGGGAGCCCGCGAAGTGGGTGCTGCGGCTGCGCGAACACCAACAGGGCGATGCACCGATCCTGATGCACACGAACATGGAGGCCGGACACGGCGGTGCCAGCGGGCGTTTCGAGATGCTGAAGGATGTGGCCCGCAACTACGCGTTCCTGCTGTGGCGGGCCGGGCTGGCGAAGTAGATCTTCAGCTCGCGAGGCTCTCCACGTTGATGATCTCCTCGGGGCGCATGTCGATCACGCTCACAGGTCCGTTGGGCCGCGTTTGCAGGCGTTCGTAATCGCGCACACTGGCGAAGAACAGCCGTTGTTCGGCTTCGCCCGTACCGATGGGAGCAGCCTGTGTCTCCACCTCCCAGATCACGCCGAAGACCTCTTTACCGTTGCGCAGTTTGAAGCGGCAGTGCTTATGTGCGAAGGGGCGGATGCGTGCGAGTTCCATGGCGTTGATCGACGATGGATCCGTCATCGTCGGCAACGCAAATTAGGTGTCCGGCGGCATTGGTGCATCGCCGAAATATCAACAGCTACCCTCATTCGGGGTGAATGAGCTGAAGGTCAACGGTTAGCGGGCCGGGAACAAAATGTGGTCCCCGGATGGTGTTCGGATGATGATGGTGGTGGGTGTGTACGATCACCACGATCGTTGCGTGATCACCCCTCCTGGAGCCCCACCTTGATCTTGCGGCCGGGCGTCAAGCCCTCCTTCTCCAGTTCGCCGTTCAACCGGCGCAGGTCGTCCACCGTGATGCCCGGATGGCGCTCGGCGATGTTCATCAGCGTATCGCCGGGTTGCACTTCGTAGTAGATGTACTGCGCGGTGTTGTCCACGGGCTTGGCGGGTGCTTGTGCGGCGACGGTCTTCGTCTCGCGGCCCACCTTCAGTTTCTGCCCGGCATGGATCGTGGTGCCGCGCAGGCCGTTCATCTGCTTCAATTCGGTCACGCTGATGCGGTACTTGCTCGCGATCACCCCCAGCGATTCGCCCTTGCGCACCGTGTGGATCTTCGGTACGGTGGTCGTGCGCACTTCCGCAGTGGCGGTGCTGCTTGCGGAGGCCACGGCGGGTTTGCTCGCCGGGGTGGTCTGGAAGAAGGCGTACTTCAGGCTGTCCTCGTTGGTGACGAACACACCGGCCTCGCGCTTGGGGAGGTAGAGGGTCACAGGCTGGTCCACATCGGGCACCACGCCCAGCTTGAAGGTGGGGTTGAGCGAGAGAAGTTCTTGTTCGTTTCCGCCGGTAAGCCGTGCCACGCCTGCGAGGTCCAGCGGATAGCACACTTGTACCGTATCCACTTGGTGCGCGCAGTACACGGGCGCGACGGGATACAGGTTGTGGTCGGAGGCATGGGCGAACACATAGTTCACGGCGATGAAGGCCGGCACGTAGCCGCGCGTTTCACGTGGCAGGTGGTCGTAGATCTTCCAGTAATCCTTGGCGCCACCGCTGCGGCGGATGGCCTTGTTCACGTTGCCCGGGCCGCAGTTGTAGGCGGCGAGGGCCATCTCCCAGTTGTCGTACATGTTGTACAGGTACTTCAGGTACTTGCACGCCGCTTCGGTGCTCTTGTACACATCGTGGCGCTCATCCACGTAGCTCGTGGCCTTCAAGCCGAACATCTTGCCGGTGGGCAGCATGAACTGCCACAAGCCCACGGCGCCCGCGCGCGAACGTGCCGAAGGGTTGAGCGCGCTTTCCACCACGGCGAGGTACTTCAGTTCCAGCGGCATGTGGTGCTTGTCGAGGTATTCCTCGAACACGGGGAAGTAGAGGTCCGAGAGGCCTAGCATGCGCGAGGTCATCTCCCGTTTGCGCACGGCGTACAGGTCGATGAAAGCCTGCACGCTGGGGTTGTACGTGAGGTTGAAAGGCGTGTGGCCATCGAGGGCTTGCAGGCGTGTGCGGTACACGTCTTCGGACCATGCCGGGATGTGGCCTGCCGGGAAGCCATGCACGTTCAGCTTCACGGTGTCCGCGTGCAGCGGCGAGTTCTTCACCCATGGCAGGGCGGCGAGGTCGTCCAAGCGGACGGCCACGGGGTCGTCTGCCAATACGGTTACCGGCGGCTCGGTCTGCGCACCCGCTTGGCCCACGGAGAGGACCAGCGTTGCGGGCAGGAGCGTAGCCAGCAGGAATATGCGAAGAGGGGCGAACATGGGTCCCAAGGTATCCTTAATACGTTGGAACAACGCCTTTGTTATCTCCACAGGGCGCTGTGAACAGGCGCAATGGTCGATGCTGGAAGGCTTTTCGTCGGAGCGCCGGGTGCCTTGAGGGGCTGCTGTTGGATGCGGACGGTGCGGCCCTTGGTAGGCTGGTCGCGCACAAGCAACCCTGAAAAGCACCCCCAGCAAAATTACCGGGCAAAAGAGGGGGTGGGTATGAACAATGGCGACAGTTATGAACGGGGTTATGCACGGGGGAAATACATGGGTGTTTTCGGAAAATGGGGGTGTAGTTGCCGAAATGCGGGTTCTGGAGCTGGTGGCGGGAAGGATGATGGCTGGATAAGTTGTTGATTATTAGAATATTATGATTGTTTTGACGTCTGGGCGGCTTTCGGCGCAGCCGAAAGGGGCAGAAGTTTTGGACCGCTGGCAGCAGTGGAATGCAGGTTGCCGCAGGGGACAGAGGGCGTGGAGAAAACCGGACCGGATCACTCGGCGTTCTCTGTCCCCTGCGGTCAACTTCTACAAGTCGCCGCGCGCCGACGCTGAAGCTTTAGCGCAAGCGTCAAGTGGCCTTCCCTGATCTTGGAAGCAACGTGCTTCGGTTGCCTGCGAATTGAGAAGCGAACCCGTCGCTCAGAACAAATGCCTGCTCGCCGCCAGCAACCGCGCCTCATCGAAGGGCTTGGCGGTGAGCTGCACACCGAATGGAAGCCCGTTGCTGTGCGTGCCGGTGGGCAAACTGATCGCAGGCGTACCCGCGAGGTTGGCTTGCACGGTGAAGATGTCCTGTAGGTACATCGCCACCGGATCGGTGATGGCGCCGTGCGCGAACGCCGTGGTGGGGCAGGTGGGGCTTAGGATCAGGTCGTAGTCCGCGAAGGTGGCGAGCGTATGGTCGCGGATGATGCGGCGTACGCGCTGGGCCTGCGCATAGTAGGCGTCGTAGTAGCCTGCGCTCAACACGAAGGTGCCGAGGAGGATCCTGCGCTTCACCTCGGGGCCGAAGCCCTCGCTGCGGCTGAGGCGGTAGGTCTCGTCCACGCCATTGGCCTTGGTGCTGCGGTGTCCGTAGCGGATGCCATCGAAGCGCGCGAGGTTGCTGCTGGCCTCGGCGGTGGCGAGGATGTAGTAGGTGGGCACCTGATGGTCCAGCAGCGGCACGGAGATCGGTTCCACCGTGTGGCCATCGGCCTTCAGGCGGTCGATGTGGGCTTGCAGGTGCGCCACCACTTCGGGGTCCATGCCCGCGCGTTCGAGGCCCTCGCGGTAGTAGGCGATGCGCAATTTGCCGGGATGTTCCAGTGTGGCGGGTTCCACTGCCCTGCGGCTGGTGGTGCTGTCCTTCGGGTCGTGTCCGGCCATCGCGTTGTACACGGCGGCGGTATCGTCCACGGTGTGCGCGAAGGGGCCGATCTGGTCGAAGCTGCTGGCGAAGGCGATTAGGCCGTAGCGGCTCACGCGGCCGTAGGTGGGCTTGAAACCGACCGTGCCGGTGAACGATGCTGGCTGGCGGATGCTTCCGCCGGTATCGCTGCCCAAGGCCACGTGGGCGATGTTCGCGGCCACCGAAGCAGCGGCGCCACCGCTTGATCCGCCGGGCACCTTGGTATGGTCCAGCGGGTTCAGCACGTTGCCGAAGGCGCTGTTCTCGTTGCTGCTGCCCATGGCGAACTCGTCGCAATTGGTGCGGCCTATGATGACGGCATCCGCAGCGAGCAGGCGCTCCACCACGGTGGCACTGTACAGCGAAGTGAAGCCTTCGAGGATGCGCGATGCGGCGCTGACCTTGTGGCCCTTGTAGCAGATGTTGTCCTTGATGCTGAGCACCATGCCCGCCAATGGACCGGCATCACCGGCCTTCACGCGGGCCTCCACACGGGCGGCCTGCTCCAGCGCGCTGTCGTGGAAGAGTTCGAGGAAGGCGTTGAGGTGCTTGTGCTCTTCGGCGCGCTTGAGCGCGGCCTGCACCGAGGTGGCTACCGATGTCGCGGCAGCGGAACGTGCTTCGGCGAAAGTGCGTGTCATGGTCGGATGATTCCAGCGTCAATGGCAGGATCATCGGATCCCGTGTGCGCGGACGAAGGAGACGATCAGTTCGTCGTGCCGTCCTGCTTGTCGTTACCGTCCTTGGCGTCCCTGAACTCCTTCATGCCCTTGCCCAGACCACGCATCAGCTCGGGGATCTTCTTTCCACCGAAGAGCAGTACCACCACCAGAACGATGAGGACGATCTCCATTACGCCGAACTTGCCCATTGCGAATGGCCGGGCGATCGAATGGTAATGAACGCTGGCCGCGCCAAAGGTAGCCTATCCGGGGTTCCGCATCAGCCCCGGAACAGCCACCGCCCGGGATCGACCGGCACCAGCCCACCGGCGAATTCCATGTGGGCCACGGAGCCATTGCCGCTTGTGAGCAACTGCTATGGCTCGATGCAGGGTTCCTCGCTCCGGTATCCGTCGAAGGGAGGCAGTCCCACCTGTTCCGGGTAGTAGTTGATGCACGACTTGTTCTGCGTTTTCATTCTATAGACCCCATCACTGCTGTCCGGTCAACGGCACCTCTGACATAGCCAATCCCAATGCGGACGCGGATTTTCGGAGGAAACGGCGTGGGGCGGATTTGAATTTCGGCCACACATCGGGGCAGATGTCCTTGAGGACCACTCAAGGGTATCCGCATGAACATCGGGAGCACGGTTTTCAGCCAATTGATGGCGCAACTGCAATGGACAACGTTCGACCGCATCGTGGAGCGCCACAACAGGGACCACAAGGGACGGAACCTGTCGTGCGGGGAACATTTCCGGGTGATGGCTTTCGCGCAACTCACCTATCGGGAGAGCCTTCGGGACATCGAGACG
>JAHBUM010000098.1 GCA_019638075.1 Flavobacteriales bacterium | reverse complement strand
TCGTGGCCGGGCAGCAGCGCGAGATAGGCGATGTTGGCCAGCACATACAGCCCGGTGACGATGAAGGTGCCCAGCACGAGGCTGCGTGGGATGTTGCGCTGCGGTTCCTTCACTTCACCGGCAATGAAGGTGATGCTGTTCCAACCATCGCTGCTGAAGAGCGAGCCCACCATGGCCACACCCAATGCACTGAGCAGGGCGATACCGGTGAGCGGCGTGAGCACGCCATCCTTGCCGGTGGTGGCCGCCTCCCAACCGGTGCTGAAGTTGGTGGCGAGCACATCGGTGCCCAGCCCCACGGCGAGGCCCGCCACGATGAGCGCCAGCACCGACACGATCTTGATGGCGGTGAAGAGGCTCGTGAACGTCTTGCTGCTTTCCACGCCGCGCGTGTTGAACCACGTGAGCAGCAGGATGGCCGACACCGCGTACACCTGTGCGGCGCTCACCTTCATGAAGCCGAGATCCATCAGGATGTTGTCCGGTGAAAGCACGGGGAAGAACACCGCGCTGAACTTCGCGAAGGCCACCGCCACCGCCGCGATGATGCCGGAGGTGATCACAGTGAAGGCCGTCCATCCGTACAGGAAGGCGGTGAGCTTTCCGTAGGCGCGTTGGAGGTACACGAACTGGCCGCCCGCCTTCGGCATCATGCCCGCAAGCTCGCCATAGCTCAATGCCGCCAGCACCGTGAGCACACCGGCCACCACCCACGCCACCAGCATCCACGCCGGTGAGCCGAGGTCGCGCAGCATGCCTGCGCTCACGATGAAGATGCCCGAGCCGATCATGGAGCCGGCCACGAGCATGGTGGCATCCCACAGGCCGAGGGAGCGGCGGAAGTGGCCTTCGCTCATGGGTGCGGACTACGCGTTGTGGCGGAGCTTGCTGTGCCTGCGGCTGTACCCGAAGTAGATGATGAAGCCGATCGCCAGCCATATCCCCAGCCGGATCCAGTTCTCCCTGCCCAGGCCGAAGATCATGGCGCCGCAGGCGATCACGCCGAGGATGGGCACCAGCGGCACCAGCGGTGTCTTGAACTGGCGCGGCAGATCGGGAGCGGTCTTCCGCAGGATGATCACCGCGAGGCACACCAGCATGAAGGCGAACAGCGTGCCGATGCTCGTCATGTGGCCCACCACGTTGCCCGGCACGAAGGCCGCGAACAGCGCCACCAGCACGAGGATCGCGAGGTTGCCCTTGTACGGTGTCCGGTACTTCGGGTGCAGTTCGGAGAACAGGCCCGGCAGCAGCCCGTCGCGGCTCATGGAGTAGAACACGCGGCTCTGGCCGAGGAGCAGCACGAGGATCACCGAGGAGAAGCCCGCGAGGATCGCCACCGTCACCGACTTGCTCAGCCAGCCGTAGCCGGGCATGGCCTCCTGTATGGCCGCCACCACCGAAGCCTCGCCGCCCTTGTTCGGGTCGCGGAAGAACTCCACGGGCACCAAGCCGGTGAGCACGTGCGCGAAGAGCACATAGAGCACCGTGCAGATCAGCAGCGAGCCGAGGATGCCGATGGGCATGGAGCGTTTCGGGTCCTTCGTTTCCTGCGCCGCCGTGCTCACCGCATCGAAACCGATGAAGGCGAAGAACACCGTGCCTGCCGCACCGAGGATGCCGAGCAGCCCGCCATAATCGTGCGTGATGCCTTCATGATCCACGTACTTGGTGGCTTCGGGGATGTAGGGGATGTGGTTGGCCTCGCTGATGAAGCCCCAGCCCAGCGCGATGATGAGCATGACGATGGCGACCTTCACGATCACGATCAGGTTGTTCACCAATGCGGATTCCTGTGTTCCGCGGATCAGCAGCAGGCTCAGCAGCGTCACGATGGCGAGCGCCGGCACGTTCATGATGCCGCTCACGCCATCCACCGAGGTCTGGAAGGGCGAATGGCACCACTGGTACGCGATGGGCTGCATGCCCATGATCTCCACGAGGAAGTTGTTGAGGTATTCGCTCCACGCGATGCCCACGGTGGCTGCGCCCACGGCATACTCCAGCACAAGGTCCCAGCCGATGACCCATGCCAGCAGTTCGCCCATGGTGGCGTAGGTATAGGTATAGGCGCTGCCCGAAATGGGGATGGACGATGACAGCTCGGCATAGCACAGGCCCGCCAGCGCACAGCCGACGGCCGCGATGATGAAGCCGATGGTGACCGCAGGCCCCGCGCTTTGGGCCGCCGCCGCAGCCGTGCGCACGAAGAGCCCCGCCCCGATGATGGCCCCGATGCCCAGCGCGATGAGCGACCACGAGGAAAGGGTGCGTTTCATGGAATGGCCCCGCTCGTCGGTGCCGGAGGCCAAGATGTGTTCCAACGACTTGGTCGCGAAGAGCTTGTTCGCCATGGTGATCGGGATGGGATGCGGTGCCAAGATGGGGCTTTGCGGGCACACCACCAAGCGTGGGGGATCGTCAGTTGCCAGTTGTCGGTTGTCAGGAAATGCCTGCTTCCGTGGCTGCGATGGAAGGAACAGGCACCAAGCTTCAAGTTCCAAGGCTCAAAGCCACCTTGAATCTTGAGCCTTGGAACTTGAAGCTTTGAGCTTTTCGACCTTCCCGCCCAGCAGCGTCCACCACGGAGCCTGACAACTGACCACTGACAACCGACAACTGCTCTCACCAAGGAGCCCGACAACCGACCACTGACAACTACCGAACTGACATGCCATGCACGATCTTCCCCGCCACGTGGGTACTTTGGGGCCCGCATCCACCTGCCCCGCAGGTTTCCACTGCCCATATGCGCCTCGACGAGACCCAGATCCTGCGATCCTTCAGCACCGGGCGTGTGCTGCTGCCCGTGGCGATCGGGCTGGGCTTCACCGCATTCCTCATCTGGCGCGGCGCCGACTGGTACGCCCCCGATGCCGTGCAGTGGACGTGGCGCACCACCTTCTGGATGCTGCTCGCGGCCCTGAGCGTGGTGGTGCGCGATTACGCGTACATGGTGCGCATCCGCCTGCTCACCGACCGCGAGCTCACGTGGGGGCGCAGCTTCGTGGTCATCATGCTGTGGGAATTCGCTTCGGCGCTCGCACCGGGCATGATCGGCGGCGGCTTCCTCTTCGCCATCCTAATCCTCACGCGCGAAGGCATCGAAGCGGGCAAGAGCATCACCATCATCACCTTCACCTCCTTCTTGGATGGCATCTTCCTCGCCGTGATGGCTCCGGTGATGTACTTCCTCGTGGGCCGCGATGCGCTGTTCGCGGGAGTGGATACGGTCACCGAGGGGAACAGCGGCTTCTTCGTGTGGTTCTGGGCCGTGTACTTCGGCATCCTCGCGTACAAGCTCTTCGTGGGTTACGCGCTCTTCGTGAACCCGCTTTTCGTGAAACGTGCGCTGGTGGGCATCTTCTCCGCGCCGCTGCTCCGCCGTTGGCGCAGGAACATGGTCACCACCGGCGACCAGCTGATCACCGCCGCCAACGGCTTGAAGAAGCGCGGCTGGGATTATTGGTGGCCCGCGCTGATCGCCACCTTCGCCTCGTGGACGGCGCGCTACTCCATCGTCAACTGCATCCTGCATGCGTTCCACCCCAGCGCCGGGCTGAACGATGCGGTGATCTACGGCAAACAGGTGGTCATGGGCATCATCATCCTGCTCAGCCCAACACCCGGTGGAAGCGGCTTGGCGGAATTCATCTTCAACGATTTCCTCGGCATGTTCATCGCTACGGGGCTGGCACCTGCGCTGGCGCTGCTCTGGCGGCTTATGAGCTACTACCCGTACATCCTCGTGGGCATCATCATCCTGCCCCGCTGGATCCGCCGGAGGATCGTGGCCCCGTTGAAGGACCGGTCCTGATCGGCCAATACTCCTACTTTCACGCACCAACCACACACAAAGTATGGAACGCTTCTCCGGCCTCATCGGTATCGTGCTCATCCTCGGGCTGGCCTACCTCGTCAGCAACAACCGCAAGGCCATCAACAAGCGGCTCGTCATCAGTGGGCTGTTGTTGCAGACCACCATTGCATTATTGGTGATGAAGGTGCCGCCCATCACGGCCTTCTTCCAATGGCTGGGCAAGGGCATGGAGAAGATCGAGCACTACTCGCGTGAAGGCGCGTCGTTCGTGTACGGTGGCATCATCGCGCAGCAGCCCGATGGCAGCATGGGCAACTACTGGGGCGGCGGTTTCGTGTTCGCGTTCAACATCACGGCCACCATCATCCTCGTGTGCGTGCTGGTGGCCATCCTGTACCACATCGGTTTCATGCAGCGCGTGGTGTCGGTGATCGCGAAGGGTATGAACTTCATCATGCGCGTGAGCGGTGCCGAGGCGTTGAGCAATGTGGCCAGCGCCTTCGTGGGTCAGGTGGAGGCACAGGTGATGATCCGCCCCTACCTGAAGGGCATGACGAAGAGCGAACTGCTCGCCAGCATGAGCGGATCGCTCGCGTGCATCGCCGGTGGCATCCTGATCGTGTACGCCAACATGGGCGCCGCAGCGGGCATGGACCTCGCGCCGAAGCTGATCACCGCGAGCCTGATGGCCGCGCCCGGCGCCTTGGTGATCGCCAAGATCGTCTTCCCCGAAACGGAGCGGAGCGAAACGATGGGCACCGTGAAGCTGGAAGTGAAGAGCACCTACACCAACGTGATCGACGCCATCGGCCACGGTGCGGGCGACGGCTTCAAGATCGCCATGAACGTGATCGCCATGCTGATCGGCTTCATCGCATTGATCGCCTTGATCGACGGCATCCTCGGCTGGGCCGGGCACCTGTTCAATCCCGACTTCCACCTGAGCCTGAACTGGATCTTCGGCAAGATCTTCACGCCCTTCACATGGGCCATGGGGGTGCCTTCGGAAGATGTGACCAACGTGGCCACATTGCTGGGCCAGAAACTCACGGTGAACGAATTCGTGGCCTTCAAGAGCCTTACCGACAAGACCGTTCCGATCGTCACCGAGAAGGGCCTGCTCATCACCAGCTTCGCCATCTGCGGCTTCGCCAACTTCAGCAGCGTGGGCATGCAGATCGGTGGCATCGGCGAGCTGGCCCCCATGCGCCGCGCGGACCTCGCCCAGCTCGGGTTGAAGGCCCTGTTCTGCGGAACGATGGCGAGCTACCTGAGCGCGACGATCGCGGGGATCGTGATGTGAGGGTCGGACAGCCACAACCTGCACTGACCGATCATGGATCCATGGGTGGAACTGGCGAGCCGTCCGTTCCGATGGTTCATCAACGCTATCGGAGGCACTCTGCGATACTTCTATGGAACACTGATCCGCGCCCTGCGCCTGACCAAGCGCAGGCCGTACTCCTACCACGAGTACCTGAACGGCCCAACGATCCCGGAGGAAAAGCTCTTCGACAGAGATGCGCATCGCTTCAACAATGGCATGATCGCTCTGTTGTGCATGGGCCTTCTTTTCACGATCCTGAAGGCTTGTTGAGGGGCGCCGGAATTGTTATCGGCCCATTACCTTCAGACCTTCATACGGACCACGCCCATGCGCCATATCACCTTCGTCCTCGCACTCGCAGCCACCTGTCTCGCCTTCGGTCAAGCCGCACCACCGATCGGCAACACGTTCTCGCGCGTGCCGAAGAACGCCGCCGGCGATGTGTATGCCGTGGTGACGGGCGCGCTCGCGGACAACGGGCAGGGCCTGATCTACGTGGAGGATGACATGGTGCCCAAGGTGGTATCCATCGACGCGGGGATGAACACCGGCAACGAGCTTGTGTTGCAGAACCAGCCGTTCGATGCGCTGATGTGGAACGGTGTCACCGGCTTCGTGGTGGACGGCGCGTTGCATTGCCTGCTGCACACGAACACGAAGAAGTCCACCGAATACGCCATCGCCAAAGTGGATGCGCACGGAACGCCCGCGCTCAACGGCCTGCGCCGCGTGGCGAGCAGCGAGATCACCTACAAGAACGATCCCACCACCACCCTGCCTTACCGCCCGCAGCCCGACCCCATCCTCTTCTCGAAGGGCCTGCTGTTCGCCAACACGGAACGCATCATCGCCGCGCCCGACGGGCAGCACTATCTGCTGAACCACCACACGGTGGATGTGAAGGGCAACAAGCGGTTCTGGTTCGCGTACCTCGACAAGGAGTTCACCGAACTGTGGAGCGGAACGGCAACACTGCCGTATGCCGATGAGACCAGCCGCATCCACCAGATCAGTGTTTCCAACGATGGCACCATCCACCTGCTCGCCTACGCCTTCCCATGCGGAAGCGAGGAGCGCAAGGGCGACAAGCTCTGCCACGAGCTGCACCTCACCACGTTGACCGATCGCGGAAAGACCGTGAGCGATGTGCTGGTGGACAAGGATTTCGTTTCCAGCGCGCGGCTATGCGAGCGCGAGGATGGCAAGGTGTCCATGGCCCTGCGTTACGGCGCGCTCACCGGCCAGCCGGGCGTGGTGCTCACGTTCGATCCAGCGGATCCGAAACTGAAGGCCACACCGCTGGTGGACCAGCGCATCCCTTCGATCAGGAAGACGAAGTTGCTGGCCTACGGGGCGGTCGAGGTCGGTTCCAAGAAGGCCGCCATGTCCCGCACAGCGAAGGTGCCCGACGAGATCGTTGCGCTGCTGCCCACGTGGGACGGGCTTGTAGTGGTGGAGACCTTCCTTGAAACAGCGTTCGAGATCCCCGTGGGTGAGGCCATCGCCATCCGCAGGTTGGCGGGTGATGTGCGCACGAGCTTCATCGCCGCGAACGATTCGATCAAGTGGCAGCATATCGCGCAGCGCGCCTTCATGACCACCGCCGGCCAGTCCTACGAGGGAGTGGATGTACACCTCGCCGCGAACGGCCTCACACTGCTCTATGATCACACGCCGAAAGGGATCGGAGCCATCCTGCGATCGGGATCGGCGCCACAGGAAGAAGAGAGCACCGACAAGAAGAGCAGGAAGGATAAGGCGCCGGGGCTTGCCGAGTCCGGCGTGCTCAAAGCCATCACAATAGATGCACAAGGGGCCGTGGTGGCCGAGGGCACCGCGCTGATCCCGCCGGATGGCTTCATGCCCTGTCCGCAAGGCGCTGTGCGGGGCGCGTCCGGCAAGGTGTACGTGGTGAAGAACTTCGACCGCAAGAACAGCTATTCGTTCGCGCTGATCGACGCATCGGCCGTCGGGAAATAGCCCATACTACGCGGCCTCGGTTGTTGATCACTTTGCGGCGGACGGCCCGTCGCACCTCGGGCACGCCTCTACTTTTGGCGCTTCCGCATGCGAGAAAGGGACTATCGCGCCATCCCGACCAAGGTCCAGAGATATGTCTGGAACCGCTTGGAGCGCGTACGCCACGTGGTGTGGAACAGTCAGGCGAAGAACTTCATCCTGCTGGCGCTGCCCTACCAGATCAGCGCGGTGCTCACGGCCTTGATCGCCGTGGGTTACACGAAGCTCTTCAACGCGGCCCAGCATTGGAACCATACGCTGATCGCGAAGGATCCGCACATGATCCTGCTCACCGCGCCGCTGGCCTTCGTGGCGAGCTGGTGGCTGGTGCGCTACTTCAGCCCCATGAGCGGTGGCAGCGGCATACCGCAGGTGATGGCCGCCGTGGAAGTGGCGAAGGATGAGGAGCGCAACGATGGCAGCTGGCGCTTCCTCAACGTGCGCATCATCCTCGTGAAGATCGCCTCCTCCATCGCGCTGGCCTTCGGCGGTGGCTCCATCGGGCGCGAGGGGCCCACGTTGCAGATCGCAGGCAGCGTGTACCGCACCGTACACAAGCTGCTGCCGCCCTTCTGGCCCAAGGTGAGCCGCAAGGTGATGATGATAACCGGTGGTGCGGCGGGCCTCAGCGCGGCCTTCAACACACCGCTCGGCGGCATCGTGTTCGCCATCGAGGAGCTCACGCGCACGCACATCGCCAAGTTCCGCACAGCGGTGTTGAGTTCGGTGATCCTCAGCGGCATGACGGCCCAGTTGATCCTCGGCCCCTACCTGCTCTACGGCTATCCGAAGGTGGCCACCGTGGGGCCGTCGTTCATGTACAAGCTGCTTGCCATCAGCGCGGTGTGCGGTTTGCTGGGCGCGCTTTCGTGCAAGGGCCTGTTGTTGCTGGACAGGATCCGCCGGTCCATCAGGAGCTGGTTCCCGCAACTGCTCTTCGTGCTCGCGCTGGCCTTCCTCTTCGCGCTGCTCGTGCTCACCTTCGGCCACGCCACATTGGGCAGCGGCGATCAACTGCTGGACCGGTACCTCTTCGATCCCGCGCCCACGCCTCATTGGAAGGATGCCATCGGCCGCATGCTCGGCTCGGTGGTAACGATGGGTGCCGGTGGTGCAGGCGGTGTGTTCGCGCCCGCCTTGTCGTCCGGCGCGGCCATCGGTGGCCTCTTCGGCCATTGGTTCGGCGAGGATCGCGGCGAGCTGAACATGATGATCCTCGGTGGCATGTGCGCCTTCCTCACCGGCGTCACGCGCAGCCCCTTCACCAGCGCCATCCTCGTACTGGAGATGACCGACCGCCACAGCGTGATCTTCCAGCTGATGTACGCCAGCATGATCGCCTCGGTGGTGGCGCACACGCTGGACACGAAGTCGTATTACGAGCGCATGAAGAACCGGCTGCTGGACCAATTCCCGGGGATCAGGCGGGGGGAGGTGGAGGAGTAGTTGATGGTCTCGTCGCCGGTGGGCAACTCGCCTGACAACTAACCGCCGACAACGACCGACCGGCTTTCCCACCCACCTACCTTCGTCCGGTCCTTCCCCATGCAACAATACCTCGACCTCCTCCGCCACATCCTCGACCACGGCGCGCAGAAGCACGACCGCACCGGTACCGGCACCATCAGTTGCTTCGGCTACCAGATGCGCTTCGATCTCGCCGAAGGCTTCCCGGTGCTCACCACCAAGAAGCTGCACCTCAAGAGCATCATCCACGAACTGCTGTGGTTCCTGAAGGGCGATACCAACATCAAGTACCTTCAGGAGAACGGCGTGCGCATCTGGGACGAGTGGGCGGATGCGGACGGCAACCTCGGCCCGGTGTATGGCTACCAATGGCGCAGCTGGGCCACGCCCGACGGCCGCACGATCGACCAGATCAGCGATCTGGTGGCGATGATCAGGAAGAGCCCCGACAGCCGCCGCCTGATCGTGAGCGCGTGGAACCCGGCCGATGTGCCCAACATGGCGCTACCGCCGTGCCACTGCCTCTTTCAATTCTATGTGGCGGACGGCAAGCTCAGCTGCCAGCTCTACCAACGCAGCGCGGACACCTTCCTCGGCGTGCCGTTCAACATCGCCAGCTACGCGCTGCTCACGTTGATGATCGCGCAGGTGTGCGGCCTGAAGCCCGGCGAGTTCGTACACACCTTCGGTGATGTACACCTGTACAACGATCACATCGAGCAGGCGAAGCTGCAGCTCACCCGCGAGCCGCGCCCGCTGCCGACGATGGAGATCGACCCGAGCGTGACCGACCTGTTCGCCTTCCGCTTCGAGCACTTCACGCTGAAGGACTACGACCCGCACCCGCACATCAAAGCATCCGTGAGCGTATGATCGTCAGCGCCATCGCCGCCGTGGCGGACAACGGCACCATCGGCATCAACGGCGACCTGCCGTGGCACCTGCCCGATGACCTGAAGTACTTCCAGCGCATCACGCAGGGCCACCACGTGATCACGGGCCGCAAGAACTACGAGAGCATACCGCCGAAGTACCGCCCGCTGAAGGACCGTGTGAACATCGTGGTGACGCGCAATCCCGCCTACGAAGCGCCTGGCGCCGTGGTGGTCGGCTCGGTGGAGGAGGGCCTGCGCATCGCGGCGGAGGCCGATGAGCCGGAGGTGTTCATCATCGGTGGTGGCGAGATCTTCCGCGAGGCGTTGGAGAAGCACGGCGTGCAGCGCCTGTACCTCACGCTGGTGCATGCAGACATCGCGGGCGATACGCACTTCCCATCCATCGACCCTTCGGACTGGCAGGAGGTTTCGCGTGAGCACCACCCCGCCGATGAACGGCATGCGCATGGCTTCAGTTTCGTGGTGCTGGAGCGGAGGTAGCGTACGCCTCCGCCGAGGATCCGTATGTTTCCATTTAAGGAAACGTCCTTATCTTTGACCCCGCATGGAGAAGCGATTCGAGGTGGTCTTTCTTCCCCCGGCCAGTCGGTTCGTTGAAGAGGAGATACCGATGGCGGCGCGGAAGAAGTTGCTCTATAACATTGAACAGGCAGGAGAGAAGAACGACCCTGAGCTGATGAAGAAACTGGATACCGAGATATGGGAGATCAGGGCAGTAGCGAACGGTGTGCAATACCGGCTTCTCGCCTTTTGGGATAAGGCCCGGAAACGTATCGTGGTAGCTACGCACGGTTTCGTGAAGAAGACCGATAAAGTGCCGGGACGAGAGATTCGGCGCGCGCATGATCTCAAGCGGGAGTATCTCTCAATGCAATAACGACCATGAGCAAGAAAGAACGCATGCGCATCTACACGCTGGACGAGGTGAAGGACCGCGCGCTCGGCCCTATCGGAACCCCCGATCGTGATGCCTACGAAGCCGAGATCCAATTGGCCCGTGTCGGTGAGGTCATCCGCGAGGCCCGCCTCAAGCGCAACCTCACCCAAGAACAGCTCGGTAAATTGGTGGGCGTGCAGAAGGCGCAGATCAGCAAGCTGGAGAACAGCGGAGCCAATGTGACCATGGCTACCATCCTGCGCGTGTTCGATGCGCTCAAGGCCAAGGTGAGCTTCAGCGTGGAGCTTTCCAACAAGCGCATCAAGGTGGCGTAGGTACCCCGGTGCTGGAACATCATCCAGCAGCATAACCGTTCGTCCCACCCATTGCCGCCCATCACCTTTCCGGTGCGGGGCAGCATGAGGCCGGCATAGTTTCGTCTTGCATCCTAATCGGCCGCGCATGGCGGAGGCTGTCCGGTGCATCGGCGATGAACTACTTCCAGCGCGTTCCCCTACGCTACCGCACCGTGCTGATCACGGCGGGGGTGCTGGCCACGCTGTTCCTGTTCCAAGCCTACATGCACCACTACGTGTATTCGGACCTGAAGAACATGGCCGAGTTCAACTGGTGGCGCGAGGCGCCGGTGCCCTACCTCAACTTCCTCTTCTGGGCACTGCTGTGCCCGCTGGTGTATTCCATCCTCATGCGGTGGCCGTTCCAAGAGCGGCCGTTCCTGCGCACCATCCTCATCCACATCGGCTTCAGCCTGCTCATCGCCAGCGTGCATGAGGTGATCACATCGGCCATCTACTACGGCATCCTGCAGCAC
>JAHBUM010000097.1 GCA_019638075.1 Flavobacteriales bacterium | reverse complement strand
GGTGGCCTCACGCGCATCGTGGGCACCAAGATCTTCGTGTACTTCGAGGGCGACCATGCGCTGCTGGACCGCCAGATCCGCTCGGGCATCGCGCACGTCATCATCGACCAGATGATGTTCGGCGGCAACTGGCGCGACATGCTCCGCAGCAGCACCTTCATGAGCCTGCCGCCGTGGTACACCGATGGCATCATCTCGTACCACTCGCGCCCATGGGATGCGGACCTGAACAGCCGCATCCGCGATGCCGTGCTGGGCGGCCGCTTCGACAAGTTCAACCGCATCGAAGGGGAGGACGCGAAGTATGCCGGGCACATGATCTGGAAGTACGTGGCCGATGTGTACGGGCCGGGCGTGGTCCCCAACATCCTGTACATGACGCGCGTGAGCCGCAACCCCGAGAGCGGCTTCCTCTTCGTGCTCGGCGTATCGCTGAAGACCCTCACGCAGGAATGTCTGGCGTACTACAAGGGCCGCTTCACCGAAGAGGACCGTTTCCGCAAGGACATCGCGGCGGAGGAACTGCCCATCCGCACGAAACGAACGCGCACGTACAGCGAGTTCAAGCAAAGCCCCAACGGCCGTTACCTCGCATGGGTGAGCAACGAGATGGGCCAGTACAAGGTGTGGGTGTACGAGATCGCCACGAAGAAGCTGAAGCGCATCGTGAAGGGCGAGAAGAAGCTGGACCGCATCGTGGACCGCAGCTTCCCCGTGCTGGCATGGCACCCCAACAGTCAGGTGCTCTCCTACGCCATCGAGCGCAAGGGTGAACTGGTGATGCGCACCTACACGCTGGATGACCGCCGCACCGATCAGAAACCCGTGCTCATGCTGGAGAAGATCCTGAGCATGGCCTACAGCCCCGACGGCCGCAACATGGTGTTCAGCGGTGTGCGCGATGGCCGCACCGACCTGTACTACTACCACGTGATCGGCAACCGTCAGGAGCAACTGACCGATGACAGGTACGATGACCTTGACCCGCGCTTCGTGGATGGCGGGCGGCGCATCATCTTCAGCAGCGACCGCAGCGACGATACGTTGCGCACCAAGGCCGATGCGGGCCTGACGAGCGGCCGGAAGGACATCTTCCTCTTCGATCTGGAGACGCGGTCGCGCATCCTAACCCGCCTTACCGCCACCCCCGGCGTGGACGAGGTGCAGCCCGCGCAATACGACTCGCTCAGCTATACCTACCTCGGCGATGCGGATGGCATCCGTAACCGCTACCGGGTGCGCTACGACAGCGCCGTGAGCCACATCGATACCACCATCCATTACCGCCACTTCACCGTTGAAGAGCAGCTGACGGACCTGAGGCGCTCGATCATGGAGCAGGATGTGAATGCGGAGCGCGGGCGTTACACGCAGTTGCAGTACCGCGATGGCCGCTACCATTTCCACGTGGGCCGTCTGTATGACGAGCGGACCACGGGCGCATCGCCCGCCACGCCCGGTGCGCCGGAGGCCCGCGATGCCGCCAACCCGGCCTCGCTGAGCGATGACATGAGCCCCGTGGTGAAGGTGCCGCCGCGCGACCCACGGCCGAAGGGCGAGGGAGCCATCGACGTGCGCAACTACGTGTTCCTTGATGAACGTGGGCCGAATTCCGACCAGCGACCGGCCAAGCCGGGGGATGCCGCCACCGCCGTGGCCTCGAAGACGGTCGCGGACACCACGGCTGCAAAGCCCTTCGTGCTTCCCGAGCAGCGCAACTACAACGTCAACTTCGCGATAGATGGCGTGGTGACGCAGTTGGACAACACCTTCTCCAACCAGTTCTATCAACCGTTCATCGGCCCCAATGCGCTGAACCCCGGCCTCAGCGGCCTTACCCGCATGGGCGTGAGCGACCTGTTCGAGGACCACAAGATCGTTGGCGGCTTCCGCCTCGCGCTGGACCTCAACAACAACGATTACCTGATCGTGTACGAGAACCTGAAACGCCGCTTGGACAAGCGCATCTCCTTCCAGCGGCAGGCGTACCAGAACCTCACCGAGACCGGCGTGGAGAAGGTGCATACGCACAACGTGCGCTATCAGGTCAGCTGGCCGTTCAGCGAACTGGCGAGCGTGCGCGCTTCGATCATGTACCGCAACGACCGCCGCGTGGCGCAGAGCATCGATCCGCTGAGCCTGCGCGAAGCCAACGGCTACGACCACATGGCCGGTGCCAAGCTGGAGTACATCTTCGACAGCTCCATGCCGCGCGGCCTCAACCTGTGGACCGGGTGGAAACTGAAATTCTTCGCCGAATACTACCAGCAGCCCCAGAGCCGCAGCGACATGCAGGTGGTGGGCTTGGACCTGCGCCACTCGCTGCGCATCCACCGCGAGATGATCTGGGTCACGCGCCTCGCCGGAAGCAGTTCGCTCGGCAGCCGCAGGATCGCCTACTTCCTCGGCGGCGTGGACAACTGGCTCTTCGCCAAGGTGGACAATTCCATCCCCATCGACCCGGACCAGAACTACCGCTTCCAGAGCATGGGCGTTCCGATGCGCGGCTTCTTCTACAACGCGCGCAACGGCAGCAGCTTCGGCGTATTGAACACCGAGGTGCGTTTGCCGCTCTTCCGCTACCTCATCAACCGGCCCATCCGCTCGGACTTCATCCACAACTTCCAAGTGGTGGGCTTCGGCGATGTGGGCTCGGCTTGGACCGGCGCCCACCCGTATGCCGAGGACAACAGCTTCAACCGCGTGGTGATCCGGCGCAATCCGCTCACCATCACCCTCGACAGCAAGCGAGAGCCCATCGTGGCGGCCTATGGCTTCGGCCTGCGCACACGGCTGCTCGGCTACTTCGTGCGCGCCGATTGGGCATGGGGCATCGATGACGGCGTGATCCAGCCCCGCGTGTTCCACTTCTCACTGAGCCTCGACATCTGATGTCACTCGATACCAACTCGGTGCTGCTCCTGCTGCTGGTCGGCCTCATGGCGGGGATCCTCAGCGGCTTCGTCGGTGTGGGTGGCGGTGTCATCATGGTGCCTGCGTTGGTATGGCTGCTGGGCTATTCGCAACATCAGGCACAGGGTACCAGCCTCGCCGTGCTCATGCTCCCTGTGGTGTTCCTTGCCGTGCGCAACTACTACAAGGCGGGCGTGATCGAACCCAAGGTGGTGGCATGTATCGCCGTGGCCTTCGTGCTGGGGTCCTACTTCGGCAGCAAGTGGTCCTTGGCGTTGCCGATGGAGACCGTTCGCAAGGTCTTCGGCGGCATCACGTTGCTCGTTGCCCTCAAGCTCATCTTCGGGAAGTGATGCTGCTCGAAAAAGGCACCTTACTATCCGCCGCAGCTCATGCCGTCGTGGTCCGGTGCGACCAACGGGAGCGTCGGGCCAATACGGATATCCGAACGGTATGATCGATCGCATCAGAACCACCATCGCCGACTTGCAGGCCGACATGATCGGCTGGCGGCGGCATCTGCATCAACACCCCGAGCTTTCCTTCCATGAAACGAACACCGTGCGCTTCGTGGTGGAGAAGCTCCGCGCTGAAGGCATCGAGGTACGTGATGGTGTGGGCAGGCGCACACCCGACGCGCCCGGCACCGGTGCCATCGCCTTGGTGAAAGGGGAGAAGGCGAAGAGCGACGCCTGCATCGCCATCCGTGCCGATCTGGATGCGTTGCCGATCACCGAAGTGGGCAAGGAGGCCTACTGCTCGAAGAACCCCGGTGTGATGCACGCCTGCGGCCACGATGCGCACACGGCCATGGTGCTTGGCGCGGGTATCGCCCTGCATCGCCTGCGCAGGGAATGGAGCGGAACGGTGATGCTCGTGTTCCAGCCCGGCGAGGAGAAGGAACCCGGTGGCGCATCGCTGCTGGTGAAGGAAGGCGTGTTCAACGACCCCAAGCCTGCCGGGATCCTCGGCCAGCACGTCACGCCGGAACTGCCCATCGGCAAGCTCGGCTTCCGCACCGGCCCGTTCATGGCCGCTGCGGATGAACTCTACATCACCGTGAAGGGCCGTGGAGGTCACGCCGGTTCGCCGCACCTGTGCATCGATCCCGTGCCCATCGCCGCGCAATTGATCCTCGCGCTGCAACAGGTGGTGAGCCGCCGCAACAAGCCCGGCCAGCCCATGGTGCTCTCGCTCGGCAAAGTGATCGCCAACGGCGCCACGAACATCATCCCCGATGAAGTGCGCATCGAAGGCACTATGCGCACCTTCGATGAAACATGGCGTACGGAGCTGCACCGCATGCTGCCGGAACTTGGCCGAGGTATCTGCGAAGGACTTGGTGCCACGGTGGACTTCCGCATCGTGAAGGGATCACCGGTGGTGAAGAACGACCCGGAGCTTACCGCGCGGATCCGCGAAGCTGCGGTTGCCTTCATGGGTGCGGAGAACATCGTGGACATGGACATCCGCATGGGGGCCGAGGATTTCGCCTACTACACGCATGTGATGCCGGGTTGTTTCTTCCGGTTGGGCACAGGCAATCCCGACAAGCCCGGAACGCAGAGCGGACTTCACCGCGCCGAAATGGACATCGACGAGGATGCGCTTGCGATAGGGGCGGGGATGATGGCGTGGGGGGCGATCAGTGAACGACGGGTGTAGCGTCGCTCACCCCACGATGATATCATCCACCTCGATCACCGGACGCCCATCCTTCGTGTGAACGGTCAGCTCCACGCTGTTCGAGGTCCTTCCACGTGCCGTCCAGATGTCCAGCTTCAGGTTGAAGGCCCCAGCCCAATTGCGCACAGGTGTGATGCGCAGGTCGCGCCACACGTTCTCCGGGGGCATCACCAGCGCGCTGCCCACATCGTCCACGGCCGCTTCCATGTCGTCGGCGCTCAGGCGTGTGCCGCCCGTGGCCTTTTCCAATTCATCGAATCGCCGTTCCACCAGCAGCTTCATCACGTGCTTGGCGACGAGGGTGAGGTCGTTGGGGCTCATTGTGCGATGGAACTGGCTTCAGGTCCGACTGGAAAGGAGCAGGGGGAAGGGCAGGGGCAAGACTGGTCATTGCCCCTGCCACCTGCATTCAATTCGCCACCTCGCTCATGAACTTCAACCGGATCAACCGCAACTCCTCCTCGCTGTAGTCACCATCGAACTCCTGATGGGCCGTTTCGATGTCGTCGGTCTCGCTGCTGCGGAAGTAGTCCATGATCTCTTCCTGCACGTCGGCTTCGAGGATGTCGTTGATGTGGTAGTTGATGTCCAGCTTGGTGCCGCTCATCACGATGCTCTCCAGTTCGGTGAGCAGGTCGGGCATGGAAAGGCCCTTGCCGCGTGCGATGGCGTCCAGGGGCAGGCGCTTGTCGATGTTCTGGATGATGTGGACCTTGTTGCCGCTCTTGTTCACCACGGAACGCACCAGCACTTCGTCCTCCCGTTCGATGTCGTTCTCTTCCACGTACGTGGCGATCAGCTCCACGAAGGGCTTGCCGTATTTCGCTGCTTTGCCGGGGCCCACGCCGGTCACCTGTGTAAGGTCGTCCATCGTGACCGGGTAGCGCATGGTCATCTCCTCCAACGAGGGGTCTTGGAAGATGACATAGGGCGGTAGCTTGTGCTTTTTGGCTACCTGTTGGCGCAGATCCTTCAGCATGGCCATCAGCTTCTCGTCGGCTGCGCCACGGCCGGCACTTCCGCCTTCGTCGTCACCGGCCTCGTCGTCGGTGTAGTCACGCTCCTTCACGAACTTGATGGAGACGGGCTTCTTCTTGAATTTCTTACCCGCTTCGGTGAGGCTGAGGTTGCCGTAGGTCTCGATGTCCTTGTGCAGGAAGCCGTGTACCAGTCCTTGGCGGATCACGCCCATCCAGTGCTGGCTTTCCTTCTCGTCGCCCTTGCCGTAGATCTTCAGCTTGTCGCCCTTGTAGTTCTTGATCTCGCTGGTCTCGGTGCCGGTGAGCACGTCGCAGATGTACTTGGCCTTGTGGCGCTCCTTGCTTTCCAACACGGCGTCCAGCACGAGGGCCAGATCGTCCTTGGCATCGAAGGTCTCCTGCGGGTTGGTGCAGTTGTCGCACGAGCCGCAGTCGTTGCCCTTCATTTCCTCGCCGAAGTAGTGCAGCAGGTATTTGCGGCGGCACATGCTGGTCTCGGCGAAGCCCACGGTGTCCTGCAACAGCTGTTTGCCGATCTCCTGTTCGGCCACGGGCTTGCCTTGGAGGAACTTCTCCAGTTTCTCGATGTCCTTGTAGCTGTAGAAGGCCACGCACTTGCCCTCGCCGCCGTCGCGCCCGCCGCGGCCGGTCTCCTGGTAGTAGCTCTCCAGGCTCTTGGGTATGTCGTGGTGGATCACGAAGCGGACGTCGGGCTTGTCGATGCCCATGCCGAAGGCGATGGTGGCCACGATCACGTCCACCTCTTCCATCAGGAACTTGTCCTGCGTGGCGGCGCGCTGGCCGGCGTCCATGCCCGCGTGGTAGGGCAGGGCCTTGATGCCGTTCACGTTGAGCGTTTCGGCCACTTCCTCCACCTTCTTGCGGCTGAGGCAGTAGATGATGCCGCTGCGCCCGCTGTGCAGCTTCACGAACTTGGTGATCTCCCGGTTCACGTTCACCTTGGGGCGCACTTCGTAGTACAGGTTCGGGCGGTTGAAGCTGGCCTTGAACGTGGTGGCGTTCGGGATGTCGAGGTTCTTCAGGATGTCCTCCTGAACCTTGCTGGTGGCCGTGGCCGTGAGGGCGATCACCGGCACGCGCTTGATCTCGTCGAAGATGGTGCGCAGGCGGCGGTATTCCGGACGGAAATCGTGGCCCCATTCGCTGATGCAGTGCGCCTCGTCGATGGCGAAGAAGCTGATGCGGATCTCGGTAAGGAACTCCACGTTCTCCTTCTTGGTGAGCGACTCCGGCGCCACGTACAGCAATTTGGTCTTCCCGGTCTTGATGTCGGCCTTCACCTTCAGCGTTTCGTTGCGCGTGAGGGAGCTGTTGAGGAAGTGGGCCACGCCATCCTCCTGGCTGAAGCCCCGGATGGCATCCACCTGGTTCTTCATCAGCGCGATGAGGGGGCTTACCACGATGGCGGTGCCCTCGCTCATGAGGGCGGGGAGCTGGTAGCAGAGGCTCTTGCCGCCTCCGGTGGGCATGATCACGAAGGTGTTCTTCCCGTCGAGGACGTTCTGTATGATGGCTTCCTGTTCGCCTTTGAACTGGCTGAACCCGAAGAACTGTTCAAGTGCTTCGCGGGGTGTGAGGTCTAATGTTGTCATTGCAGTGGCGGCCGGATCATATTATGGCCGCCTGTTGGTTGAGAGGCTTAAATGTACGGTGAGGATCGTTCACGGGGGGCTCCTTGGATCAACTTAACAACAACCCGCCCCATCCGGTTGGAAAGTCGATGCCGTTGAAAACTGGGACCAGCGGCCTGAAGCGCCCCTGACCGCCCGGCTATCTTTGGCGCACGCGGCTCCGTACCCTTGGCCACACCCCGCAACAGCAAGGAAATGACCTTCCTGGAGCATCTCGAAGAGCTCCGGTGGACCCTCGTGCGCTCGGCCATCGCCATCGCCGTGGGCATGGTGGCCTGCTTCATCGCCAAGGATTTCGTGTTCGACCAGCTCATCCTTGCGCCCAAGGACTCCTCGTTCATCACCTACCGCGCCTTCTGCTGGCTGGGCCACCGCTTGGGCATGGACGATGCCATGTGCGTGAGCGGCACCATGTTCAACATCCAGAACATCAGCATGAGCGGGCAGTTCTTCACTCACCTCATGGTGTCGTTCGTGGCCGGGCTCATCATCGCCTTCCCCTATGTACTGTGGGAGCTGTGGTGCTTCATCGCGCCGGGCCTGCATGCCTCGGAGAAGGGTTCCGTGGGCGGGCTGGTCTTCTTCGCCAGCGTCCTTTTCCTGCTGGGCGTGGCCTTCGGCTACCTGTTGCTGGCCCCGCTCAGCATCCAGTTCTTCGGCACCTATCAGGTCAGCGCCACCGTGGAGAACACCGTGGCCTTGGACAGCTACATCGCCATGGTCACCTCCGTGACCCTGTGGACCGGCGTGATCTTCGAGCTGCCCCTGGTGATCCTCTTCCTCACCCGCGCCGGGCTGGTGACACCGCCTTTCCTGCGCACCTACCGCAAGCACGCCTTCGTGGGCATCCTGATCCTGGCGGCCATCCTCACCCCGCCCGATGTGGTGAGCCAGTTCATCGTCTCCGGCCCGCTGATGCTGCTCTACGAGTTCGGCATCTTCATCTCCGCGCGCACCCTGAAGCGCATGGAACATGCGGAGGCCCCCGTGAAAGCCGTTCAGCCGCGCGCCACCGCATGATGAAGGCCCTGTCACGGTACGTGCTTGCGCTGCTGGCGATGGCCGCTGGTGTGGTGGTTCACGCGCAGACCACCCGCGTGAGCGGCCGCGTGACCGATGCGAAGACCGGAGAGCCCATCCCCTTCGCCAGCATCGCCTTCGTGGACAGCCGCACCGGCACCAGCAGCGACATGGATGGCAACTACGTGATCGACACGTACTACGCCACGGACAGCATCAAGGCATCCTCGGTGGGCTACATCGCGCGCAGCTATGCGGTGAAGAAGGACAAGGCACAGGTGATCGACATCGCGCTGCAGCCGAACAGCTTCGAGCTGGCCGAGGTGGTGATCAAGCCCACGGAAGAGAACCCGGCCTTCGGCATCCTGCGCCGCGTGATCCGCAACAAGCCGGTGAACAACCGCGAGAAGCTGGCCGCCTACCAGTACCACGCCTATAACAAGGTGGAGTTCGACCTCAACAACATCACCGAGGAGTTCACCGAGCGGAAGATCTTCAAGCCCTTCGCCTTCATCTTCGACAACATCGACAGCACGGACGCCAAGCCCTACCTGCCCATCTTCATGACGGAAACGCTCAGCGAGGTGTTCTACCGCCAAAGCCCGAAGAAGCAGCGCGAGTACATCCGAGGCACCAAGGTGAGCGGGCTGGAGAACGAGAGCGTTTCGCGGTTCATGGGCGACATGTACCAGAACGTGAACATCTACGACAACTTCCTGGTGATCTTCGGGAAGAACTTCATAAGCCCCATCGCCGATGGCGGCCGGGGCTATTACGATTACTACCTCACCGACAGCGCGTTCGTGGACAAGTACTGGTGCTACAAGCTCACCTTCACACCCAAGCGCGTGCAGGAACTGGCCTTCACCGGCGAGATGTGGATCAGCGATACCACCTATGCCGTACACCGGATCGACGCGGGCATCGCCTCCGGCGCCAACCTCAACTTCGTGCAGGGCTTTTGGGTGAAGCAGCAGTACGATCAGGTGGAGGACGAGGTGTGGATGCTAACCCGCGATGAGCTGGTGGTGGACCTCAATGTGATCCGCAGCAATGTGACCCGGCGCAACGGCGAGAAGAACAAGGCCGCCGTGCAGGGCTTCTACGGAAGGCGCAATGCCAGCTACAAGGATTTCGTGATCAACCAGCCACGGGAGCCTTCGTTCTATGAAGGTGTGGACGACGTGGTGGTGGAGATAGACCCGCTGAGCCTCGGTGCCGACTACTGGGACCAGAACCGGCACGTACAGCTGAGCGCCAAGGAGAACGCCATCTACCACATGGTGGATACCATGAAGACCATCCCGCGCTTCCGCACCTACGTGGATGTGGTGAGCACATTGATGACCGGCTACTACGAGCGTGGCAAGGTGGAGATAGGGCCGTACTTCACCACGGTGAGCTACAACCCGGTGGAGGGCATGCGCTTCAGGTTGGGCGGCCGTACCAGCAACAACTTCAGCAAGTGGGTGGAGTTCGAGGGCTACACCGCGTACGGCCTGCTCGACGAGCGGTTCAAGTACGGCCTGGCCACGCGCGGCTTCATCAGCAAACAACCACGCCTGCTCTACCGCGCCAGCTACAAGCACGATGTGGAACAGCTGGGCCAGAGCACCAATGCGTTCCGCAACGACAACATCCTCGGCAGCGTCTTCCGGCGCAACCCCAACACCAAGCTCACCGATGTGGAGGAGTGGAAGGCGAGCCTCGAACGCGAATGGTTCAGCGGTTTCACCAACGAGGTGATGGTGCGCTACCGCACACTACAGGCCCTGGGCGACCTGCGCTACGAGCGCCTGCTGATGGAGCCACTGCCCCGGCTGGACGATCTCGGCAGCCTGCGCACCGCCGAGGTGAGCCTCAACACCCGCTTCGCCTATGGGGAGAAATACGTGAGCGGCGAGTTCGATCGTATCGCCCTGGGCATCCTGAAGTACCCCACCGTGGAACTGCACCTGGCCTACGGCGTGCCCGGCCTGCTCAACAGCGAATACGAGTACACCAAGGTGATCGCGCGCAGCTACAAGCGCTGGCAGCTCGGCACCGTCGGCTGGATGCGCACCACGCTGGAAGGCGGCCGCATCTTCGGCACCCTGCCCTATCCGCTGCTCGCCATCCACAGCGGCAACGAGACCTTCTACCTGGACGATGCCTCGTTCAACACCATGAACTTCTTCGAGTTCATCAGCGACCGCTACATCCAGCTCTTCGCCGAGCACCACTTCGAGGGCCTCTTCTTCAACCGCATACCGCTGCTGCGCCGCCTCAAGTGGCGCGAAGTGGCCGCTTTCAAGGCCGTGGCGGGCGATCTGGACATGAAGCACAGCGAGGAGCTGCTGTTCCTGCCCGGCATGTATTCGCTGTACAACGGACCCTTCATGGAGGCCAGCGCCGGCATCGAGAACGTGCTGAAGGTGCTGCGCTTCGACATCATCTGGCGCCTGCGCTACAACGACCACGAGCGCACCGCACCGTGGGCGCTGCGTGCCAAGCTCTACATCAACTTCTGATCCCGATGCTCCGCGCCGACAACATCTTCAAACGCTACAAGCGCCGCACCGTGGTGAACGGGGTGAGCGTGGAAGTGAAGCAGGGCGAGATCGTGGGCCTGCTCGGCCCCAACGGCGCGGGCAAGACCACGAGCTTCTACATGATCGTGGGCCTGATCAAACCCAACGAGGGCCACATCTACCTCGACAGCGAGGAGATCACCGACCTCGCGATGTACAAGCGCGCGCAGAAAGGCATCGGCTATCTGCCGCAGGAAGCCAGCGTGTTCCGCAAGCTCAGCGTGGAGGACAACATCAAGGCCATCCTTGAAGTGAGCGGCAGGAGCAAGGCCGAGCAAGCCGCGAAGCTGGAAGAGCTGCTCAACGAGTTCAGCCTGCAGCACGTGCGCAAGAACATGGGCGATGTGCTCAGCGGCGGTGAGCGCCGCCGCACCGAGATCGCCCGCGCGCTGGCCACCGAGCCGCGTTTCATTCTGCT
>JAHBUM010000096.1 GCA_019638075.1 Flavobacteriales bacterium | reverse complement strand
ACCATGTACTTGTCGATGATGTCGCGGTACTGATCGTTGAGGCGCAGGGGGTGCGGGCGCGGGCCCACCACGCTCATGTGCCCCATGAACACGTTGAAGAACTGGGGCATCTCATCCAAGTTGCTCTTGCGCAGGAAGGCACCCACCTTGGTGACGCGGGGGTCGTTCTTGGTGGCCTGCTTGCTGTCGGCCTCGGCGTTCATGCGCATGCTGCGGAATTTCCAGCACACGAACTCCTTATTGTCGCGGCCCAAGCGGTTCTGCCTGAAGAACACCGGCCCCTTGCTGGACAGTTTCACCATCAGCGCCAGCAGCGGGAAGAGCCACGAGAACACGAAGACGATGACGCAGAAGGAGAATACGATGTCGAAGGCGCGCTTCAGCCTGCGGGCCAGCGCACTATCCAAGGGTTCGCGGCGGATCTTGCTCACCGGCACCTCGCCGTGGAACTCCAACTGGGAGGTCTTCACCACGGGGATGAAACTCTCGGCGCTGGGGATCACGCGGAAGCGGATGGTGTTACGCTCGCAGAACTCCATCAGGTCGGTGATGTCCTGCCGGCGGGTGCCGGGCAGCGCGCAGTACAGGATGTCGATACGGTTCTGGATGGTGAAGGACTTCACGGCCTCCACGTCGCCCACGCGGCGCTGGCCCAGCACGCCTTCCAGCGGCTCATCGTTGAAGATGCCCCGGAACCGGTAGCCGCGCACGGTCTGGTCCTCGCAGTAGCGGAAGATCTCCTCCGCAGCAGGGCCGTCGCCCACGATCACCAGATCCTTTACGGTGGTGAGGGGTTCCAGCGTGAGCACTTTGTTGAGCCCGGTCTGCACGTTCTGCAAGGAGGTCCGGCCCGTACGCAACAAGGTGGACAGCTCTGCACTGAGTTCTGCACCGCTTGCGCTGCGACCACCCGACCGATGCACCGGACCTAATGTCTTTTCCATGTGTGTTCTTCTGCCCAAGTACGGTTCGATCGGCCTGCGAGTGTGTCAAAAGTAGGCCACTCGTCGAGCCTTTGTCAAACTGGTCGATAACTTTTCTTCGTTCGTCGAGATCCGAGGTCGTTGGGCAATGATCCGGGGCCAGCCAAAACCCTGCCAAGGCGTACGGCTCAACGCGCTGCCTTGCGGCCGCCGAAGAGCCTGCGGATGGCCTCCTTGAAGAATAGGACGAGGAAGATGCTGTTGGTCACCACGTAGCGGCGAAAGAGCCTGCGCGGCTCCAGCCACAGGCGGTACACCCATTCCAGTGAAAGGTCGCGCATCCATTTCGGCGCGCGCTTGTCGATGCCCGCATAGAGCAGGAAGGCCCCGCCGATGCCGAGCATGATGCCATCCACCCGGCCTTTCATGGCGGCCATCCAACGCTCCTGCTTGGGGCAGCCGAGGGAGACCATCACGATATGCGCACCCGACGCGTTGATGCGGGCCGCATCGCCCTCGAAGTCCATCTGATCCACCGGTTTGAAGGGCGGCGACCATTTCCCCACGATCCGCAAGGCGGGCAGTTCCCTCCCCGCCCGGTCCACGATGCGCTGCTGCACCTCATCGGAGGATCCATAGAGGTAAACGCCGAGGCCACGGCGCGCGGCTTCCTCGAACAAGGCGGGCATCAGGTCGTTGCCCGCCACGCGCTCCTGCTTCACCCCATGGAACAACTGCATGGCCCGCAATACCGGCATGCCATCGGCCGTGGCGAAGTCGGCCCCGCGCACCACACGGGCGAAACCCGGCTCGCGCGCCTCCACGGTCATGTGGGCGTTCACGCAGCATACGTAGGAGGAGGCATGCGCCTGCCCATGGTCGGCAATGGCCCGCACCTGGTCCGCGAAGCCGCCCACGGTGATGTCCACCGTGAGCACGGGCAGCTTGGGCAGCTGCGCAAGGCGTTCATCGGGGGTGGCGTGTTCGTCCACGGTAGGGCTGGCGTGCGCGGTGTTCATGGCCTTGCCGCTCACCGGAACAGGGCCGTAAGCTCCCGTTCCATGTTGCGGTGAAAGGCTTGTAACGTGAATTCTTGCTCAAAGATGCGGCGGCCCTCCTGCCCCATGGCGCGGCGCAATGCCGGGTCGCGCAGCGCCAGCAGCCTGTCGGCCACCGCGCGGGGATCCTTTATGGGCACGAGGAAGCCGCTGCGCCCATCGGCCACCACCGACGGAATGCCACGCCAATGGGTGCTTACCACGGGCTTGGCGAACTGCATGGCCTCCAGCAGCACCAAGCCGAAGGTCTCGGCATCGTAGAACGAAGGGAAGCAAAAGATGTCGCACGCCGCGAACCGCGCGAACTTCTCCGGGCCGCTGAGCACACCGATGAAGCGCACCCTTCCTTCAAGCCCATGATGGCGCACGAAGGCTTCGCACCGCTCGCGGAACGCATCGCTGCTCCATTTGCCCATCATGTCCATCCGGGCATCCAAGCCTTCCTGAAGCGCCGAACGGAAGGCTTCGAGCGCCACGAACACACCCTTGCCTTCGGTCATCACCCCGGTGAAGAGGATGTTCAAGGGTTCCCCCGGTGCGGCCGTGGCCTCGGGCACCGTGCCGCGCATGTCCTCCACACCGTTCGGCACCACCACGTTGCGCCGGGCACCGAACGCGGCACCATCATCGGGGTTCTGCGGCGCGGTGCGGATGGCGAGATCGGGCCTGCGGTAGGCCAGCCGGAACAACGGCCGCAAGGGTGCCGGAAGTTGCGCAGCGAAGGCGGACACCCCACCCGCATGGAAGTGGAAGGCCGTACGGCGGAACATCCACCGGGTGGCGAGCAGGAATACGATGTCGCGCAGCACGGGCACCTTCGCCGGGCCGCTGGGCGGGTAGTAGAGCACCGGCGTGCCGTGGCGGATGCGCGCCCACCATACCCGCAGGATGGTGGTGAAGAGGATCCACAACTTGCGGAAGGCGAACCGGCCCACATCGCCGATGTCGTCGGAAAAGGCCAGCCGCACGTGGTGGAGTTGCAGCTGATCGGAACGCAGATCGAGCAACCGGGCGATCATGATGGCCTGCCCGTGGTGCGGGGGGGGGTCTGACCTACGACGAGAACGCGGTACGGGGGGCGGGAAGCGGGCACCGGCCAAAAGTACCGGGCCACCCGGCCGCTTCCGGGCGTGGAGGGAGCGGGTTTCAACAGGGAGGGGTGGAAGTGGGGGGAGGTAGTTTGTCGGTTGTCGGTGGTCAGTTGTCAGTGAATGCCTTCCGAGGCTTCGATGGAACGGAAGTTTCCCACCAAGGAGACTGACAACGGACAACTGGCACCCGCCCCCGCTGCCCGACCCGTATGGCGAACAGCTTCTCCAGCACAGCCCTCCCCGCCTTGGTCGAACCATGCAGGTCCTTCGTCGGATCTTCGCAACTGAGGGGGGATCCATGGGGTTGAACGGGACCAGAACACCCGCTCATGAACCTTGTCCGTTACGCCCTGCTTATCGCCGCCACCGGCCTTGGGTCCATCCTAAGTGCCACCACCTATTACGTCTCCCCCGGCGGCAACGACACCAACAACGGCACCAGCCAAGCCACCGCATGGCGCACCATCGGCCGGTTGCAGCAGGTGGGCAGCTCCCTCCAACCCGGCGACCAGATCCTCTTCGAGCGGGGCGGCACCTATCCGGGCCAGTTCACCATCAACAGCAACGGCTCGGCGGCGCAGCCCATCGTGATCGGCAGCTATGGTTCCGGCGAGCTGCCGGTGATCTCCGGCGCGGTGAGCGTGACGGGCTGGACAGTGCATCAGGGCAACATCTGGAAAGCCAGCGTGGCGCAACCCGTGAAGTACGTCCACATCGGCAGCGAACTGATGACCCTCGCCCGCCACCCGAACACCGGATGGCTGCGCGTGAACACGGCCTCCACCACCCAGCTCACCAGCACGGGCATCACCCAACCCAGCGGGCATTGGAACGGGGCCGAACTGGTGCTGCGCAGCACGAACTGGTGCTACGAGAACGCCGTGGTGAGCAACCATACCAACGGCAGTTTGCAGTTCCCCGCGATCGTGTACAACCCCGGCAACCACGGCTGGGGCTTCTTCCTGCAGAACAAATTGAGCGCGCTGGACAGCCCCGGCGAATGGTACCACGATGCCGCTACCGGGCAACTCTACCTCAACGCGCCCGCCAACGCCGACCCGAACACGCTGAACGTGCTCGCTTCGGTACACGAGAACGGCATCGAGGTGGGCTGGCTGAAACAATACATCACCATCCGCGAGCTGGACTTCCGCCATCACCGGCATGCAGGCGTGTACAACACCGGTGCGTACGTGAACGTGAGCAACTGTCGTTTCGAGCGATCCTATTTCGGCATACGCGCCTACGCCAACCACAGCACCTACGCCAACAACACCATCCGCCACACCTACGCATCGGGCATGGGCATACTCGATAACAACACCACGGTGGAGAACAACGTGGTGGAAGACATCGCGCTGAAAGCCGGCTTGGGCGAAACGTTCTGGGGCTATTACGGCATGTACGTATCGGGCAACACCAACGTGGTGCGCGGCAACCGCATCACCCGCACGGGCAACTCGGCCATCTTCGTGGGTGGAAGCCCGCTGGTGGAGAAGAACATGATCAGCCACGTGCTGATGACCGTGAACGACGGCGGCGGCATCTACTGGGACAGCGCCGATGGCGCCATCATACAGGACAACATCATCTCGCACGTGGGCGGTAACATGGAGAGCGTGGCCGCCGACTACTCCATCAATTCGCAGATCGGCATGGGCATCTACTTCGGCAACTCGGTGATCAAGAACATCATCGTGCGCCGCAACACCGTGCATGATTGCAGCAGCGCAGGCATCCACGTGGACCATACGAAGGTGTCCACCAACATCGAGGTCCGCGACAACGTGCTCTATGGGAACGACATCCAGCTGAGCATCACCGACCAGAGCAACGTGAACGGGCCCAACGCCGCGCCGCCCTTCCACGTGCCGAACTTCAACGACGTGTACAGCGGCAACACCCTGTACTGCCTCACGAAGGAACAGCGGTGCGTACAGCAATACCACGTGCATGGCGCCAACCTCGTGGACTTCGGCACCTTCACGAACAACCGCTACTTCAACCCCTACGAGGAGATGAGCATCAAGGTCATCAACACGCAGGGCGGCTACGTGAAGAACTACACGCTGGAACGCTGGCGCGCGGAGCGCAACGAGGAGGCGGGCAGCACCCGCAGCCCGCGCATCGAGAACGCGCAGGAGGTGACGGCACGGACAAGCGCGAACATGATCACCAACGGCACGTTCGACTACAACACCAACGGGTGGAGCGGCTGGCCCACGCAGGGGCAGATCCAGCACCAACCCGGCCAGTTGGACAATGGCGCGGTGAAGGTGACCTACGGCTCCAACGCAGGATCGCCGGAATTCTACCTGCGCACGGATAACATGATGAACGTGCAGAACGGCAACTGGTACGAACTGAAATTCACCATCCAGAGCAGCACACACGGCACCGTGCGCGCCGACTTCAAGGGCCAGTCGCAGGCCGCATCGCCGAACTCCATCTACGCGCGCTACATCCCCTTCGACACCCAGCGCCGCGATGTGACCCTGCTGTTCCAAAGCGACCTGAGCGAGCCGGGCATGATGATCTTCGCCAACCACTTCAGCGAGTCCAGCTACCTGCTGGACAATGTGGAACTGTACAAGGTGAACATCCAGAACGTGGATCCGCGCACACGCCACGTGCTGTTCACCAACCCCACCAACACCAGCGTAGACGTTCCGCTGGACGGCTGCTGGCGCGATGTGAACGGTGGCATCCGCTCCGGCTCCATCACCCTGAGCGCATTCGGTTCCATCGTGCTGGCAAAGGAAGATGACACGCTCTGCGGCCTGACCACCGCCGTGGATGAAGCCTTCGCATCCTCCGAGACCGGGACCACCCGCTTGTTCCCCAATCCGCTGTCACAGGGAGAAAGCCTCTTCCTGAGCGAAGCCCTTCATGCCGATGCGGAGCTGGAACTGTTCGACACGGGCGGCCGCACCGTACATGCTGCACGCATGGCTCCGGGCGCTGTTGAAGTACCACTTCCCACGGATATGCAGAGCGGGCACTACGTGGTGATGTTGCGCAGCGGCGGGATCAGGCAGCACCACCGGCTGGTGGTCCGTTGATCTCGTCCGCCGTCGGCGGACACCCATTCTTTGAACCACAGATGGCACAGATTTCACAGATAACCCCATCTGTGAAATCTGTGCCATCTGTGGTTGGACTCGAATTACGGAAGAGGTCTGTCGATCTCAGGCCGTAGCAGGTCGCCATCCAATGCGCGCGGCTTGCGGGTGATGCGCTTCGGGTCCATCACCACCATGGCGAACACGCACAACAACAGCGCATTGCCGAAGTCGTTGCCGTAGCAGATGATGTCGATCTGAAGGATGAACAGCATGTACACCACCAGCGCGAACAGCGGTGCCTCCAGCGCACCCTCGTGGTAGCGCCTGCGGAAGTAGCGGAAGGTGTGCCACACGACCACCAACAGCAGCGCATACCCCACGATGCCCTGATTGATCAATGTCTGCATGAAGGTACTGTGCATGTGTACGTTCTGGGCGTCCTTCACATTGAACACGTCTGCGATGTGGTCCCAGCCCTTCAGGTGGATCTGCCCCTGATAGCCGTGGCCGAAGAGCAGGCCGTGGCGGTCCTTCTCCAGCCAGTTCCAGCCCACGTCCCACACCGTCGTGCGGTTGTTGAAGGTGGTCACGTCCTCCTTGTTCACCCGCGACACGATGGCCTGCATGAACGGCAGCGTGAGGATGGCGTAGACCAGCAGCGCGAAGTTGGTGAGGATGCTCATGGTGAAGAGCGACAGCGGGAACATGAGCCGCGCCCGGCCGATCATGCGGAACATGAACAGGCCCGTGAGCAGGATGAAGGTCATGAACGAGAGGCGGCTGTTCACCTTCAACATCAGCACCATGTTCACCATGAAGAACACGAGAAGCCCAAGGAACGGCACGGGGCGCTTCACGAAGTCCTTCATGTAGAACAGCAGCATCAGGTTGATCATCGCCAGCATGTGGGCGGCATCGTAGATACCCAGCACGAACGGCAGGTTCAGGCGCCCCTCGATGTTGTGCAGCACGTTGTGCATGCCCGCCGCCACGCCCAGCAGGTTGATCCCGAGGAAGAGGCATAGGCTGATCAGCACCATGCGCGCGAAGTCGAAATCCTCCTGATCGCGGTTGCGGATATGCACGATGATGGCCGCATGGAACGGCGCGAGGAACATGATGGTGTAGGCCACTGTGTTCGCCATGGTGGCGCCGGGGAACCGCTCGCCCAGCGCCTTCCACATGGACCAGATCAGCGAGATGAGGAAGATGAGGCCCCACCAATACTTCCGGTTGACCATATTGCGCACCTGTCGCTGCGCGATGAGGTCGTACACATGGATGAGGATGATGGCGAGGAAGCCACCCACCGCCACGATGGTGCCCTGCGAGATGCTCATCTTGTAGCCCACGTACATGCCGATCCCATAGATCGGGAACGACAGCAGGAAAAGCGTATTGATGAGCTTGCGCTTGGACAGCAGCACGTGAGGGCAGGATCAGGCTACCTCGCAAAGATGCGGGCTTTTGCCGCGATGTTGACGGAGGAGGAAGAGAGTCGGCAGTACGGCACCTACGGCAGTTGCAGGTAGCCGATGGCGCATAGGCACCTACGGCGGTCCGGCTCAACGCTGGACATTGCCGACCGCGTACTGCCAACTGAGATTACCCCCCCAGCTTCTTCTGCAGCTTCGAGAGGAAGGGCGTGATGGCCTCGTCCACCTGCCGGGGCAGCATGCTCTTCACGGTGGACTTCACCCGGCGGAACAAGGGCGGGCGGATGAATGTGTTGAAGTAGGCCAGATCGCGCAGTTCATCCACCACCACCTTCTGCGGGTGCATCAGTGGGAAGGGTGTGTCGCAGGCATTGTCCACGTTGCGCGGATCGAAGCCCTGCACGGTGTTGGTGCCGGTGCCCTCGAACCCGATGTTGCGCACCAGATTGTGTTCCGGGATGATGGTGATGCCCTTGTTCAGGATCCGCGCGAAATCATGCTGGAAATCCCACGTATGGATCGTGCCATCCCACGTGGCCTCGAAGAGCGCATGAGCCTCCTTGCGCTCGGCGCGGCTCAGGAAGAAGGCGTTCCACTCCGGTGTATCGCGCACCTGCGGCCAGGCGGTCATGTCGCCATCGTAGAGCTTCCACGAGCGCCGCCAGCCGGCCCAGCCCCAGGGGGCGCCATAGCCGTGCTGCGAGAAATAGTAGGAGGCTTCGGGCTTCGCATCCGGATCGGCCATCAGGTTGTTGCCGAGGATCCACCAGATGCGCCCGTCATCGCGGTAACGCGCCAGCAACTCCTCGCAGAACCAGAAGAAGCTGGGCACCGGCGCGGTATCGTCCTCCAGCACGATGCCTTCCGGCTCGTGCCCGAAGAACCAGTCCATGTTGCCGATCATGGCCTTCTTCAGCCCCTGGTTCTCTTCTGCGAAGCGGGTATGGACCTCGCAGGGCCAATCGACCATGTTCACCAGGCTGCGCACCTTGTCGGTACGCCGCTTCTCCTCCGCGTTGCGCGGGCCGTCGCAGGCGAAGTAGAGCCTCGGAGGCCTGGCCGCCCGTATGGCCTCCATGACCCGCTCGGCCGTGTCGTATCGGCTGAACGCCGTGAGCAGTACCGGCGCCCGCAATGGTGCCGGTGGCGTGAATGTGCTCATTCGTGAGCCGGATCTCCTCATTTCACCGCTTTCAATCGCCAGAACGTCATCATACCGTTCATCATCAGGCGGAAGTTGATACGTGTGCGGGCCGTGAAAAGATCCACCAGGAAGATGCTGACCAGGAAGGAGATGACCGATGACCAGATGGCCCCCCGCGCACCCAGCCATGGAATGAGCCACGCATTGAGGCTGATATTCACCACCGCACCGATGGTCGCAGTGATCAATGAGAACTTGAAGAGCCCCTCGTTGGTGATGAAACTGCCCTTGGCAACGCCCATGTACGAGAACACCAGGCGGAAGGCGAACAGCGACAACAGCACCCCCGCCTCGCGGAACTCCTCACCGTAAAGCCACACGATGACCCACTCGGACAGGAAGTACATGGGGAGGGCCGTGGCGAGGCACAATGCGAACATCAACCGGTACTGGTTGGTGAGCCGTTCGTGGTACAGGCTTATGTCCACGATGCGCGCCTTGGCGATGGCCGGGGCCACCGCGAGCTGCAGGATGACGGGCATGAAGGCCACGGCCTCGAACATCTTCACCGCCACGGAATACTGGCCCAGTTCGATGTTGGCGAAACTCTCACCCAGCGTGCGGCCCATGATGTCCTTGATCATGACCTGATCCACCTTCAGCTGGGCCTGCAGGGCGAAACCATACAGCAGCATGGGCCAGGACTGGTCCATGATGTAACGCACCATGCGCCAGGTGGGCTTCCACGCACGCAACCGCAGGCCCTGCCGCTGGTACATCCATACGAAGCCCAGCGTGTACGATATGGTCTCCGCGAAATAGCCCCATGCGAACCAGACCAGCGGTGCCTCGTACCACACCAGCAGCAGCTTGTAGGCCGAAGCGAAGACGGTGCTGGCGATGTTGACCTTCGCCGCCACGCTGCCGCGCACCTGTGCCATGAAATAGTAGTCGATCACCGAACTCCATTTCAGCAGTTCGCCCGAGGCGGTGATCATGATCAGCAACACGGTGAAGCCGTCGACCCCCTTGACCAGCACGTACGCCAGCAGGCCCAGGTTGAGCACGATGCCCCCGAACAACTTGATGGCGAACGTGCTGCCCAGCAGTTCATCGCGCCGCTCGGGATGCCGCACCAGATCGCGGGACACCACCTCGGTGGCACCCAGCGAGGTGAGCACCATGCCGATGCTGACGATGGCCAGCGCATAGTTCAACTGGCCGATGCGCTCCACGCCGAGGTAGCGGGTGACCACGATGGTGGTACCCAGGATGAGCACCATGCGCACCACCCGGTCCATGAACAACCAGGAAAAATTGTTCAGGTATTTCCGGAATCCTGCTGACTGGATCATCAGGCTGCTCGCCTACTTGGAATAGTACCCGTAGCCCTCGCCGTTGCGGCTGCGCGCGTCGTTGAGGATAAGGTCCACGTTGGCGGCCTTCTTCTGGTCCACCATCTCGTTGATCATGCGCAATGCGCTGCGGCCCGTCCTCCCTTCGCGCACCACGTACAGCGTCACATCCACCAGTTGCATCAACAGCACGTACTCGCTCACGAGGCCGAGGGGCGATGCGTCGATGATGATCTGATCGTACCTCCCGCGCGCTGCATTGATCAGCTCGGCCATACGCGGGCTTTCGGCAAGGTCCAGCGGGTTCGGCGGTATGGGGCCTGCGGTGATCACGTCCAGACCCGGCACATCGGTGCGACCGATGAGCTGGTCCAAACGGGCCTCGCCGATCAGCCACGTGGAAAGGCCGGGGCCTTCGGGCAGTTCCAGCATCCGCGCCACATTGGGGCGCCGCATGTCGGCATCGATCAGCAGCGTGCTCTTGCCCGCCTGGGCCATCACCGTGGCCAGGTTCACCGCGCAGAAGGTCTTGCCCTCGCCACTGGATGATGACGTGAAGCCGATGACCTGGCGCGCCGAGTTCGCGTTAAGGTAGTGGAGGTTCACGCGTGCCGTGCGGAACGATTCGGCCAGCAGCGACTTCGGCTCGTCGGCCGTGATGCGCTTGCGCTTGCTGGCGGGGATCACCGCCAGCACCGGCAGGCGGCTCAGGCGCTTCAACTCCTCCACATCATCGATCCGGTCACGCACGAGGTCGCGCAGGAAGATGAAGCCGACCGGAAGTAACAACCCCAGGGCCAGCGCCAAGCCCAGGATCTTGCTCTTGCTCGGTGCAGCGTGCTTGAAGCCCAGCATGCGCGCGCTATCCACGATGCTCTTGTCCACCTGGTCGCTGGCGATGGCGATGCCCGCTTCGGCGCGCTTCTCCATCAGGTAGTTGTACAGGTTGTCGCTCAGCTTGAACTTCCGTTCGATGTTCACCAACTGGCGCTCGTTCTCCGGCAGCTGGTTGTACTGGTAATTGGTGCGGCCCAGTCGGCTGTTCACCTCGGCCAGGCTGATGTTCGCCTGTTCCACGAGGCTTTCCGCCGTTTGTGCGAGCGACGCCCGCAGATTGCTGAGCTTGCGCTCCATGGCGATCACCGTGGGGTTGCTGCGGGCCCCGGTGCTCAGGTTCTGCGCGGCCAGGTCGGCGGAGAGCCTCGTGATCTCGATCACCAGGTTGTTCAGCACGGGATCGTCGATGC
>JAHBUM010000095.1 GCA_019638075.1 Flavobacteriales bacterium | reverse complement strand
GCCACCGGCCCGGTGGCACAGTTCACGTTGGTGCAGCCCAACATCACCTATCAGGACGGCAGCGTGATCGATGTGGGCCGGTACGCCACGCCCCAGTTCGTGGACTTGGACCGTGACGGCCTACCCGACCTCGTGGTGGGCGAGCAGAACGGCAACCTGAACTACCTGCGCAATACCGGCACAACGTCCGCGCCCACGTGGATGCTGGTGACGGATTCCCTCGGCCACGTGAGCACCTCCACGATCTACACCCTTGGGCATTCCGTCCCCTTCATCTTCCAGAACGCCAATGGCGCGTACGAACTATTGGCGGGTTCCGAGGGCGGCACCCTATGGCACTACACGAACATAGACGGCAACCTCGACGGCACGTGGGCGCTGGACAGCGACAATTTCATGGGCATGAACGAGGGCCTGCGATCCACCGTATGTCTGGCGGACTTCACCGGCGATGGCCTGCTGGACATGGTGGTGGGCAACTTCCGCGGGGGGGTCTCGTTCTGGAGCAGCGATGCCCACGCCTCCATCGCCCGTGCCACAGCCCCGGCAGAAGTTCTGCGGGTATACCCCAACCCGAGCCGTGGCTTGGTAGAGGTGACCACGGCCACAGGTGCAGCGCATGGGAAGGCATGGCTGAGCGTGCGCAACTCGCTGGGCCAGGAACTGGATCGCGTGCGTGTATCTTCCACGAACACTTCGTTGGATCTGACCCATTGGGGTGGTGGTGTGTACATCATCCAACTGGAAACGGATGGACTACGGCACCCACCGGTACGCGCGGTGGTCCAGTAGGAAACTCTATCGCCCGAACGAAGAACGGCGCCTGTGGGCGCCGTTCTTCGTTCATTCCGGTCGGGGCCTATCAGGCCGTCACCTGCATCTTGTCCAGCACGTCCATCACCTCCTTCACTGCCTTCGCGCTGGCATCGCAGAGGGCCTGCTCGTCCTTGTTCAGCTTCAGTTCGATGATGCGCTCGATGCCATTGCGGCCGAGGATCACCGGTACACCCAGGTATACATCCTTCAGGCCGTATTCGCCTTGTAGCCAAGCGCACACGGGGAACACCCGCTTCTGGTCGCGCACGATGGCCTCCACCATCTGGGCGGCAGCCGTGCCCGGCGCGTACCAGGCACTGGTACCCAGCAGGTTCACGATCTCTCCTCCGCCTTTTTTGGTGCGCTCCACAATGGCGTCCAGTTTGTCGGCGCCGATCAGTTCGGTGACCGGGATGCCACCCACGGTGGTGTAGCGGGGCAGCGGCACCATGGTGTCGCCGTGGCCGCCCATCAGCACGGCCTGGATGTCCTTCGGGCTCACGTTCAGCTCGGTGGCCAGGAAGGCGCGGTAGCGGGCGGTATCGAGGATACCGGCCATGCCGAACACGCGGTTCGCAGGGAACTTGCTGTTGATGAAGGCGCAATAGGTCATCACGTCGAGCGGATTGCTCACCACGATGATGATCGCATTGGGCGAGTGCTTGACGATGTTCTCCGTCACGCTCTTCACGATGGCGGCGTTGGTGGCGATAAGGTCATCGCGGCTCATGCCGGGCTTGCGGGGCAGGCCGCTGGTGATCACCACCACATCGCTGCCAGCGGTCTTGGCATAATCGTTCGTGCTGCCGGTGATGCGCGAATCGAAGAGGCTGATGGGCGCGGTCTGCCAGATGTCCAGGGCCTTGCCTTCGGCGAAGCCTTCCTTGATGTCCAGCAGCACCACTTCATTGGCCAGTTCCCAACGGGCAACGGCATCGGCACAGGTGGCACCCACGTTACCGGCGCCCACAACGGTGACTTTCATCTTCTGAGGTTGGAGTTTGTTCGTTCATGCCACCGGGCGATCCCGGCGCGGGGCGAAAGTAGTATGCGGGGGTAGTTGGCGGTTTCTCAGTTGCCGGTTGTCGGTGGTCAGTTGTCAGGAAATGCCTGCTGCCGTAGCCTCACCCGGCAGTTCCCACCAAGGAGCCTGACAACTGCCCACCGACAACCGGCAACCGCCCCCATGGCATCAGGCTTCCAAGAAAGATCCCCCAAAGGAGGCATCCTTTCTCCACGATCCACGTCTACCTCGGTAAGAATGGCTACCTTACCGGCATCAATGCTGCACCGACCGCCTGCCCCCCCGGCAACCGAGCGCACTCCGCTGCGTTTGGTGCAGGAACCCGTGGGCATGGAGGCGCAGGAAGCCGCGTTCGCAACGCTGATCGATGGGTGCCTGAAGGAGGAACGGCGCGCCCAGCAGCGGGTCTATGAGCTGTTCTACGGCAAGATGATGGCCGTGTGCCTGCGCTACACGAAGAACACCGACCAGGCGAAGGACATCCTACAGGACGGGTTCATCAAAGTGTTCAAGAGCGTGGACAAGTTCAACCGGGCGGGTTCCTTCGAGGGGTGGATCCGCCGGATCATGGTGAACACCGCGATCGACCATTTCCGCCGCACCAAGAACTCCTACCTCCTGCTTGGGGAGGAGCGGAGCATCGAGGATTTCGGCGACCAGGATGAGGAGGATGTGCTGGCCGATGAAAGTGGCGAGGACGTGCTGGACCTGAAGCCTGCGGACATCATCAATGCCATGCAGAAATTGACGCCTGCATACCGCACGGTGTTCAACCTGTACGTGTTCGAGGAACTGACGCATAAGGAGATCGCCGACATGCTGGGGATCAACATCGGCACCTCGAAGAGCAACCTGGCCAAGGCGAAGCAGAACCTGAAGAAATTCCTAACGCAGGAGCACAAGCTCCGTTAACGGACGAGGATCATGAGCGGTCTGAACGGATTCGAACGAGCGGTGAAGGAGGCCCTGGAGCCCTACGAGGTGCCATACAATTCCGCCGACTGGAGCCATCTGGAACGCGCCCTGGACGGGCGTTCCGATGATGTGGCACGCGTGTCCCGCTCCGGCCTGTACGCCCTCCTGCTGGGCGGCTCCCTCGCTGCTGCCAGCAGTTTCTTCGTGCTGGTATCCCCGGATACGGCACCGGCGAACGTCGGCCTGGCCATCATAGCACCTGCCGAACTGCACACGCCCACCCTGCCTGAAAAGCAAGTGACCACCCCGGTAGCCGATGAAGAGCCGGAGAACGCCCTGCCCCCCACAGCGCACACGGCCAGCACAGCAACACCTACCCGGACGGCAGCAACGGACGCACAGTCCTCCGCAGCCAGCACCCCGGAACGGGTGGTGCCCGTACACCCGATGAGCAATGAGCCGCTGGTGAGACCAAGCATCACCGAAGGCTGCCCCGGATCGGTGATCGACTTCCAGGCGGAGAACCTGTCCGAAAAAGGCATGTACCTGTGGAACTTCGGCGATGGCAGCTTCTCCAACAAGCCGAAGCCCAGCCACGTGTTCTCCAAGGCGGGCAACTTCGAGGTGACCCTCTCCCACTCCACTTCCGCAGGCGGTAGCATCCGTAACGAAGCCGTGGCGGACCGCATCATCATCCACGAGGCGCCCGAGGCCTCCTTCTCCCCACTGAAACAGGAGTACGACAACACCGTGCCTTCGGTGCATTTCGAGAACCGCAGCCTGGGTGGCAAGACCTACCTGTGGGACTTCGGCGATGGCTCGACCAGCACAGTGGCCCACCCGGACCATGTGTACAAGAAAGCCGGGCTGTACACCGTGAGCCTGACCGTGGTGAACGGCAAGGGCTGCGAAGACCGCGCTGAGCGGACCGTCCGCATCGATGCCGATTACGACCTGTTCGCCCCGAAGGTCTTCTCCCCGAACGGGGACGGCGTGGACGACCTGTTCATCCCCGAGGCGCTGAAGACGCTGGGTGTCAGGTTCCACCTTTCCATCTTCGAGCCGAGGACCGGGGTGCTGGTGTACGAGACCACCGATCCGCAGCGCCCTTGGAACGGGCGGGTGGGCAACAAGGGCGATGCCAGCCCTGCCGGAGACTATGTGTGGATGGTGGAGATGAAGGACGGCGAGAAACTGGGGGGGACCTACAACGGCAGCATTCAGCTGGTGCGGTAGCGCCCCTATGATGAACGATAAGATGGACCCCGGCCAACAACCGGGGTCCATTAAGTTTGCAACTAATAGATGGGCAACTTAAGTCCATTGATCACAGTCATAGGAACGCCCCCACCATACCTATAGCCAGCATAGTGAGCAAGCCAAAACCATCCTCTCCCATGGCCCACTTCCGGCGACACCTACACCGGGGCGCTCTCCTGGTCGTTCTGCTCTCCTTCGTTGGAACGTTGCGTGCGCAGCAGTTCAGCATCACAGCCGGATCGGTCAGCACCTGTGCCGGTGTGCTTGAAGACTCAGGAGGCCCTTCCGGCCAGTATGGGGACAACGAGAACTTCACCGTGGTGATCTGCCCGGACAACCCCGGTGACGGCATCTCCCTACAGTGGCTGGTGGTGAACCTGAGCACCGCTGGACCGAACAACACGGCGGACCGGCTCTCGATCTGGGACGGGGACAATACGAACGCGACGCACCTTGGCGACTACACGGGTTCGGCACTGCAAGGGCTGACCGTTACGGCCACCACGTTCAACGCCACGGGCTGTCTCACGGTGCGCTTCGTCTCCAATGGAGTGGGTACCGGCGATTTCGCCGCCGCGATCTCCTGCATCACCCCTTGTGACCGCCCCGTTGCGGTGGCCAACATGAGCGAGGCGGTGCCCGCCCGGGTATGCGTGGGAGAAGAGATCTCGTTCGACGGCTCGGCATCCTACGCCATCGGCAATTTCGTGCTCGTAAGCCACACGTGGGATTTCGATGATGGCACCACGGCCAGCGGCGAAACGGCCACGCATTCCTTCTCCGTACCCGGCGAATACGTGGTGCAATTGCGGCTGGAGGACGACAATGGCTGCGTGAACTCCAACGTGGTGGACCTTCAGGTGCTGGTGAGCACCACCCCATCCTTCGTGGGCACGGTGGAGAGCCACGAAAGCTGCCTTGGCGCCACGGTGAACCTATCCGCCGTAGTAACGCCGGTGACCTGGACGGGGATCCCTGATGCGAATTTCGGCGATGGCGTGTTCCTGCCGGACGATGTGGGCCAGCCGTTCACCTCGGAACTCAACTTCACCCAGTTCGATCCGGGGCAGACGGTGCAATCGCTCACTGACATCGAGTCCATCTGCGTGGAGATGGAACACAGCTTCATGGGCGACCTGGTGCTGCAAGTGATCTGCCCCAACGGGCAAACGATGATCTTCCACCAGCAGGGCGGCGGTGGCACCTACCTGGGTTCGCCCAATGATGGTGACAGCAACGCGAGCCCAGTACTGGGCGAGTGCTGGAACTATTGCTGGAGCCCCACTGCCACGAACGGCACATGGGTGCAGAACTCGAACGCGGGCACTACGCCGCACACCACGCCTGCCGGTACGCCGACCGGGCAATCGCTGACCCCCGGCACGTACCAACCCGTCCAACCCTTCACCAACCTGTTGGGCTGCCCGCTTAACGGGGCATGGACGTACCAGAGCACCGACCTGTGGGGTGCGGACAACGGCTTCATCTGCTCGTGGTCCATCAACTTCAACCCGGCGATCATCCCCGAGGTGACACAGTTCACCCCGAACCCGGGCATCAGCACACAGGACAGTGCCTTCTGGAGCGGACCCGCCATCGTGGTGGACCCTGCCCAACCGTTGGTGGCAACGGCCACCCCCACCGGGCCGGGCGACTATGCCTACACGTTCTCGGTGACGGACGATTTCGGTTGCACCTATGACACCACGGTGGTCATCACCGTGCCGCAGCAGATCGTGCTGAACGCGGGGACGGACCTGATCCTCTGCTCCGATCCCGTGCCGATGGCGGGCGTGATAGAGGAGAACGGCCCGCCGCCCAACTGCGTATGGAACCTGGTGCTGCGCGATAGCTGGGGCGATGGGTGGAACGGCAACGCAACCATTGCGGTGACGATCAACGGGCTGACCACCAACCACACGGTACCCAGCGGCCCCAACGAGGTAACGGTGCCCTTGAACGTGACCACGGGCGCCACCATCACATTGACCTACACGGCTGGTAGTTCCTTCAACAACGAGAACAGCTTTATCCTGCGCAATGACGTGGGCACGGCACTGTACACCTCACCCAGTGGCCCCCCTTCGGGCGTGGCGTACAACAGCGTGGCGATATGCGGGGACGGTACCACGCTGTTCTCCTTCGAGTGGTCGCCCAGCACCGGACTGGACGACCCGTATGATGCCACGACCAACGTGTTCGTGACGGAGCCTACAATGTACTACCTCAGCTCCTACCCCACCGGTCACCCTGAGTGCGGGGTGATCGACAGTGTGCTGGTAAGCCCCGACCCGTCCATAAATGCCGGGCTGTCGGCATCCATCGTGCTGTGCGCGAGCGACCCGGTGTTCCAGATGGTGGACTCGCTGCAAGGCACACCCGACGCTGGCGGCGTTTGGACGAACTCATCGGGGCAGATCGTTCCCGACACCTTCAACCCGGATGGGGGGACGGCCGACATCTATACCTATACGCTGACCAGCGTGGCAGGCTGCACCGCCACGAGCACCTTGGACATCGTGGTGCTCCCTTCCGAAGACCCCTCCTGCTGCGGCATTGTCGACGCTGGTGAACCGACCTTCTCCTGCGACCTGACGGTCGAGCTGGAAGCGGTGCGCGGCAACACCGGTGTGGGCAACTGGGATGGCCCTCTCGAGGCCGTGTTCGCCGACCGGTATTCCCCCTTCACCACGGTGACGATGCCCCCCGGCATGGGCGGCACGCACACCTTCTACTGGATAGAGGACGATGGCGCGTTCTGCAACCTGATCGACAGCGTGGAGAAGACCTTCACCGATGCCTATGTGTTCTCGTGGACCACCGTGGATGCGCTCTGCCACGGGTACTGCGATGGCTCGATCGCCATGGAAGTGCAGGGCGGCAACGCCGTGGCCGGTCTTGACCACGCCTGGTCCAACGGGATGCAGGGCATCGGCATGGACTCGATCGGCGGGCTTTGCGCAGGCACCTACACCCTGATGGTGACGGACGACAACGGATGTACCGGCAGCGTGGGCATGACCATCGGCGAGCCTGTGCCCTTGACGATCGATACGGTGGCGATGCTGCCGGTGACCTGCTCGGGCGACTGCGACGGCACGGTGCTCATCACCGATGCGGAAGCCGTGGAGTACAGCTTCGACAATGGCGACACATGGACCACGGATGCCGTCCGGGCCGAAGCCTGCGAAGGGGTATGGATGCTGCGGATCAAGGATGCGCCCGGCTGCATCGGCATCGGCAGCATCGAGGTGACCGGGCCGCCCCCGGTGGTGGCCGCCTTCGAGTGGGGGCCTCAGCCGGCCAACGTGGATGCGCCCTCCATCACCTTCGGCAACTATTCCACCGGAGCCGACCGCTACTTCTGGAACATCGCGGACCTGTTCTCCACCACGGACAAGCACACTGCCTTCACGTTCGACAACAAGGAGCCGGGCATCTACGACGTGTGCCTGATCGCATGGAACCTCAACGAATGCGTGGACACCACATGCCAGCAGGTGGTGATAGACGACGTGCTGTTCACGTACATACCGAACGCCTTCACCCCGGATGGCGATGACCTGAACGATACGTGGTGGCCGAGCGCCAACATACCGGTGCGGATGAACTACGAGCTGTTGGTGTTCGACCGCTGGGGCCAGGTGGTGTTCAGCACCACCGACCCGTACAAGCCCTGGCTGGGCAGCTACCAGAACAGCGGCGCCGTGCTGAAGAGCGATGTGTACGCCTACCGCCTCACGTACGCGGTGGACAGGACCGAGGCCCGCAGGGAGATCCTGGGGTATGTGACACTGATGAAGTAGGCCGCGCGGCACGATCGGATCATGCGACTCTGGCGAAGCGCTTCTCCATGGGAACCGGCACAGGGGCCGGGTGTGGAGAAGTGGGTGCCCCATGTCGCAGCGGTGGCATTGCTGTGGCTCCTGTATAGCGTACCGGGGAGCGCGCAAACGATCTACCCGATCACGGTCGGGAACATCGTGGCCTGCTCAGGCGGCTTCGGCACCAGCAATGCCGCCACTGGTGGGCTTTATGAGAACGGCCAGGACCAGGTGGCCACCATCTGCCCGGACCAGGCGGGGCAGGCGATCTTCCTCACGTTCGTGGCCTTCGACCTGAGCGAAGAAGGCGCTGCGCCCTTGGACCAGATGGTGATCCACGACGGGCCTGACGTGAGCGCACCGGTGCTCGGCACCTATACGGGGAACGACCTGCAAGGCCAGATCATAGCGGCCACCCCGGACAATGCCTCGGGCTGCCTCACGGTCCACTTCACCTCCAATGCGGTGGGCGTAGGGCTGTTCAGTGCGGTGATCCGATGTGGCACACCCTGCTGGCCACCGGTACCGAACGCGGTGATCACCGGGGAATCGCTTCCGGCGAAGGTGTGCCTTGGCGAAACGGTGAGCTTCGATGCGAGCCTCTCCCAGCCCCACCCCGGCCGCACCATCGTGGATTACGAGTGGGACATGCGCGATGGCAACGTGCTGAACGGCATGAACGCAGCGCATGCCTTCGACGAGCCAGGGCAATACCTCGTATCGCTGAAAGTGACCGACGATGTGGGATGCAGGAACACCCAGCAGACCACGGTGGCCGTGTGGGTGGGCACCGTGCCGGCGTTCAATGGCACCACCGAAAGCACCACGGTATGCACGAACGCCACAGTGGACCTGACCGGCATGGCCGAAGCCGTTACGTGGAACGAACTGCCCATGGTGGACCTCGGCGGGCAGATCGACCTGCCGGACCAGGTGGGGCAGCTCTTCACGAGCGAATTGGAGTTCAGCATATTCCCAGCGGGGGCCACGGTGATGTCGCCGAACGATGTCTCCTCCTTCTGTGTTTCGATGGAGCACTCCTTCATCGGGGATTTCATCCTGAGCCTGACCTGCCCGAACGGCCAGAACGTGGTGATGCACCAACAGGGCGGCGGAGGCACCTTCCTGGGCGATGCCAATGAGATCGGTGAAGGCGGTGGTGTGACAGTGCCCGGTATCTGCTGGGATTATTGTTTCAGCAACACGGCCATGTGGGGCACATGGGCACAATCCGCGCAATTCGGCACCACGCCGCACGTGATGCCTGTTTCGCAGGGCACGGCGCTCATACCCGGCACCTACACTCCAGTGAACTCCTTCAACGGCTTCATCGGCTGCCCATTGAACGGGATCTGGACGCTCAACTTCGTGGACCAATGGGCCCTTGACAACGGCACCATGTGCAACTGGTCCATCAACTTCAACCCATCGCTGTACCCCGACCTCACGGAATTCACGCCGGTCATCGGCACCACTGCCGACTCTGTGCGCTGGAACGGCCCCTACCTGACCACGAACCCCGGCACGCCGCACCTTGCCACTGTCGTGCCTACGGAGCCTGGTGTACACCCGTATGTCTTCAGCGTAACGGACGATTTCGGCTGCACCTACGATACCACGATCACCATCACGGTACACCTACCACCACAGGTGGAGATAAGCACCACACCGGGCACCTGTACCGAGCAGACGCACCTGCATGCGCGGATCGTAGCGAACGCACCCACGCCGGAGCCATGCACGTACAGGCTGGTGCTGAACGATAGCTGGGGAGATGGTTGGAGCGGTGGCGCCCAAGTGACCGTAACGGTGAACGGTGCTGGGACCAACTATACGCTGACGACGGGTTCGTCGGCCACGTTCAGCTTCAGTGTGCCATACGGGATCACGTTCACGGTGGCCTATGCCCAGGGTACCTGGAACAACGAGAACTCGTTCCAGCTCATAGGCCCTTCCGGTGCGGTGATGTACAACTCCCCCACCGGGCCACCGGCCGGAACCGTGTGGACGGGAAGTTCGAGCTGCACCGGTGGCAACGATCCCGTAACCTACAACTGGACACCCGTGAGCAGCGTCACGGCAGCCAACATCGCCGATCCCTTCACCACGATCACCACGCCCACGCTCTTCACCGTGGTGGCGCACACCAGCGGCCAGCCGTGGTGTGCCACAAGCGATACCATCACCGTGCAGCCGCCCTCGGTGATGGATAACGACAGCATGATCACCCACGTGCTGTGCAAGGGCGGCAACGGCACCATCGAGGTGCTTACGACCGGCCTGGGCGGGCCTTGGAACTACCGCTGGCTCAACGCGGCAGGCACCGTGGTGAGGCAAACGCAGCTGGCGAATGGCGATGCGCTTACGGCCACGGCCGGCACGTATCGCGCGATCGTAACGGAAGGGGGGCCGAACGGGAACGGGTGCAGTGATACGCTCGTCGCCACGATCACAGAGCCGCCGTTGCTCGCGTGGGTCACCGTGCCGCAGGATACCACCATCTGCCTTACGGGCACGGCCACGCTCAGCGCATCGGCCAGCGGAGGCACCGCCCCCATCAACCTGATCTGGGATCAGGGTCTTGCAGGATCGGGGCCGCACCACGTAAGCCCTTCCGCCAACACCACGTACACGGCATTCGCGCGTGATACGCATGGCTGCATCACCGCCAACAGGACGGCGCTGGTAACAGTGCGCGATACGATCACCCTCACTCCTCTGTCCGACTTCGACCAATGCCGTGGTGTTCCCTTCACGCTCGTTGCCGACCCAGTGGCCGGTGGCGATGGCCGCTTCACCTATGCGTGGGACATGTCCCCCACCACGGCACCGTTGCTTACCGATTCGCTGCTGGATGATGCGACCTATTGCCTCACCGTGCGCGATGGCTGCGAAACCCCGCCCGTGACCTCGTGCGCCACCATCACCGTGCTGCGCACACCGGCGCTGGAGGTAACGGCGGACACCATCTTCGGCTGCCGACCGCTGGAAGTGGCCTTCACCCTGCGCGACACCACCGGCGGTGCGCAAGTGTACTGGGAGTTCGGCGATGGCACCACTGCAACGACCGGCCCGCTGATCTCGCACATCTACAACACATCGCGGCTGTTCGATGTGGGCGCCACCGTGACATGGCCGAACGGTTGCGTAACGGACACCACACTGACCGACATGGTGAAGGTGATCCCCGTGCCCCGCGCGGACTTCAGCTACAAGCCCGATCCGCTCACGATCTTCGAGCCGCATGCGCACTTCAGCGAAACGGCATGGCCGAACGCGGTGGGCTATGCGTGGGACTTCTTCGCGTTCGGCACATCGGACGAGCCGGATGCAGAGGTCACCTTCCCCACCGACATCGGCAGGCTCTATCCCGTGCAGCTCGTGGTGTGGAACGAGCTGGGCTGCGCGGACACACTGCAACGGCTGATCCATGTGCATGATGTGTTCCTCGTGCATGCTCCCAACGCGTTCACCCCGAACGGCGA
>JAHBUM010000094.1 GCA_019638075.1 Flavobacteriales bacterium | reverse complement strand
CTTGGAACGTGAACGCCGCGCCGGGGTGGTGCTGCTGGTGCTGGTGAACGTGGCGCTGCTGGTGGTGAACGTGATCGATATCTCGTGGGTGTGGTTCGGCTTCACCGTGCCCGAGGACTTCAGCCTGAAACAGTTCGTGCATGAGGGCACCTGGGCGCTGATCTGGAGCATCCTGCTGAGCATGGTGGTGCTGCTCTACCTGTTCCGGCGCAACCTCAACTTCCATCCGCACAACCGCACATTGAAGCTACTGGCGGCCTTGTGGATCGTGCAGAACTTCATCCTCGGTATCTCGGTATTCCTGCGCAACTGGCACTACATCGGCTTCCATGGGCTGGCCTACAAGCGCGTGGGCGTGATCGTGTTCCTCGCGCTGGTGCTCATCGGGCTGGTCACCCTCTACATCAAGGTGCGCGACCGGCGCAGCTTCTTCTACCTGGCCCGCGTGAACGGCTGGGCGTGGTTCGCAGTGCTGGTGGGCCTTTCCACGGTGGATTGGGACCGGGCCATCGTGCGGTACAACCTCGCACACGACAACCCCGGCGAGATCGACATCGACAACTACCTCCAGATGAGCGACAAGGTGCTGCCGCTGCTCTACGCCAACATGGACAAGGTGGAACGGCAGATGGCGCAACACCGCCACAACCGCGTACGCTGGGTGGAGCACTTGGATCCTACTGATTTCCGCCGCGAGTTGGATGCCAAGCGGTACCGCTTTATCCGGCGCGTGGAGAACCAGCACTGGCAGGAAAGCAACTGGGCCGATAGCCGCACCCTGGCCGCGCTGACGAACGTGCCTCCCGCGCATCCATGAGCACCACCGCCGACCTCCGATCCATCCGCCGCTGGATCGCCTTCTTCATGGCGGCCCTGATCGTGAGCGGCCTCACCGCCGTACCGTTGGAATGGGGCACGCGCTGGCTGGCGGATCTCACGGAGGTTTGGGGAGAGCCTTGGTCCGGCTGGGCCGCGTATGCCGCCGAGGCCGTGGCGCATGTGGGCGGCACTTATCCCATGCTGTTCTACGGAACGGACTGGCTGGCCTTCGCGCACGTGGTGATCGCGCTCGCTTTCGTAGGGCCGTACCGCGATCCCGTTCGCAACCGCTGGGTGATCGAGTGGGGGCTGTGGTGCTGCCTGCTCGTGCTTCCGCTGGCCTTCCTGTGGGCTCCCGTGCGCGGCATTCCCTTCTTCTGGCGCTGTGTGGATGCTTCTTTCGGGGTGATCGGTGCGGTGCCACTTTGGTTGGTGTTGCGGCGGATCGACGGGCTGGCAGCCCATTCCAAGCGATCACTGGTATGATGGATCCGAAGAAATTCCGCGAGTTGTGCGTGTCGATGCTGATCCTTGCTTCGGCCCTCATCATCGCCTTCGCGCCCGATGCCTACCTGCCGATGCTGCTGCGCGCGTTCATCGTTCCTGCGTCCGTGGGGGCTTTCGTTGTGGCGCTGCTCTCGGTCATCCGCCGGAAGTGGTGGGTGGCGCAGAGCGCACTGCTTGGCGGGGCGATCATGTTGATGCAGGTGCAGATGCCACCGGCGCGTGATGCAGGAACATCGGCAAGCAGCGGTCTGCGTATCTTCCACATGAACGTGTTGCAGCCGAACACCGCGTTCCAAGAGGCCATCGCGCAAGCCCTCGCGAGCGATGCCGACCTGATCTCCGTGCAGGAGGTGGGGCCGGAGTGGGCGGTGGAGTTGGAGCAAGGCTTGAAGGGCCGGTACCCGTACGCACACATCGAGCCGCGCACGAATTGCTACGGGATCGCCTTGTTCAGCAGGGTGCCGTTCGCCGAAGCATGCACCATCACCATGGACGGCGCGCCGTTCATTGAAGCGCTCGTTGATGTGGGTGGCAGGCCGGTGCGGTTGCTCGCCGTGCATGCCACCTCGCCGATCAGCTACGGTCACTTCCGTCGGCGCAACGCACAACTGGAGCGGTTGGGTGAATACCTGGCACAGGGTGATACGGCCACCATCGTGGTGGGCGACCTCAACACCGTGCCCTGGGACCGCGCCTACCAATGCTTCTGTGTACGGGCGGGCCTGCGTTCCACGACCCCGGCCCTGCAACGTACTTGGCCGTCCATCGGGCCTTTCGCATTGATCCCCTTGGATCACGTACTGGTCTCGGCAGGTGTATGGTCCTCGGCATTGAGCACAGTGGACATACCCGGTAGCGATCACCGGGGTCTGGTGGCTGATCTATCCTTTTAAGATGCTGCACGCGGATATCAAGCGGCTGTTCGTTTGGATGACGATCTTCTTCATCGCCATGGCCTTCCTTGAAAGTGCGGTGGTGGTCTACTTGCGGGCACTGTACTATCCCCAAGGCTTCGATTTTCCGCTGGTGCCGATGGATCCGTCACTGGTGAGCACGGAGGTGTTCCGGGAACTGGCCACCCTGGTGATGCTGCTCGCACCTGGAGCGTTGGTGACACGGTCGGCGTTGGAACGTTTCGCGTGGTTCTGCTATGGCTTCGGCATCTGGGACATCTTCTACTACGTGTGGCTGAAGGTGCTGCTGGGCTGGCCTTCCAGCCTGATGACCTACGACCTGCTCTTCCTGATCCCGGTGCCGTGGGTGGGACCGGTATGGGCGCCGTGCGTGATCTCCCTGGGTCTGATCGCTCTGGCCGTGCTGATCCTACGCGGCCGCTCCCACAGGCCATCGGGTCTCGTGGATATCCCGGCATGGATCCTCCTCATCGCTGGTGCGTTGCTCATGATCATCTCGTTCACGCTGGATCCGCTGTTGCAGTCCTTCAGCATGGAAGCGCTTACCGATACGAGCCTCATGACCCGGAGCGACTACATCCCAACAGTTCATCCCTGGCCTTGGTTCGTTGCCGGATGTGCTTTGGCGATCGCTGGCCTGACGCGTATTCACCGCCGGGGTTGCCCGTCCACGTAGGATCCCCATCCGAACCTGTTCTTGTGGATAACGTAGAAGGCTGTCGGACGCAACCCCCATAAGCGAGCGCGTCTTTGTGATGGAAACCAAACCTAAAATGGTAGCTGAGGCGAGAACGTTCGTGCGACTGGGGTTGCTATCCTTCCTCGGATTCGTGTTCTATTACGCCCATTTGTTCTTCGGCCTGCTGGACAATGTGGTGCTCTTCAAGTTGCTGGCCGTGACCTTCCTGCTGGCCACCGTGCCGCTGCCCATCATCGCGGTGAACAACAAAAGGCTCTTCCCCGAACTGAACGACAGCGGCAAGACCGTGCTCATGGTGGCATCGGCACTGCTGCTACTGCACCACTTCCTGATGACCTTCATCTTCGTGCTTTTCCTGAAAGGGGATACGATGTTCTGATCGCCACCAGAACAGCAACATGCGCCGAAGAATGGACTTGACACGAACGCACCGATCGTTGTAGAACGAAACCCGCCGGACCAAGTGACCGTATAGACCGGAAGAACGCCAACCCGACCACAGGGGACATCAGCCTCGCGGCGTTAAAAGTCCTTGTCCGAGCCCGTAAGCCCGGAGATCGGGAACACGAGAAGCCCGCCCCGTAAGGCGGGCTTCGCCTTTCCGGCCCTTGCTGTCGGAATACGAATGCACCCACCGATGGCACCGAGTTCACCGATACTGAGAAAGCAGCAAAGAAGCGGTCTGTGCAATGGTCGGAGAGCCCGTCTGCCGGACGGACAGGTGCAAGGGTGAACGCCGCATCGCACTCTTGCACCCTTCAACACAATGACCGCCCCGATACCGCTTCTTCAAAGGCTCAGTGTTGGCCCGTGAATACGGCGCGTTGGGTCTGCCCGGCCGCTTGGATCACGTACATGCCACTGGAACGGGGGCGGAGTACGATGTGATCCCCGGCTACGGTGTGCGTTCCCACGAGCGATCCCCGGCTGTCGAACAACCGGACGATACCAAGCTGTTCACCGCGCGGCGCACGGATCAGCAAGCCATCGGCCGTGCTGGCGATGATCAGGTGGGCCTCGGTGGGGCGGGCTCCGATCCCATTGGTACCATCGGAACAGGGCACCAACAGATCGATCAAAAGTGGCATGGGCGGTACGGATGCAAGGGGCATGAACGGCCCCCATTCGCTCGCCCCTCCGAACACTCCGAAGTAGAGCTGGCCGCCGGTGGGCTGCTGGTCCGATGCTGCGGACATCCGGTAGCGGCCGGGGGGCAGGCATAGCTCGTCCTGATCCATCTGCTGTTCTTGGGTGAGCACGAACTGGCCGGATGCCACTTCCCCGCCATCATCCATGATGTGCCATGAACAGGTGCCGAGCGCGATGGCCCCGCCGAGGTTCTGGATGTAGGGGAACACCGTTACGCACTCCTGCGCCGGGCAGAGGTCCAGCGGGAGTTCCCACGTGCAGGCCAGTTCGGAAAAGAAGCCGGTCCAAAGGTGGAGTTGGGCATTGAAGTTACCCACGGGCACCGCCGCGCCGGGATGAACGGTGAGGGTGTGCCAGCTCTCGCTGCCGATGGCGAAGAGGTTCACTGTCTCCACCGCGAGCGTATCGCCCTGCTCATCCAGCAATACGAAGGCGGGGTAGGAGAACCCGATCGCGCTGCTGGTCACATGCACCACGATGGTCGTGTCCGTGAACGTGGCCCACTGCACGCTTTCGATCGTGAGGATGCTACAGTCCGGGCCGCCGCTCACGTTGAAGCTGTGCTGGTGCTCCGGTGCCGAGTCGAGGATGAAGGCGCCATCGACAAGAATGCTGTACGACCCGGCAGGCAGGGAGCCTATCTCCACGTTCTCGGTATGGGGCACGAGCACGGTCATTCCGCCGTCATCCGCCGCATGCACCGTGATGTGTACGATGTTGTCCATGAGCATGTAGCTGGAGGAAACGATGCGCGCGCCGCTGCTGCTCAGGTCGCCATGAAGGGAGATGCTGATCGCATCGTTGGTGGTGGGATCGCCCGGCTCAACGCTGATGGAACTGATGTAGAAGAACGTCTGCCCTTGGACCGGGGAGGCGGCGAAGCAGAACAGGGAGGCGGCAAGGAGGGAGAGGAACGCTGAACGCATGGTCGTTGGGTTTCCTCCTGAAGACGCATGCGAGGGCCATTTCGCTGCCCGGATCAGCTTTTCATATTGTCGAACTGCAACGGGATCTCGAAGTCCTTCTCGCGGCACAGCGTCATCACGGCCTGCAGGTCGTCGATCTTCTTGCCGCTTACACGGATCAGGTCGTCCATGATCTGGGGCTGCACTTTCAGACCGCTGTCCTTGATGGCCTTCACGATCTTCTTGGCCGTCTCCCGTTCGATGCCCTGCTTCACTTTGATGATGCGGTAGAGCGTTTTCCCGCTGGGGACGGGCTCTTCCTTCAGGTCGTAGCTGCGCACGTCGACCTTCTGCTTGCCGCTGCGTTCCAGCAGGATGTCCAGCACGGCATCCAGCTTCATGTGGTCATCGGTGCTCAATTTGATGGTGAGCGCCTTCTTGTCCAGTTCGATGGTGCTGTTGGTGCCACGCAGATCGTAGCGGGTGTCGATCTCGCGCTTCACCACGTTGATGGCGTTGTCGAGCATCTGGAGGTCCACTTTGGAGAGGATGTCTACGGAAGGCATGGGGAGCGGATGTTCGTGCGGCGAAGGTAGAAGCCTGCAAGAGCATTCGACCGCCAAGGACCGCATTTCGTCCATTCGGGATGCCCTGTCGCCGAAGGTGTGGCGGAAGCTGGATCGTTCCAGCTACATTACCGCCATGGATCACACCGCCATGATACGTTCCAGCACGCTCCTCTTCGCGTTCTTCATCATCGGCGCGCTCAGCGCACAACAGCATGGGTCCGGTGGGCAGGTGGCCGCACGGATGGCGCGGTTGGAGCAGCAGGGCACGGCCTTCAAGCAGATCCCGCTTTTTAAGGCGATGGCACCCGACAACCGCACTACGCGGCTGTGGCAGGAGGCATGCACCAAGGCGGAGGTGGCCCGGCTTGATCCCGGTGCGGTGGCCGCGATGTACGATGCAGCGCCAGCCCATATCGCGATCACCCTGCCCACGCCGGACGGGCCGCTCACCGTGGAACTGGAACGGTGGGCACCGCTGGCGGATGGCTTCGTGGTGAATACAGCGACGAAGGGCATTGTGCAAGTGGAACCGGGTGCGCATTACCGTGGCCGCGTCCGTGGCGACGACCATTCGGTGGTGGGCCTTAGCGTGTTCCGCCATGAGGTGATGGCGATGGTGAAGGACCGGCGGGGCACACTGGTGGTGGGCCGCTTGGATAATGCGTCGGCGGGCGTGCATGTCATCTACCGGGAGCACGATCTGCGCACGCGCGATCCGTTCATCTGTGGCACGCGGGATACCGGTGAGGCGATCCACCCCGGCGATCTGCGCGACAACGGAAGCGACCGTTCCATGCGCTGCGTGAAGCTCTATTGGGAGGTGGACTATCCCATCTTCACCAACAAGGGCAGCGTAGCGGCGGCCACCACCTACGTCACGGGCCTGTTCAACCAGAGCGCGATCCTCTTCGCCAACGATGGCGTGGATGTGCAGTTGCAGGAGGTGTTCGTGTGGGATGAGGCCAGCCCGTACACCGGGTCGTCAAGCAATGATCGCCTGAGCCAGTTCGGCACGCACCGCACCAGCTTCAACGGCGATCTGGCGCACCTGCTCAGTTTCGGCGGCGGCGGCGGCGTGGCATGGCTGAACACCCTGTGCAGCAGCACCACGCGGTACCGCATGGCCTACAGCGGGATCAATGCCACCCACTCCAACGTGCCCACGTACAGCTGGAGCGTGAACGTGGTGACGCACGAGCAGGGCCACAACATGGGATCGCCGCACACGCACGACTGCGCGTGGAACGGCAACGGCACGCCCATTGATGGCTGCGGACCGGCAGCAGGCTACCCCGTTGCAGGCTGTGAGGCGGTCGGGCTGCCCACGGGCGGCGGCACCATCATGAGCTATTGCCACCTCGTGAGCGGTGTGGGCATGAACTTCAACAACGGCTTCGGCCCGCAGCCCGCCACATTGATCCGCAACCGCGTGAACGCGGCCTCCTGTCTGGCGCAATGCGGCACCACCTGCGATGCGCCGGGCACCCTCAGCGTAAGCAGCCTCACCAGCAACAGCGCCACCCTCGGTTGGTCCAACGTGGGCGCGGTATCGTACACGCTGCGGTGGAAGGCCGAGGCATCGGGCACGTGGACCGTGGTATCGGGCATCACCGGCACCACCCATGCGCTCACCGGCCTTGCGGAAGACACCGCGTACGAGTTCCAAGTGCTGTCGGAATGCGCGGATGGAACTTCGGCATACAGCCCAAGCCGGCTGTTCACCACGCCTACCCCCTGTCCCGATGCGCTGGAGCCGAACAACACCTTCGCCACAGCCGCCGCAGTGACCCTTCCGTTGGACATGCGTGCATTGATCGCCAGCAGCGCCGATGTGGACTATTACACGTTCACCACGACCGCCATCGCCACCATCTCCATCGGCATGAGCGGCATGCCTGCCGACTACGACGTGCGGCTGCTCAATGCCACCGGCACACAACTGGCCCTGTCGCAGAACGGCGGCACCAGCAGCGAGTACATCACCTACGCCAACGCACCGGCAGGCAGCTATGTGGTGCATGTGTTCGGCTACAACGGGGCCAACAGCCCGGTGGCCTGCTACAACCTCTGGGCATCGGCCTTCGCCATTGGTTGCCTCATCCCCGAGCCATCGCCTGCCACGGACATCACCTACCACAGCGCCACGCTCGGCTGGGCTTCGGAGGGCGCGTTCAGCTACGAGCTGCAATGGCGTGAAGTGGGTGCGCAGTCGTGGACCCTTGTCACCGGCTTGGAACTGACCAGCCACGCCTTGGAAGGATTGCAGTGGAGCACGGCGCACGAGTTCCGGGTGCGCGCGGTCTGTTCGGAGAGTCCGGGCGGCACGCAGGGCGGACGATCGGAGTGGTCTCGTGCGGTGGGCTTCACCACGCTTGCCCCGCCGTGCGATGTGGTGCCGCCCGCAGTGGTGGCCGCCAAGATGCTGTTGGACGGGGCATGGCGCAACGCGGACCAGCTCATGGTGGACAGCCTGCGCGCTCAGGGCGAGCTTCCACACGGCGAACCGTACACGGACCTCGGCCATGTGATCGCCGGCCCCACCGTCACCGCGCCAGAGGTGCTTGCCACCACAGGTCAGGATGCCATCGTGGATTGGGTGGTGCTTGAACTGCGCTCGTCCACCACGCCTGCGGAAGTGCTGGAGGCACGTGCGGCACTGCTTCAGCGCGATGGCGACATCGTGGGCATCGATGGCACCTCGCCGGTCGGTTTCTGCCAGCCTGCCGGGAGCTACCACATCGCTGTACGGCACCGCAACCACCTTGGCGCAATGACCGCCCAGCCGGTAGCGTTGAGCACTGCGGCCACCGCCGTGGACTTCAGTGCACCGGCCACGGCCACGTGGGGCACTAACGCGCAGAAGTCCGCGAACGGACGTACCCTGCTGTGGCCGGGCAACACGGTAAGCGATGCCGAGGTGAAGTACACCGGCTCCACGAACGACCGCGATGCCATCCTGCAACGGATCGGCGGTACGGTGCCCACCAACACGGTGCAAGGGTACCACGCCGAGGATGTGAACCTCGATGGTGCTGTGAAGTACACCGGCCCGGACAACGATCGCGACGTGATCCTCGGCACGGTGGGCGGCACGGTGCCTACGAACGCCGTTGGTGAGCAGCTGCCTTGAGGGCTGGCAGAGTGCGGGAGTGCAAGAGCGAAAGAGTGCGACCCTTGCACTCTGTCACCCCGCCATGATCGACTTTCACTTCGCCCCGATTACCTTCGACGTACCCAACAGCGCACTTCCATGGCAACGACCACATTGAAATACGACGAAACGAAGAACTACATCGCCGGAAAGCCCGATGCCAATGGGCAGCAGCGCATGGATGTTCATTCCCCACTGGATGGCTCATTGATCAGCACCGTGCCACTGAGCACCGCGAGCGATCTGGACAGGGCGGTGAAAGCCGCCGAAGCCGCCTTCCCCGCATGGAGCGGCATGCCGATCAAGGAGCGTTCGCAGATCTTCTTCCGCTACCGTGAGCTGCTGCTGAAGAACCGCGAAGAACTGGCTGTGCTGGTACACACCGAGAACGGCAAGACGATGGACGAGTCCTACGCCGAAGTGGACAAGAGCGTGGAGTTGACCGAATTCGCATGCAGCCTGCCGCAGCTGGTACAGGGTGAGCTGCTCGAAGTGAGCAAGGGTGTGGAATGCCGGATCGAACGGAAGCCGCTGGGCGTGGTGGCGAGCATCGCGCCGTTCAACTTCCCCAACATGGTGCCGCACTGGACCATCCCCAATGCGCTGATGCTGGGCAATACCATGATCCTGAAGCCGAGCGAGATCGTGCCCATCAGCGCCATCCGCATCGCTGAACTGCTGAAGGAAGCTGCACTTCCCGATGGCGTCTTCAACGTGGTGAATGGCGACCGCGCGATCGTGGAGGCCATCTGCGACCACCCGGGCATCAAGGCTGTGAGCTTCGTAGGAAGCACCAAGGTGGCCAAGATCGTCTACGTGCGTGCCACCAGCACCTTGAAACGCGCGGTGTGCCTTGGCGGTGCGAAGAACCACTTGATCGTACTGCCCGATGCGCATGTGGAGATGACCGCGAGCAACGTGGTGGCCAGCATGAGCGGTTGTGCGGGCCAGCGGTGCATGGCTGCGGCGCAGATGGTCGGCGTGGCCGGGATCGATCACATCATCCAGCAGATGATCATCGAAGCGAAGAAGCTCATCCCCGGAAAGAACCTCGGACCGGTGATCAGCAAGGCCGCGTTCGAGCGCATCACGGGCTACATCGCCGAAGCGGAGAAGGCGGGGGCCAAGATCCTGCTCGATGGCCGCAACCCGCAGGTGGAAGGCGGTGCGAAAGACGGTTACTATCTCGGCCCCACCATCATCGACCATGTGACGACCGACATGCGCATCGCGCAGGAAGAGGTCTTCGGTCCGGTGATCAGCATCGTGCGTGCTAAGGATCTGGACGCGGCCATCGCCATCGAGAACGCGAACCCATACGGCAATGCTGCTGCCGTCTTCACACAAAGTGGGGGACAAGCCCGGCAAGTGATGGAACGCGCCAGCGCCGGCATGATCGGCGTGAACATCGGCGTGCCCGTGCCGCGCGAGCCCTTCAGCTTCGGTGGCTGGAACGACAGCAAGTTCGGCACCTGCGACATCACTGGGAAGAGCAGCATCGAATTCTGGACGCAGATGAAGAAGACCACGACGAAGTGGAACCCGGAAGGGAAGACGAATTGGATGTCATAGCCCCGCATGTCTAACCTCCGGCCCCTCATTTTGGCCTATCAGAGCGACGTGAAGAAGATGGTGTCATTCTTCTATGACAGATACCAGCGTCGAGACTTGCTTCGAGCGACCGTGGAGAAGGTCATCCCGCGTAGTGGACGAATGGAAGGTTTGGGGGACTATCAGTTCCACGGCATCGGCCTTAGATGCAGGATGAATGGAATAGAGGTGGATGTGGATCTTGGGCCTGATGATCGTGCAGATGGGTTCGATGCTTGGAGGTTGTTCATCTATAATGAGAGCTGCGGATTCCCATTCTCGGACTTCAAGGGCAGGGAAGCCATCGAAGACCAGCTTGAAGGGCTGTTGACCAAAGGACTGGTCGAAAAGATCCCTGACAGCTACAACTACTACTGGACTGAAGAAGTGCGAAAACCGATCACATGAGCACATTGACCAAGACCAACCCTGCCGAGATCCTGAAGGACAACCTCGAGCACACCATCTTCTCTTGGAGCAAGCAGAGCGGCTTGAACCCGCTGAACATCGAGCGCGCCAAGGGCATCTATCTGTACGAGCGAAGCGGCAAGCGCTACATCGACTTCAGCTCGCAGCTGATGAACGTGAACATCGGGCACGGGCATCCGAAGGTGGCGGAGGCCGTGGCGAAGCAGATGGCCGAGGTGAGCTACGTGCATCCGGGCATGATCACCGAGGCGCGTGGCAAGCTGGGGAAGACGCTGGCGGAGATCACGCCGGGCTCGCTCAACCGCACCTTCTTCACCAACGGCGGCACCGAGGCGGTGGAGCACGCGATGAAACTCGCGCGTTTGTACACCGGCCGCCACAAGATCATCACGCTGTACCAGAGCTACCACGGTGCCACGTACGGTGCCCTCAGCGCCGGTGGCGATCCGCGTGGGCTGCCGCACGACAGCCAGGGCGTGCCGAACATCATCCACGTGGAGAACCCGTACTTCTACCGCTGCCCGTGGAACAGCAGGACGCCGGAGGAATGCACCGAGAACGCGCTGGCGCATATGGAGCGCGTGGTGAAGTACGAAGGCCCGGGATCCATCGCGGCGATAATGCTGGAAGGGGAAAGCGGCAGCAGCGGCTGC
>JAHBUM010000093.1 GCA_019638075.1 Flavobacteriales bacterium | reverse complement strand
AGGGCGAGCACTTCGCCCACCACGGCCATGCGCTCCTCCTCGCCGGTCTGCTGTTCGGCGAGCAGTTCCAGCTTGTTGATGGCGATGGCCAGCGGGGTCTGCAGCTCGTGCGCCGCGTTCTCGGTGAAGGCGCGCTGGTTGGCGTACGTATCCGACGCGTGGCGCACGAGCGCATCGGCAGCGGCCTTCAACTCCTTGAACTCATGCACCTCCGTACGCACTTCCTTCAAGCCTTTGCCCGAGCCCAGCCGGAAGCCCTTGATCTGCGCGAGGATGGCATGGAAGGGTTTCCACACGTTGCGCAGCACCACGTTGTGTACCACGATGATGGTGAGCAGCACCGCCACGTACAGCGCGATCAGTGCGACGAGCAGGCTTTCCAGCAGGTCGTCCTCTTCCACCGTGCTGGTGAAGACGAGCAACCTGTAGCGTTGCCCGTGGTGCTTGAAACCGCTGGTCATGAGCCGCACCTGTTCCGCCTTGCCTTCGGCGGGCACGTAGAGCAGGGTGTCGCTGTAGCGGTCCTTCACCTTGCCGTCCGTGGGCAGGATCGCGAAGCCGTGCAGGCCCAGGTCGTGTACGGCCAGTACGGTGCTGTCCTGCTTGGCACGGTGCAGGATCATTTCCTGCTGTTCCTCCAGACCCTCGTCGATGCTATCCAGAACGGCATCGCGCACCACGAAGAAGAAGGCCGTGGCCCACACCGCCAGCACCAGCAGCAGCGCCATGGAGAGGTGGAGCAGGGAGCGGTTGAGGAGTTTCATTCGGGTCAGAAGATCAGATAATTAGAGGATCAGAAAATGGGGATAGGGAGGTGAATGGGATAGTGCGTGTGCGCGCATTTCCCATTCGCCATTCGCCAACTCCCATTCACCATCCCGCCGCATCACTGCTCCACCAATTTGTACCCGATGCCGTACACCGCCTGTATCTCCACGGCGGCGCCGCTTTGCTTCAGCTTCCGGCGCAGGTTCTTGATCTGGGAGTACACGAAGTCGAGGTCGCCGCTGTCGTCGGCATGGTCGCCCCAGACGTGCTCGGCCAGCGATCCGCGCGAGACGAGCCGCTCCTTGTTGAGCAGGAAGTAGGTGAGCATATCGAACTCCTTGCGGTGCAGCGCGAGCGGTTCGCCATCCACCGTCACGCTGCGGTCATCGAGGTCGAGGCGCACGTTGGCGGCGGTCAATGCATTGCTTCCACCCAGTGCTTTGCGGCGCAGCACCGAGCGCACGCGCGCGTTCAGCTCGGCGATGTGGAAGGGCTTGGTGAGGTAGTCATCGGCCCCGAGGTCGAGCCCGGTGAGCTTGTCGTCCAGCGAATCCTTGGCGGAGATGATGATCACATTGCCCGACTTGCCGAGGGCCTTCAGTTCACGCAGCACATCGAGACCGCTTCCACCAGGCAGCATGATGTCGAGCAGGATGCAGTCGTAGTCGTGGTCGGCGATCTTCAGCAGGGCGGCCGGGCGGTCGGCGGCGGTCTCCACCACGTAGCGCTCGCGCTCCAAGGAACGCACCAGCACATCGGCCAGCTCGGGCTCGTCCTCGATCACCAGGATCTTCACGCCTCAAAGCTATCTGCGTGAATTGGGAAGGAGGTGGGAAGCGATGTGTGTGCCATGGGCTGCATCGTACCCTTCAGCCACCATTCCGCACCATCTTTGCCGCTCGCCTATGCCTCTTGCTTCGGACACTGCGCGGTCGCAGGGCTTGGGCGGCGGAACACGAACAACACATGGTCTCCGGCACCCTTGCACATGACGCTTCCGATGCCTCGGCCCACAAGCTCCGTGAGCGCATCAAGGAGCTCCAGTGCCTCTATGCCGTGGCCCGCATCGCGCAGCACCCCGAGCTGGGCTTGGAGGCCATGCTCACGGCCATCGTGCGCACCATGCCGCAGGGCTGGCAGTTCCCCGATGAGCTGCAGGTATCGCTCATCGTGGACGATACCGAGCACGGCAAGCCGGTGAACGCCATGCGCACCATGCAGGCCCCCATCCTGATCGATAAGGAACCGCGCGGACTGCTCACGGTAAGCTACACGGATGGCACGCACACCGATGCGGCCGAGCTATTCCTGCCCGAGGAACAGGACCTGATCGATCGCCTCGCCGCTGAGGTGGCCAGCATCGTGGAGCGCCATGAGAAACGGGAACAACGCCGGAAGATGGAAGCCCACCTGCGCCACAACGACCGCTTGATGCTGCTGAGCGAGCTCACCGCCGGCATCGCACACGAACTGAACACACCGCTGGGCAACGTGCTGGGCTATGCCGAGCTGCTCAAGAAGGATGAAGGCGATCCCGCGCGCCGCGAGGACCTGCAACGCATCGTCGACTCCGCGATCATCGGCCGCGAGGTGGTGAAGAAGCTGATGTACTTCAGCTGCGAGATGCCCAGCCAGTTCCGCCTGATGGATGTACACGAGCTGATCGCCGGTGCGCTGCGGCTGGTGCAACGCCAGTGCGACGAACGGCAGGTGCAGGTGGAGACGCGTTTCGCGGAAGCACTGCCCGCCGTGCGGCTGGACCCCGTGCAGTTCGAGCAGGTCATCATCAACCTGGTGCTCAACGCCATCACTGCGATGCCCGTGAGCGGAAAGCTCCGCATCACCACACGCACTGACGCCGGCAACGTACACATCGCCGTCGCCGACAACGGCAGCGGCATCGCGCCCGACGTGCTGCGCAAGATCTTCCAACCCTTCTTCACCACCAAGCCCACCGGCGAAGGCACCGGCCTCGGGCTTTCGGTGGTACATGGCATCATGCAGGGCCACAACGGCACCATCACCGTGGATTCCGCGCCCGGCCAAGGCACCACCTTCCACCTCACCTTCCCCGCCGCCGCATGAACGAACGGCCCTCGGTACTGCTCGTGGACGATGCGCGCGACATGCTCGAGCTGTTGCGCCGCAACATGGCCGCCATGGGCCTCACCCCCTTCGCCGCCAACAACGTGGTCGATGCCATCGAAGTGCTCGGCAACAGTCCGGTGGACCTCGTGATCACCGACCTCAACATGCCCGGCATCGGCGGCCTGCAATTAGTGAAGTACCTCTCGCAGCACCACCCCGGTCTGCCCGTGCTGGTGATCACCGGCTATCCGGACCTCAACAACGCCGTGGAGGTGATGAAGCTCGGCGCGCTCGAATACCTGGTGAAACCCTTCACGCAGGACGAGCTGCAGAAGGCCGTGGAGAACGTGCTCGGCGCACGGGTCACCGCACCGCCAACACCCGAGGATACACCGGCCACGTTCCACGGTATCATCGGCCGCGCGCCGTCCATGGCCGAGCTCTACCGCACCATCGACCGCACGCGGAACAACCGCGCCACGGTGCTCATCACCGGCGAAAGCGGCACCGGCAAGGAGATGGTGGCCCGCGCCATCCATTACAACAGCAAGTGGTCGGCAGCGCCGTTCGTGGCCGTCAACTGCGGCGCCATCCCCGACCAGCTGCTGGAGAGCGAGCTCTTCGGCCACGTGAAGGGCGCCTTCACCGGGGCCATCACCAACCGCGCGGGCTTCTTCCAAGCGGCCGATGGCGGCACCCTCTTCCTCGACGAGATCGGCAACGCATCGCCAGCCGTGCAGGCCAAACTGTTGCGGGCGATCCAGGACAAGGAGATCACCATGCTCGGCGCCACCAAATCGCAGAAGGTGGAAGTGCGCCTGATCTCCGCCAGCAACGGCGACCTGCCCACCATGGTGCGGCAGGGCACCTTCCGCGAAGATCTTTACTATCGCCTCAATGTGATCCACATGCAGCTGCCCGCGCTGCGCCAACGCACGGCCGACATCGCCCTGCTGGTGGAGCACTTCAACGCGCGCTTCAGCAAGGAACTGGGCAAGGCACCGCTGCGTTTCCCGCCGCGCATCCTCGCCACGCTTGAGGCGTATAGCTGGCCCGGCAACGTGCGCGAACTGGAGAACCTCGTACACCGCTTGGTGATCATGAAGGACCGCACCGTGGAGATGGACGACCTGCCCGCGCATATGAAGATGCAGGCGCCGCAGTCACCACCCACCAGCACGCTCACCACCCTCGCCGACGTGGAGCGCCAGCACATCCAACGCGTGCTCGATGCCACCGGCGGCAACAAGACCAAGGCCGCCGAGGTGCTGGGGATCGATCGGAAGACCTTAAGGGAGAAGTTGAAGGGGGTGGAGGATCAGACGATCAGAAAATGAGAAGATCAGAAAATGGGCGGCGGCAGGTGGTGAATGGTCAGTGGTGAATAGCGAATGGTGAGTGCGCGTCCATTCACCAACGACCATTCGCCATTCACCGGAATTCCCGATCATCCGATCGGCCACGCGTGGCGGTCAGTAACCGGCAGCCGCGTCATCGCCCCTCGGATCGGCGCCTGCTTCCAACCGGCCATCGGGGAGCACGAGGATGGCATCGACCCGCCCGATCGGGGGCCGCACCTTGAACGCATGGCCCATGTTCACCAGCGTGAGGCTGTCCGCAGCCGGAATGGCGTTCGCTTCGATCAGGATGGTATCGGGCTTCCACTGGTGATGGAAGCGCGGCGCGGAGACCGCCTGCTTGGCCGTCATGCCGTGATCCACCAAGTTGACCACGGTCTGCAGCACCGATGTGGGGATGGTGGCGCCGCCCGGACTGCCCAGCACCATGAACAGCCGGCCTCCGCGTGTTACGATGGTGGGTGCCATGCTGGATAGCATGCGTTTCCCCGGCGCGATCACGTTCGCATTGCTGCCGACCAGTCCGAAGCGGTTCGGTGTGTTGGGTGCGATGCTGAAATCATCCATCTCGTTGTTCATGAGGAAGCCCGCGCCGTCCACCACGACACCGGACCCGTACGAGCCGTTCAGGGTGGTGGTGCATGCCACGGCGTTGCCTTCCTCGTCCACGATGGAGAAGTGCGTGGTGTGTTCCGATTCGGCAAGGGGATCGCCGGCATTCACCAGCTTGCTGGGCGTGGCCTTGTTCGCATCGAAGTTCGCCATCCGGTGCGCGATGTAGCTCGACGACAGGAGTTCTTCGGATGGCACATGCACGAAGTCGGGATCGCCGAGGTGTTTCGCGCGATCGGCGAAGGCGCGCCGTTCGGCCTCCACCATGCGATGCACGGTGGCCGCCTTCTGCCAGCCAGCCCCGCGCAGGTTCATGTCCTCCAAGGCCTTCAATGCTTGGATCAGCACGATGCCGCCGCTGGAGGGAGGGCCCATGGTGATGATCTCCAGGTCGCGGTACGTGCCTGTGACCGGCTTGCGCCACACCGGCTTGTAGGAGGCAAGGTCCTCATGATCGATGAGGCCATCTCCGCGCTTCATCTCCGCCACGATCAGGTCGGCGGTCACACCCCGGTAGAACCCATCACGGCCTTCATCGCGGATGCGGGTGAGCGTGTGCGCCAGTTCGGGCAGCCGCAGCGTATCGCCCGGGTTCCAATGCGCCCTCGCGGTGAACGCGTTCGGACGGCTGCTGGAGGCTTGGATGCTGTGCAGCTTGGAGTTCAGCTCCTTCGCCTCCAACGCGGTAAGCACGAACCCGCGCTCGGCGAGGTCTATCGCCGGTTGGATCAGCCGTGCCATGGGCATGCGGCCCAAGCTGTCGTGTACGGCGAAAAGGCCGGCCACGCTGCCGGGCACACCGATGGCCTTGTGGCCGAGCAGGCTCAGCTTGGCGACCGGCTTGCCTGTTCCATCAAGGAACATGTCGCGATGTGCGCCCGCAGGAGCGGTCTCCCTGAAGTCCAGTGTATGTACGGTGCCATCGGCTGCGCGCACCACCATGAGGCCACCGCCGCCCACGTTGCCTGCCCACGGCGCCACAACGGCGAGGGTCCAGTGAACGGCCACCGCAGCATCCACCGCATGACCACCGGCACGCAGGATGTCCACGCCCACGGCTGTCGCCAAGGGATGCGCACTTACGACCATGGCGCTGTCCGCGATCATCCCCATGGGCGAAGCTCCATCGCCCGGCGGGGTGTGCGGAGGCCGTCCACCACTGCCAATGGCGGAGATCAACAGGGCCGCAAGGCCACTGAGAAGGAAGAGCGAACGGATCAAGAGAACGAGAGAGATGAGAGTGAGAGGCCCTAAAAGTAGGAGGTATCCGACGTTCTGCAAGCGGCGGCCGGGGCAGAATGTGGCTTATGGTGGGCCAGTCGTCGTCTCGAATGGATGCAAGTCCCTGAAATACAGGTGGTGGGGATGTGCGCCCCCAGAGGTCGGTTCGTCACCGGCCGGTATCGGGTCGCGAAGAAGAGAGAGGTATGGAGAAGAAGAGGGGAAGAGAAGAAGTGGCGCCCAGGGCTATCACAAGAGCCTGAACAGGCTCTTAACCTCCTTGACCGGATCCCGATCGATCACACCGCCATCACCTCAGCAAGGCGATCTCGATGCATGCTTTCACCTCCCACAGCGGGTTCTTTCCCTTGAGGTTCGCGATGGACTCCTCCAGCGACAGATTCCTCGTCCGTAGATGCTTTGCCCTGCGATCGATCTCCCATGCAAGCCCCTTGGCGAAGTACATGCCGTACTGCACCAAAGGCTCGTACCGGGGGTGGCCGAAGGCCCTGTGGTACTCGGTCTCCAGTTCGGCCACCTGCTCCTTCAGCACGGCGTTGTAGATGTCCAGCTTCTCTTCGGTAAGCGCTTGGATGTTGTCGCTGTTGCGGCTCAGCCATTGCGCTTCCAGCTTCAGGAGGGTGTGCAGGTCCTGCGCTTCGTAGGCGGCGGTGAGCTGCTTCATCAGTTCCTCCTTCTCGGCCTTCAGCGTTCCGTCCTGTTCCAGATCGGGGTGCAGCGATCGCGCAAGCTGCTTGTATATGGTGGCAAGGCTGCGGTTGCGCGCCTTTTCCATTTCCTCGGCGCGGGCCTCCATCTCCAGCCGCCGCGTGGTCTTCTTGCGCTTGGGTGGCTGCTGCTGCCGCTCCTGTTCCGCCATCACCTTCTCCTGCAACGCATGCAGTGCGCGGGCCATCGCCTCCTCATCGGTAAGGTCCACATCGCCCAGATCGAATTCGAAGCCATGCTCGGCGAACATCCGGTTGATGTCGTCGCGGGTGGATTCCATGTCCTGCTTCACGACGGCATCGAAGTCCTCCCCGTTCAGCGCCTTGAACATCTCCTTGTGCCGATCCAGCGCCTCATAATCGAAGCCGATCACATGGTACAGCCGGCCGCCGATGAGCGATCCAAGGATCCGGCGCTCCTTCGCGGATAGCGCCTTGGTGTTCGTGTAGTACGGGTACAGCAGGTCGATCAGCTCCACGTGCAACTTGGTGGTCTCGGCTTCTGCGGGGACCACCTTCAGCGTGTGCCGGGCAAGGGCGGTGTCGAGCTGCTTGTGCAGCGGATCGATGTCCTTGCGCAGCTTCTCCACCTTCTTGATCAACCGGTTGAACACCGACCGGCCTTTGCTCAGGGCTTCCTTGCCTTTCTTCTTCACGGCCAGCGAGGTGCTGTCCACAGGTGGCGGAGGGGAAGGCTCTGCTGGCAAAAGTATTCAGCCATGGAAGGAAAGGCCTTATGCACCGTGAGCTGCGCAAACTCACATGACCGGGGGATGACGCGCGCGGGCACGAGGGTTACCTTTGCTGCTGCCTGCAAGCGGTTCACTCACATGGTACAGACCACATTCGCAAAGACCCCTCCCGTCTTCTTCCAACGCCTCCGCGAGGTCACCGAAGCCTATTTCAAGGAGAACAACCTGAAGAAGACCGGTGACGGTCGTCTGTACTGGAAGACCGCCATCCTGCTCACGGCGTTGGTCGGCCTCTACATCACCCTCGTGTTCTTCACCCCGGCCAATACATGGCTGGCGATCGGCCTCTGCGCCCTGCTCGGCTTGGTGGTGGCCAGCATCGGTTTCAACGTGATGCACGATGGCGCCCACGGCAGCTACAGCAGCCGCAAGTGGGTGAACGAGATGATGGGGCACAGCCTCAACCTGCTCGGTGGCAGCGTCCACTTCTGGAAGATGAAGCACAACGAGAACCACCACACCTTCACCAACATCGAAGGCATGGACGATGACATCGACATCAAGCCATGGGTGCGGGTGCATGAAGGGCAGAAGCGCTACTGGTTCCACCGTTTCCAGCACATCTACGGCCTGCTGCTCTACGGCCTCACCTACCTCTTCTGGGTGTTCTGGAACGACATGAAGAAGTATTTCACCGGCAAGATCGCGGACAACACGCGCATGAAGCCGATGAAGCTGAAGGAGCATGTGATCTTCTGGGCCACCAAGTTGAGCTACGTCGCGCTCTTCCTGGTGCTGCCCATGTTCTTCGCCGGGGTGGTGCCCACGCTGGTGGGTTATGGCGTCATGGTGTTCGTCACCGGCCTGTTCATCGCGGTGGTGTTCCAACTGGCGCACGTGGTGGAGCACACCGATTTCGTCCACCCGCCCACCGACGGCCACCACATCGAGAGCGAGTGGGCCATCCATCAGGTGCAGACCACGGTGAACTTCGCCACGCACAACAAGGTGTGGAACTGGCTCTTCGGCGGCCTCAACTTTCAAGTGGAACACCACCTGTTCCCGCGCATCAGCCATGTACACTACCCGGCCCTCAACAAGCGCCTGAAGGCCGTGTGCGCCGAGTTCGGTGTGGCCTACCGCGAGTTCCCCACGTTGCGCAGTGCGCTGTGGAGCCATCTGGTGCATCTGCGTCAGGTGGGCATGGCGGCGTGAGGGGGCGGTTGTCAGTTCGTAGTTGTCGGTTGTCAGGGCTGGCTGGCGTTGCAGTGCTGGTCGATCTCCTCTTCTGCGGGGAAGTGCGGTGGGCAGGGGAAGTGTAGCATGTGCCGGGGGGCTGTGCCATGCGTTCTTCCACAGCCCGCTTCCATGTGTGGGTGCCGCCGTATTTGCCGTGATGTCAGCCACGCGCCCACCGGGCGATCCGGTGCATGCTCACAACGTCCGCACCCAACGGGATCCCAGAAGCACCTACATTCACTTCCCCTCCCTTCGGAAAACACGCCCCGCATCGGGGTACTGCCGTGTGTTGCCGATGAGAGGTGACACACGTGCCCGCCTTGTCATACGAACACTTCGCCCCATGCCCCTTTCGCCCATTGGATCCTTCATCTTCCGGACCGCTCTTGTCCTTGTTCCGTTGTTCTTGCACGGACCGGCTTGCGCACAGAACAGAACGGACTCCCTGCTCATGGTGGTGCGGACCGCCACGGACGATACCAGCAGGGTGAACGCCCTGAACCTGTTGAGCGAACACGCGGGGTGGCGGATCGGAGACCTCGACACCGCCCTGTACTACGCGGAAAGGGCCAGGGCGCTTGCGGACAAAGCAGGCTTCAGGAAGGGGGTGGGCGCGGCCATGAACAACATCGGGGTGGTCCACGATGAAAGGGGGAACGGCGAAGAAGCACTGAAGTACTATTCCAGTGCCCTCGGGATATTCGAAGAACTCGGAAGCAAAAAAGAGATGGCCGATGCCTACAACAACATCGGGATCGTACACAAGGCGAACGGGAACTATCCCGAGGCCCTGAAGAACTGGACCACCGCGCTGGAACTGAGGCGGGGGATAGGGGACCGGAAAGGGATGGCCAGCTCTCTCGGGAACCTGGGTGTGGCCCACTACGCTCAAGGGAATTATTCCGGGTCCATGCGGGATCTCCTGGCCTCCCTGAAGCTCAAGGAAGAGTTCGGCGACAGGAAGGGGATGGCCAACACGTACGGGAACATAGGCCTTGTACACCGGGCGCAGGGCAACCTTGCCGAAGCGCTTCGGAACCACCTGGCCTCGCTGGAACTAAGTGAAGAGATGCAGGACAGATGGGGCATGTCCGCATCCTACAACAACATCGGGATGATCCACATGGACCAAGGCGATCATGCCCGGGCGCTGGAGAACTACCATGCTGCATTACGGATCGGGAAAGAGATGAACGACCCCCAGATGATGTCCACTGCCTGCATCAACATCGGTGTCGTTCATTTCATCCAGGCCAATTATGCCGAAGCACTGGATAATTTCACCGCTTCCCTGGAGATAAGGGAAAGGATGGGGGACCAAAGTGGCGTGGCCGACTGCTACAACAACATCGGGAACGTCCACATCAAACGGAAGGAATACGGGAAAGCCCGATCATGGCTGCTCCGGTCCCTGGAACTGAGCAGGAGGATCGGATCGAAGCAGACCATCTACAACAACTACAAGAGCCTGGCCGAAGCGGATAGCGGGCTGATGGACCATAAGGGAGCCTATGAGAACTACAAGCTGTACATCGCCTATCGCGACAGCACCTTCAACGAGCAGGACACCAGGGAGACCGTGCAGCTGGAGATGCAGTACGCGTTCGACAAGAAGGAAGCCCTGATGCAGGCGGGGCACGAGAAGCAGCAGGCCCTGGCCCGAGCGGAGATCGGGCGGCGGTCGTTGCAGCGCAATTGGGCGGTGGTGGCCACCGTGCTGGTATCGCTGCTGGCCTTCTCCTTCGTGCGGCGCCGCAGGCAGGAGCGCCGCCTGGCCGCGCTGGAGGTGCAGCGCCTGGAGCAGGAGAAGGTCATCGCCGAACTGCGCGTACGCGAGGAAGTGGGGCGCGACATGCACGACGACCTCGGCGCGGGCCTCAGCGCCCTGCGCCTGCGCAGCGAACTGGCCCAGCGCAATGAGACCGACCCCGCCAAGCGCGAACAACTGGCCACGCTGGCCCAGGGGGCGGAGGACCTCATCACCAACATGCGCCAGCTTCTCTGGTCCATGACCACCGAGGATGGGGACCTGCCCGGCACCGTGGACCACTGCCTGCGCTACGCCAGGGGCTACCTCGCCGACAACGGCCTGAAGGCCGTGCTCCGCACCGAAGGCGAACTGCCCCCGCTGCACCTTACCCCGCACCAGCGCCGCAACCTCTTCCTCACCCTGAAGGAGGCCCTGCACAACGTGGTGAAGCACGCCAAGGCATCGGAGGTGCGGCTCACCTTCGCATGGAACGGCCGCCTGGAAGTGGACCTGCATGACGACGGCATCGGCATTCCGGGAACGAACGGTAACAGCGACGGGCGCGGCCTGGTGAACATGCGCAAGCGCGTGCAGGACCTCGGCGGCACCATCGCCTTCAGCAACGGGCAGGGAATACGGGTTCGGATCGAACTGCCGCTGGGCTGAGGGGATAGTGACTGGTCGTTGGCGACTGGCGATCCTGGCATTCCCCATTCACCGTTCACCAACGACCAGTCACCGCTCCCGCGACCGGGGAGCCGCCGCCATGGGCAGGCAACACCCTGGTGCGCGCCCCATAATATAAACATGCTATTGGCGGGGGACGCATACCGTGCGACCTTCGCGCCGATGGCCACCGCTGCCCCCGTCCGCATCTGTCTGGTGGAGGATGATCCCTCGATCCGCGAAACGCTCGCTTCGCTGTTCATGCAGGAGGGGTCCCTGTCGCTGGCCGCCACCTTCGCCACCGGCGAGGCC
>JAHBUM010000092.1 GCA_019638075.1 Flavobacteriales bacterium | reverse complement strand
TTACTACTGCTCGGCGTGATGGTGAGGTCCAACGTTTCGGTATGGCAACCGACGGTGTGCGAGTAGTTCCCGCTGGTAGAATAGGTCGTTCCGTTCACCGCCCATGTGTAGCTGTCGCAAGCCGAAACCACCGTGCTGTTACTACTGCTCGGCGTGATGGTGAGGTCCAACGTTTCGGTGTGGCAACCGACGGTGTGCGAGTAGTTCCCGCTGGCAGAATAGGTCGTTCCGTTCACCGCCCATGTGTAGCTGTCGCAAGCCGAAGCCACTGTGCTGTTGCTACTGCTCGGCGTGATGGTGAGGGCCAGCGTTTCAGTGTGGCAGCCAACGGTGTGGGTGTAGTTGCCGCTCGTATTGTAGGTCGTTCCGTTCACCGCCCATGTGTAGCTATCACAAGCCGAAGCCACCGTCGCGTTGCTGGACAGGCCCGTGATGCGAATGGTATGGTTGTTCCAAGCGCCATTGCCATGCTCATCTTCGATCCACATGGTCATCTGCACCAGCGTGTCCTGCGTGAACAGGGTGCCGGGCGCCGGGCTCATGGTGTTCGTCCAAGCACTGCAATCGCTTACGCCGATGCTGTCGCGCAGATCGGGGAATGCGAGCGTGCAACCGGCCCCGCCGAGGAGCAGCGGATACTCATCGAAAAGAGGGCAGATGAGGCTGGGGGCCTGATCGTCCATCACCGTTACGGTGAACGAACAGTTGGCCGCATTGCCGGTGATATCGGTCGCAGCGTAGGTAACGGTGGTGCTCCCCGTGGGGAAGTCGCTTCCCGAAGCATGCGACCAACTGACCGTGGGTGATGCCGTGCAGTTGTCCACGGCCGTTGCCGCGAATACGACCGGTGCCGAACAGGTACCTGTGGTGGGGCTCACGGCGATGTCGGCAGGACAGGTCACCACCGGCGGCACCGAATCCAGCACGGCGATGTTGAACGAACAGGTGCTGGAGTTACCGGCATGGTCGGTAGCGGAGTAGGTGACGGAGCTGACGCCCGGAGCCAGTGTCGATCCGCTCGCCGGGCCGTTCACACGAACGGGTTCGATCACCGGCAGGGCATCGATCTCCACGATCCAGTTCATGTTGATGTTCGAAGGGGCGTCATCCCAGCCCGTGCCACCGGCGTAGTTCAGGTATACATGGTCGCCGTTGTTGTCGTTGTCGGGCTGTGCGGCCGCCCAGTTCAGGTAGGTCACAGGGTCGCCGTTGGCCCACACGAAGGTGCCTTCCTGCCCTGCATCGTTCAGGCCCATCCAGTAAGGGAATAAAGAGCCGGTCTGGGCCAGTATCACGCTGTTGAGCCACTGCTCCTCATCAGCGGTGTTGATCGTCAGCAGATGGCCGTTGGGGACTGAAGTGGCGGCAAGCTGCGCATCGCCCCATGGCCTTGCTGCCCAGGAGCGGAAGTAGGTGTGCCCACGGAACGTGCCCATGTAGGTGTACTGGGCCATGCTCGATGGCGCCGACCCGTTGCAGTTGTCGGTGACCACCGGTGTGCTGTACGTGACCTGCGCGCTGCACGAGCTGGAAGAGGTCGAAAGGATCTTGTTCCCGGGGCAGACGATGACCGGCGCTTCCGTGTCCGAAACGTCCACCAGCGGGGAGGTGCTGTACACCAGCCCACATACCCCGCCATCGTGTACCGTGCGATATGAACGGCTCGCGCCAAGGTCGTTGAACGATAGTGCCGTGGAAGTGCTGGCGATACTGTTGATGTTCGCAGCGAAACCATCCGAGGACCATTCCCAGCCGACAACGGGCGCGGATGTTCCGCCGAGGGTGAGCGTTCCGTTGTTCGCGTACGGGCAGAGCGGGCCTCCGCTCACGTGTATGGAACCGCTCGTGGGCGGACTCACCACGTTCAAACTGGCGGAATAGGTGCCACCGCATGCCAGCGGATCGACCTGATAGGTAACGGATGTGGTCGTTGCTGACGCGTTCGGGATCAATGTACTGCCCGCGATGCCTGCCCCGCTCCACGTGCCTCCTGCCTCGTTGCCGAAGCTATAGGCGACACCATCGATGTCAAGAGGGGCCTGGGTGTTCTGTGCGATCAAGCGTATGTAGCGCGCCGGAGTGGTCAGGATCACCTTGGTGATGAGATAGTTCGTCCGGCTGGTGGTGGTCACGTTCGCGTTCCAGTTGGCTTGATCCAGCGAGGTCTCATAGCGCAGCTCCGATGTGCCCGTGGCTCCGGACGAACGCCGCCAGCGGATGTGGAGCGCCTCCCCGGCTGGAACGATCGTGCCAAGGTCCAACACGATCCGGCCGGTCCCGCCTTGCAGGGCAGCACGGTTGTTATCCCAGGCACCCAGTGCATTGCTCGCGCTGGTCGTATTGGATGAGCTGGTCACCGCCGTGGCATGGCCCGCTGTGCGTGGCATCAGCCAGGTGCTCAGGTCGATGGCCGCCCCGGTGCAGACCGCGGATGGCGCATTGAACAAGGCGGGGCTCATCGGGTCGGCCGTGCGGTCGCCGAATTGTGCGAAGGCCACGAAGCCGTTCGCGTTGTTCGGACCGCTGAGGATGTATCCCGGTATGTTCAGCGCTGTGTTGAAGCTGCCTGCGATGATCATGCCTCCGTACGCGTCCGCAGCGATGCCGCTGAGGTATTGTTCGCCACTGCTGTTGATGGCCGTCAACCGTTTCAGCGTACCATCGGTGTCGGTGGTGAGCACGAAGAGGTCGGTCCCGTTCGCCGAGGTGATCGAAGAGGATCCGTAGGTGGCGGTGCCATCGTACGTGCCGCCGATGTGCAGCAGCCCGTTCTTCCCTGCGGTGATATCGCGCGGATTGAACCGGTCACCACCACTGGATACAGTGCCGGTCTTCACCCAGTCAACCGTGCCATCAGCAGGGTTCAGCCGCATCAGGTAAGCATGTGGGTGGCTGTTCGCCGTGGTGATGCCTGCCGGGAACGAACTGCCACCGCCCACGGCACCGGCCATGTAGAGGCCGGAACAGGCCAGGGCCAGGTTCGGGTAGCCCACCACGCTGTTCGATGGATCGTTGATGCTCATTCCCCAGGCCCAGCTGCCATTGGTGTTGAAGGCCGCGATCACATGGTCGCTCCGGGTCTGCGTGGAACTGTTCAGCAGGGTGTTCCCTGGTCCGAACCACCGCAGGTTCGTATTGCCGGCCACCGCACCCAGGTAGGTGCGGCTGTCATCGCTTTTGATGTTGGCTGGCTGGTCATCGCTGCCTGTTCCACCGGTCACCATCCACTGTTGTGTGCCGGAGAGGTCGAACCGGATCACGAAGATGTTGTACGTGGTGGTGCTGAGCGAAGTGGATGAGGTCTGGCTACCTGCGGTCAGCGAACCACGATAGGCCCCGGTCAGGCTGATGCCCGTGGCGTCTGCTGCGATGTCCGGGAACAGATCGTCGTTCCCGTTGCCGACCTGTCTGGCCCACAGAAAGGTTCCCGAGGGAGAGAATGCCGCCAGATAGATGTCCTTGGAGCTGCTGAGCGAGATGAGCTGCTGGCCCAGGGTGGAGGAACCGGCGCTGAAGAAGTAGCACGAACCGGAGAATGCCCCGGTCACATACACCGTTCCATCCGGGGCGATGGCGAGGTTCTCAGCCGTTTCCTGGTCGGAGCCGATGATCGGGCTGTACCAAAGGACGTTGCCCCATGGGTCGAACTTCGTCAGTATGCCCTGCTCCTGGTTCAACAGGGTGGTGGATCCGATCGTGATGCTCGTGTTCTCCACATCGCCCACCGTGTAGATCGAGCCTTCCGCATCGTCCACCGCCACGGCGTGGAAGTGCTCGGGATCACTTGTGGCACGGCCGTACGACCACCGCCACGTGTGCGCTTGGGCCATGCCCTCAAGGCCCGCGAGGAGCAGGAGGGCCAACGTTCCGGATACACGGAGCGCGCTGAACGGGATATGAACGGAGCGGTCCAAATCGAGAAAGAGTGCGCCGTTCTACGCCGGGTGGCCCCCAAGGGTTATGGATGAATGTGAAGTTCTCGTCGGCGGGTGCTGTCGTGGTGTCGATGTACTTCGATCCGTTCCGCCTGCGTTACTTCGGCGGGCCAGCCGCATTCAGCCCATCATCCGGCATGTCCACCGATCCCAGCGAACACCAGCTCATCGCCGCAGCCAAGGCCGACCCGGCCCGGTTCGCGCCGCTCTACGAGCATCATTTCGCGGACATCTTCCGGTTCGTTCTGCGCCGTGTGCAACACCGCGAGCTCACCGCCGACCTCACCCAGCAGACCTTCCTCAAGGCCATGCTCGGGCTGGCGAAATACGAGCCGCGCGGGCTTCCGTTCCGCGCGTGGCTATACCGCATCGCCCTCAACGAGGTGCGCATGCACTGGCGCAGGCGGAAGGAGGTGCTCATCGACATCGGCTACCGCGATGTGAAGGGCCTCTCCGTGGAGATGGGGCTTGAACTGGACGAACCCGAGATGCAACGCCTTGCCAAGGCCATGGGAAAACTCGATGACGAACGCGCCCGCCTGATCGAACTACGCTACATGGATGGATTGAGCTTCGCCGAACTGGGCCAGGTGCTCGGCATCGGCGAGGATGCGGCCAAGATGCGCACCCACCGGGTGCTGGGCCTGTTGCGCACCTACCTTGTCCCTCGGAAATGAAGCGCCAATACCGCATAACACCCGAAGGGCCGCCCCGGCTCACCGATGCGGAGATCGCGCGCTACCGCGACCCCAAGCGGCTGATCTACAATTACACCAAGGCCGTGCAACGCCCCAAGCGCCCGTTGTACAAGGATCCCAAAGCGTTCATCTTTTTGCTGTTGATCGTGTTGCTCGCGTATCTGATCAGTGAGGGGCGCCTTCAACCGGATCCCACGCCCCGCAGCGCGCCGGAACAGGAGCCTCCGGTGCGGACGGGCGGTTGATCCCCAGCCTGCGCAGCGGTCTCCCGAAGGGGACCCTGCGCCAGTTGGCTGAGTGCAGGGTCCTCTTCGAGAGAATCTGCACAGGTATAGGTTCCGTAGGATCCATGCTGCTGCGGGTCTGCGATCCGTGGCTCTTTAGACTGTGCAGTTCAAGCCTCCGCCGGGTCTGCCGCTTTGTAGTCTTCAAACCTGCGCAGTGGTCTCCCGGAGGGGACCCTGCGTCTTCGTGGCAGGCTGCCCTTTCAATACCCACGAACCGTTCCCCACACCACGCCTCGTTCACCCGTTCGGCTGGTCAGCCCGTCCATTCCACCATCTTTGCAGCATACCCCTCGAACCATGCGCAAGCTCCTCGTCCTCGGCTTCCTCTTCAGCCTTCACCTCCGTGCCCACGAGGGCATGTGGCTACCCACATTGCTGAAAGGCATCGAAGGCGACCTGCACACGGCGGGGCTGCGCATCACCGCCGAAGACATCTACAGCATCAACCACGGCAGCATCAAGGATGCCATCGTGCATTTCGGTGGCGGCTGCACGGCGGAGGTCATCAGCACGCAGGGCCTCATCCTCACCAACCACCACTGCGGCTTCAGCGCCATACAGGAGCAGAGCAGCTTGGAGAACGATTACCTCAAGCACGGCTTCTGGGCGAAGGACAAGGCCGCCGAACTGCGCAACCCCGGCCTCACCGCCACCTTCATCATCCGCATGGAGGACGTCACCGATCGCATCCTGCCCAACATCCCTGCGGAGGCGAGCGACAACGAGGCCCGGCGCCGCGAGGCAGTGGGCAAGCTGGGCGAAGCCATCGCGAAGGAGGCCGTTGCGGGCACCCACTACCAAGCCGTGGTGCGCCCGTTCAACTACGGCAATTCGTACTTCCTCATCATCACCGAAACGTTCCGCGATGTGCGTCTGGTGGGCACACCGCCCAGCAGCATCGGCAAGTTCGGCGGCGACACCGACAACTGGATGTGGCCGCGCCACACAGGTGACTTCAGCATCTTCCGCATCTATGCCGGAGCCGACAACAAGCCTGCGGATCCCTCCGATGCCAACGTGCCCTTCGTGCCGCGTCATTCATTGCCAGTCAACATCGGTGGCGTGAAGGAGGGCGACTTCGCCATGATCTTCGGCTTTCCCGGCAACACCCAGCGCTACCTCAGTTCCTACGCCGTGGACTACGTGCTCAACACCGCCGATCCCCTGCGGATCAAGATGCGAAGGGCCAGTTTGGATGTGATCGACGACGCCATGCGCAGCAGTGACAAGACGCGTATCCAGTACGCCGACAAACAGGCCGGCATCAGCAACGCGTGGAAGAAATGGATCGGCGAGGTGCGCGGGCTGAAGGAACTGCGCACCTTGGACAAGAAGCGTGAGCAGGAAGGCATCTTCACCGACAAGGCGCAGAAGATGGACCGTACGGATCTACAGGCCGTGCTGCCCACGCTGAAGGACCTCTACGCGCAATACGTGCCGCTCGCCACCGCCCGCGACCTCTTCGTGGAAATGGTGTACTACGGCCCCGAAGTGCTGCGCTTCGCCGATGGCTTCCGCGAGCTGGCGGAGGCGGGCGATGAAGCGAAGTCCAAGGCGAAAGCTGAAGAGCGCCTAAGTGTACTTCCCGGCTTTTTCAAGGACTATGATGTCGAAGTGGACAAGCGCGTCTTCAAGGCGCTGCTGCCCATCTACCGCGCCAGCGTGCCGGTGGCGATGCAGCCCGCCGTGCTGAAGGAGATCGACACGCGCTTCAAGGGCAACAGCGATGCGTGGGTGGATGCCCTCTACGCGCGCAGCGTACTGGTGGATGAAGCGAAGCTCACCGCCGCACTGAAGCTGAAGCCGAAGAAGCTCGCCAAGGTGATGGCGAACGATCCCGCGTATAAGGCTTCACGCAGCTTCTTCAGCAGTTTCCTCGAACAGGTGCGCCCGCAGCATGCCGTGCTGAGCGACCGCATCGAAACGGCCATGCGCACCTACGTGAAGGGCATGATGGAAATGGACCCCGGCCGCACGTTCTGGCCCGATGCCAACAGCACCCTGCGCCTCTCGTACGGCAAGGTGGAGGGCAGCGTTCCGCGCGATGGTGCCGTGTACGAAGCCTTCAGCACGCTCGACGGGGTGGTGGAGAAGTACATCCCCGGCGATGCCGAGTTCGATGCACCGCAGCGCCTGCTCGAGCTCCACGCCGCGAAGGACTATGGCGAGTACGGTGTGAACGGCACCATGCCCGTCTGCTTCACATCCTCGCTGCACACCACGGGTGGCAACAGCGGCAGCCCGGTGCTCAATGCGCGGGGCGAGCTTATCGGCCTCAACTTCGACCGCACGTGGGAAAGCACCATGAGCGACATCCAGTTCGATCCCGACAAGTGCCGCAACATCTGCGTGGACCTGCGCTACGTGCTCTTCATCGTGGACAAGTTCGCCGGTGCGAAACACCTCGTTGACGAGATGCAGCTGGTGCGCAACCCGGTGGAGGCGTCCATTCCCGGCATCATCCAACTCCCCATCCACCGATGAGCAACGGCTGGGCCATCACCGGCGGGAAGCTCTGCCGCACGTTCACCTTCAAGGATTTCAGCGAGGCGTTCGCGTTCATGACGCGGGTGGCCTTCCTCGCGGAGAAGCAGAACCACCATCCGGACTGGAGCAATGTGTACAACACGGTACACATCGCCCTCAACACGCACGATGCCGGTGGCGCGGTCACCGAAAAGGACCATAAGCTGGCCGCTGCGATAGATAGGTTGGTGGCTGGTTGATCTGAAAGTTCCCAACCTCCTCCTCAGCCCCCTGAACGGTATGCCCATCCGGGCCGAGAATGTTCTCCGCTTCAACAAGAAAGCCGCCCTTGCGGGGCGGCTTTCAAATCGCTCGTTGCGTGATCAGCCCACCTTCTGCACGTTGGCGGTGATGCGCAACGTGGTCTCCTTGGGTTCCGTGTTGGCGATCACCGTCACGGTCTTTGTTTGGGCGTTCTCCTGCTTGCCGGGCTTGTATTCCACCTCGATCTCGCCGGTGCCACCGGGAGGGATGGGGGCCTTCGGATAGTTGGGCACGGTGCAGCCGCAGGAACCGGTGGCGCTCTCGATGATCAGCGGCTCGGTACCGGTGTTGGTGAACTTGAACACGTGCTTGTTCTCGCTGTCCTGCTTGATGTTGCCGAAACCGTGCTCGTACTCGGCGAAGTTGATCGTGGTCTTCGGGGTGTTGTCGACCGGTGCGGCGTTGTTCGCCATGGGGTCGAAGCTCTGCATGGGGTCGGTGCTGTTCGCCGAGTTGCCTGCCACGGCAGCCACGTTGGCAGCTACGGGCTTTTTCGCGCCACCGCCATCACCACTGAACTGTTTCACGGCCAGGGCCACCAAGGCAACGGCGATAACGCTGAGCAGCGCGATCTGGATCTTGTCTTTCATCGGGTACGGGTCGTTTGTGGCGCGAATTTAAGGGATAGTGCCGCCACGCGGGGCGGTTAACAGGTCGTTAACAGGGTTGGGGCGGTTGCCAGTTGTCAGTTCTCCGTTGTCAGGCGACATCTGAAGGAAAGGCGCGTTGTCCGCGATGGTGCATGTGCCGAGATAAGCGTCAAGCCTCAAGTTCAAAGCTTTAAGCTCAAAAGCCTTGAAGCTTGCGCCTTCGGGCTTGAAGCTTTGAGCTTTCTCACCAAGGGGTCAGGCCCCCCTCTCTTCCGGAGAGGGGTTAGGGGTGAGGTCCACACCAAGGAGCCACCACCAAGGAGTCTGACAACCGACAACGGAGAACTGACAACCTACTGCTTCGCCATCCCCAGCCGCTGGAACGTATCATTCGACAGGGCTTCCACCGCCCTCTGGAAACTGCGGTCCACCGGGTTCTCGGCGTTGATCACCTGCCAGTAGGCGCTGGTGTTCCACAGGTCGCGGGCTATCAGGGCCTTCAGGCGCAGGGCGATCAGCTCCTTGGAGCGTGCCCAGCCGGTGGCGTCGAATTCCACGCCCTCCTTGGCGGCATAGGCCTGCAGGTCGCTGCTCAGCGCATCGCCCACCACGAAGCTGCGCGCGAACGATGCCACATCGGGGTAGCCCGCCAGCCATTTGTCGCGCTCTTTGTCCACCTGCGCCAGCGCGAAGGTGTTCAGGATGCCTTTGCGCACCAGCTGGCTGAAGTAGGCCGAGCTCTGGGTGGTGTCGATGGGCACGAACACATCGGGCGTGATGCCGCCGCCGCCGTACACCACGCGCTTGTTCATGGTGAAGTACTTCACGGTATCGGCCGCATGGATGCTGTCCGCCGTGGTGAGCTCGCCCTTGGCGAAGCGCTCGGACTTCTCCCGTTGATACGCCTCCAATCCTTCCTCGTAGGACTTCTGGATGGAGCGCCCGCTCGGGGTATAGTAGCGCGACACGGTGAGGCGCACGGCGGATCCATCGCTCAGCATCACCGGGCGTTGTACGAGGCCCTTCCCGAAGCTGCGGCGGCCCACGATAAGGCCGCGGTCCCAGTCCTGTACGGCGCCGCTCACGATCTCGCTGGCGCTGGCCGAGCCTTCATCCACCAGCACCACGAGCCTGCCTTTCTCGAAGAGGCCATCCTTCGTGGCATAGGTGTCCTCACGCGGCGAGGTGCGTCCTTCGGTGTACACCACCAGCTTGCGATCGCCGAGGAACTCATCGGCCATTTCGATCGCGGTGCGCAGGTAGCCGCCGCCGTTGCCTTGCAGGTCAAGGATCAGGTCCTTCATGCCTGCGGCTTTCAGGCTGGTCAGTTTCTCGCGGAACTCCTTCATCGTTGTTGCGCTGAAGCGGCTCACTTTGATGTAGCCCACGCCGGGCTCGGCCATGTACGAGGCTTCCACGCTGAAGATGGGGATCTTGTCGCGGGTGATGGTGAAGTCCAGCGGCTCCACTTCGCCTTTGCGCAGGATGGCGACGTTCACCTTGGTACCCTTCTTACCGCGCAGGCGCTTCATCACATCGTTGTTCTTGAAGCTCACGCCCGCCACGTTCTCCTTGTCGATGCTCACGATGCGGTCGCCGGCGCGGATGCCGATGCGTTCCGAAGGCCCGCCGGGGATGGCGTCCACCACGTAGATCGTGTCGCGCACGATGTTGAACTGGATGCCCACGCCCTCGAAGTTGCCCTTCAGCGGTTCGTTCACCTCTTCCAGATCCTCCTTGGGAATGTAGATGGAATGCGGGTCCAGCTCGGCCAGCATGCTCACGATGGCGGCATCCACCAGCTTGTTCTTGTCCACATCATCCACATACATGCGGTCGATGTGGTACATGAGGGAACTGAGCTTGCCCGTGGTCAGCGGGTCGTTGTCCTGCTGGGCGCATGCTTCGGGCAGCAAGGCCGGAAGTACGAACGCAGCGATGAGGGGGAGGTGATGGAAGCGCATACGTGATCGTGGCGTGGAACGGGCGAAAGGCGTGCCGGGTTGCTCCGCGTGGGAGGGAAAGTTCGCCAAAGCTCGTTAATGGTCAGTTGAAGGTGCGGGTGCGTACCAGTTTATCCTTCTTGAAGTACTCGGTCCGTTGGATACGGCCGTTCTCGTAATGCTTCCACTTGCCGTGCTTTCGGCCTTCCTTGTAGTGCCCCACTATGCCCTCCTTGCGGAAGGCCCACACGCCATCGCGCAGCCCCTGCCGGTACTGGCCTTTCAGGATGATGTTGCCCACCTCGTCGTACTCGGTCCAATCCCCGTGCGGGCTGTCCCAGCCGTACACCGCGAAGATCAGCGGACGGCCATCGGGGAAGTAGGCCCGGTACACACCCGAGGGGTGGCCTCGCTTGTAGTCCATGCTCACGGCGATCCTGCTCGTATCGGCGGCGAACTTGCCGATGCGCTTGTACTGCGCGTCCATCCGCACGGGTTCGTACACCACGGCGTGGGGCACCACGGTCCCGTTGGTGGGGATCCACAAGGTGTCGGGCTGGGCGAAGAGAAGCGTGCCGGGCAGGAGGGCCAGTGCGAAGAGGAGCGGCTTCATTCGTTGGATCGGGCGGTTCTCCCCTTGGTGCAATGGAAACGCGAGGTGAGCGTGCGGCCGTGCTGGTCCGTCAAAGTTAGGCGGTGCGGCCCCGGTCCCGGATCCACGGCCATCCGGTGGTCGCCCGTGGTACGCCCGATGAACGTGCCATCGAGGTCCCAGTTGATGGCTGCGCGCGGATCGCGGTGCGCGGCGTGGAGCACCAAGCGCGTGTGAGATCCATCCAGTTGAACGGGGATGAAGAGCTCCGCGCCGGGTTCGGGATAGATCAGGCCCATCGGCACATCGTCGCTGCCCGCCCGTGCTTCGGGCAACGAGCGGTAGCCGGGATGCGACGCGGCGTAGTAATGCTCCATCGCGGGCGGCAATGCGAACCAATTCACCCAATGCCCATCGTCGCCCGGCATCACCTGTTCGGTCTCGTTCGCGTTCACGAACACGCGGTGGTGGTAGGTGCATGGCGCGGTGCGGATCGCTGCGCGGATCACCTTCACCGTGTCGATCGGCAGGCAGTCGGTGCTGGCGCGGAACCCGCTCTGGCGGCACACGGCCATGGGTTCCAGTTCATCGTGTGGCGGGTCGAAGCCGCGCCCGTTCGGCAGCGCGCCGAAGACCTCGAAGAGCATCGGCGCGGCAGCGAGAGTTCCTGTAAGGCCGGGCCGCCCTTCGCCGTCGGCGTTGCCCGTCCACACGCCCACGGTGTAGCGGTCGGTGACGCCGATGGCCCACGCATCGCGGTGCCCGAAGCTGGTGCCCGTCTTCCACGCGATGCGTTCCG
>JAHBUM010000091.1 GCA_019638075.1 Flavobacteriales bacterium | reverse complement strand
TGCGTGGTGTTCCCGAAGGTATGTCTGCGGGTAACTTCGCGCCCGCTCTTGGCACACATGCCCGATATGAAGAAACTCTCCTTCCTCCCGCTGGCCCTCGCCGCTCTCACGGCAGATGCCCAACTGAAGTCCGATGCCGACGTGCTGGACCAGATGCGCTACGATGTGCAATACCTCGCCAGCGACCTGCTCGAAGGCCGTGAGGCGGGCACCAAGGGCGAGAAGATGGCCGTGGACTACATCGCCGGGAAGTTCGGCAACATCGGCCTGATGCCATACGGCGACACGGCCACCTACATCCAGTCGTTCACCTTCAACGCCGATCCGGTGCTTGGCGCCAGCAACACGCTGCAGATAGGCCGTGCGAAGCTGAAGATGGACGAGCAGTTCGCCGTGATGCCCTTCAGCGCCACGGGCGCGGCACGCGCGAAGGTGAAGAAGGTGGGCTACGGCATCCATGCGCCGGATCTGAAGTACGATGACTATGCCGATGAGGATGTGAAGGGCTGGGTGGCCGCCATCGCGGTGGGCTCGCCGGACGGCATCCATCCGCACAGCAAGTACCTCGCCTACCACGACCTGAGCGCCCGCGCCGCGAAGGCCGCCGAGCTGGGCGCCGTGGGCGTGATCTTCTACAACGATGACAAGGACGTGGAGGATCCCAGCCTGCACCTTTCGGCCAAGGTGAAGGCCATCGGCATACCCGCCTTCTTCCTGAAGGGCGACAGCTACCACATGCACATCATCACCGGCAACCCGTTCGTGGGCAACGTGGATCTGGTGCGCGAGCAGCGCACGGCGTACAACGTGGTGGGCCTGCTGGATCGCGGCAAGGAGAACGTGGTGGTGATCGGCGCGCACCTCGACCATCTGGGCTGGGGCGATGAAGGCTCGTTGCACCGGGGCGAACGCGCCATCCACAACGGTGCCGACGACAATGCGAGCGGCGTGGCGGTGATGTTGGCGCTGGCCGCCGACCTTGCCGAAATGGATCATGCGAGCGCCAACAGCTACCTCTTCATCGCCTTCAGCGGCGAGGAGAAGGGCCTGTACGGATCGAACCACTGGACCAAGCACCCCACATTGCCCATCGGCAGGCTCAACTACATGATCAACCTCGACATGGTGGGCAGGCTGGATTCGGCCAACGTGATCGGTGTGAACGGTGTGGGCACATCGCCCGCATGGGCCGAGGTGGACCGCACGCACATCGGCGGCCTAAAGGCGAAGACCACCACCAGCGGGATCGGCCCCAGCGATCACACCAGCTTCTACCTGCAAGGGGTGCCCGCCATCCACTTCTTCACCGGCACGCACGCCGATTACCACAAGCCGAGCGACGATGTTGAGAAGATCAACTTCCCCGGCATGCTGAAGGTGACGCGCTACATCGAGGCGCTGATCACCTCGCTGGATGATGACGGCAAACTGGCCTTCACCAAGACCGAGGATGTGAACACCGAGAACACCCCGCGCTTCAAAGTGACGCTGGGCGTGGTGCCCGACTACCTATACGATGGCGCGGGCATGCGCATCGATGGCGTCACCGAAGGCAAGCCCGCCGCCGCCGCAGGATTGCGCAAGGGCGATGTGGTGGTGAAACTGGGCGCCATCGACGTAACGGATATGATGGCCTACATGAAGGGCCTCAGCGCCTTCAGCAAGGGCGATACCGCGCCGATCAAGGTGCTGCGCGACGGTAAGGAGGTGGAGACGACGGTGACGTTCTGATCGACGTTCCGATCCTGCGGGCTGGCGCATTCGGCACCCCGGTCGCTTACCTTCGCGGGCATGGACTACCTTCTCACAGTGCCCGATGACCGCAGGGCCTTCTTGGAGGAATTGGTCAAGGCCATGCCCTTCATGAAAGCGCGGCCCATCACCAAGACCAAGGCCGAGCATATCAACGATGTGCTTGATGCCATTGAGGAGTTGAAGGCCATAGAAGCGGGCAAGCGGAAACCGCGCTCCGCGAAAGCCATGCTGCGTGAGCTTTGAGGTAATCCCGCTGCGGTCCTTCGAGAAGCGCCTGAGGCGGCTCGTGGGCAAGTATCCCTCGCTGAAGAAGGAGATGGCGGCATTGATCGCCGGGCTGGAAGAGGATTCCATGCAGGGCACTCCGCTTGGTCAGGACTCGTTCAAGATCCGCATCGCCATAGCCAGCAAGGGGAAAGGCAAGAGTGGCGGCGCGCGCGTGATCACGCATGTGCGTGTGGTGGCCGGGCGGGTCTATCTGCTCACCATCTTCGATAAGAGCGAACAGGATGCCCTCAGCGACAAGGAATTGAAGGTGCTGGTCGAGCAGATCCCGGAATAAGGGGCATGGTCCGATCCATTTCCAGCCTTGTACCGACCTTCACGGCCAATGAGCCAGAACATCGCCGTCATCGGAGCCGGTAGCTGGGGCACCGCCTTGGTGAAACTGCTGACCACCACACAGGAGAAGGTGGGCTGGTGGGTGCGCCGCGCCGACACCATCGCGCACATCCGCAAGTACGGCCACAACCCCGACTACATCAGCGCCGCGCAATTCGATGTGGAGCGCCTCGCCATGGACAGCGACATCCACGCCGTGGTGAAGAACGCCGACGTGCTGGTGCTCGCCGTGCCCAGCGCGTTCCTGAAGAGTGCGCTGGATCAACTGGAGAAAGCCGAACTGCAAGGCAAGACCATCTTCAGCGCGGTGAAAGGCATCGTGCCGGAGACGAACCAGATCGTGGGGGAGTTCCTCTTCCAACATTGGGGCATCGCCGAGAGCGACTTCGGTGTGATATGCGGCCCGTGCCATGCCGAAGAGGTGGCCATGGAACGCCTCAGCTACCTCACCATCGCCAGCCGGGATCAGGCGAAGGCGCAGGCCATGGGCAGCGCGCTCAGCGGCCGTTTCCTAAAGACCACATTGAGCGACGACATCTACGGCACCGAGTACGGCGCCATCCTGAAGAACGTGGTGGCGGTGTGTGCGGGCATCAGCGTGGGCCTCGGGTACGGCGACAATTTCCGGGCGGTGCTCGTGAGCCGCGCCATACAGGAGATCGCGCGCTTCGTGCAGGCCGTGCATCCGATCCAGCGCGATATCAACGAGCCGGCCTACCTCGGCGATCTGCTCGTGACCGCCTATTCCACCTTCAGCCGCAACCGCGAGTTCGGTGCCATGGTGGGCAAGGGCTACAGCGTGAAGGCCGCGCAACTGGAGATGAACATGGTGGCCGAAGGCTACTATGCCGTGAAGTGCGTGCATGAGATCAACCAGAAGCTGAAGGTGGACATGCCCATCGCCGAAAGCACGTACCGTGTGCTCTACGAGAAGATGGCACCGGGCATGGAGATGCGCCTGTTGAGCGACCGGCTGGCGTAGTTCTGAAGGATGTTCAGGAGGAACATCACTCGTTCATCCGTGAAATGCCGAAAGAGGTCAGAAGAGGATATGCTTGATCGGGGACTGCTCATGATGATGGGCAAGGCGGACAGGACGAAGAAGGTTCCTGAAACGGTCGTGCAGAAGCTGCTCCGCCGTTGATCGTCCTCCGCGCCTCACCCCCGTAGGATCGCCACCACACCGGCGATCACCAGCACACCACCCACCGCGCGGAACAAAAGCAACAATGTGCGTGGCTGCCATTTCTCCAGCGCGCGTCGGCCGAGCTTCACCAATTGGAGCAGCAGAAGCAACGCACCGGCGAAGGCGCCCAGCCCGAAGGCGATCATCTCCACCCAGCCGAACCGCCCGAAGCCGAACGGGCCCAGCGCCAGCCGCACACCGCTCCAGAACAGGATCAGTTGCGGGTTAAGCATGCCCAGCAGGAAGCCCTTGCGCACGCCGGTGGCCTTCACGTTCACCCGGTCCAGATCGAACACCGGCTTGAACAGGAAGGCGAAGTAGAGGCCGAGGATGATGAACACCGAACCCACGAGGATGGTCACGCCTTTCGTGTCCAGCCCCAATGTGTCCAGCAGCCACGAGGCGAAATGGAAGGCCAGCACCGCGTAGATGAATTCGGGGATGGACCCGCCCAGCGCCATGCGCCGCCCTGCCTCGGGACCGCGTTTCACGGTATGGGCCAGCACAGCGGTGTTCACGATACCCGCCTGTAACGAGCCGATCACACTGGCCAGCGTGGTGATGAAGAAGATGAGAAGTGCCTCCACTTCGCCAAATTTGCGGGATATTCGGAAGAGTGCGAAAGTGATAGGCCACACTCGCACCTATCACTCTACCACTCTTTCACCCTCGCACTCTCCCCCGCACGACCATGGCACGCCTACGCTTCCACTGGGATTTCTTCGGCCCCGACGCCACCACCACGGCGGAACATTTCCTGAAGCACGTGGATGAGTTCTGCGCGCGCGAGGGGATAAGCGGCCACCAGCATTGGGTGAAGACACTGCCCGTGCTGTCCACGGCCACGTTGGAATGCGACGAAGCGCATCTTGTCATCATCCGCGACCGGCTGCGGCCGAAGCGTGCGGAGCGTGTGCTGGAGTGAGCGGGAAGGAATGGATCAGCAGGCAGCAGACCCTGATCGAGCCTGCTGCCAACTGCCCGCTGCTGCCTGCCTGGTCGTATCTCATCCGAACTCAGGACTTGCTGCCTGTTCGACGCTCAGGGCTCCACCCCGGTCAGCACACGGTGGATCTTGTAGGTGCGGGTGTACGGGTCGAAGAACTCGCGCTCCACATAGCTCCACTTCGCGTGGAAGCCCTTCGCCTTGCCGGGATCCTGACTCACCTGTTCCACGTTGGGCACGTGCTCCAGCAGCAGGAATTCGTATGAGCGGCCGTTGTCCGTCTTCACGGTGATCGTAAGGAACTGGCCCGGAGTGATCTCCTGCACCGCGCCATGCACCGTGCGCTCGTTCGGCACCGATGGGGGTGGCGGTGGTGTTTCCTCCTGCGCCAGACGGATCGCCATTTCAGCGAAACCCGGACAGCTGGTCACCAGTTTCGCCGCTACGAGATGGCCCAGCTTTTCCCCGGTGGGGCCATCGAGCCGTTCGAGGTCGACACCGTACTTCTTCTTCAGTTCCTTCTGGTAGGGCATCGCCGCAGAGATCATGCACACGCCGAGCTTGATGGTCAGCGTGTCCTTCGGCATCTGATCGCTGATGCTGCCCATGCAGGGGCAGATGTCCTTGGCGATCTTGTCGAGCACATCCTGACCCTGTGCCTGAGCCGGGAGAAGGCAGCCGAGCAGCAGTGCCGTCCACGTGGTGAGCAGTATCCTCATGGCTGCAATGTAGGAAGGGGCCGGATGCTACAGCACGCGCCGCAGGATCCGCTCCTTCAGGTTGGTGTACGGGGGCTCCTGCAAGCCGTGATCGATCAGCGTGCTGCCGTGTACGATGCCTTTCGCGTGGCTGAACAGCTCGAACGAATAACGGCCACGATAGCGCCCCATACCACTGGTGCCCACGCCACCGAACGGCATGTCATGCGGTGCGAATTGCAGCATGCAGTGGTTGATGCACCCGCCACCGAACGCGATGCGCTCGCGGAAGAATCGCTGGGCCTTGCGGTCGTTGCTGAAGATGTAGGTGGCGAGCGGGTGCGGGTTGCGTTGTGTGATGGCGATCACCTCCTCGCGCTCGATCCACGGGATCACCGGCAGCACCGGGCCGAAGATCTCCTCCTGCATCACGGGGCTGTCGATGGCCACGTTGGTCAGAACCGTTGGTGTGATGTAGCGCTCCGCCGCATCGTGTACCCCACCGAGCGCCAGCGTGCCTTGCACGAGATAGCTCTTCACCGCATTGAAACGCCGGTCGTTCACCAACCGCGCGAAGTGCGGGCTTTGCTGCGGATCATCGCCGTACGCCTTCTTCACGAACCGCGCGTAGTGGTCAAGGAATTCGTCCGCGACCGACGCATGCACGAGCACGTGGTCCGTGGCGATGCACGTCTGGCCTGCATTGAAGCATTTGCTCCACGCGATCCGCTTGGCGGCCACTTTCACATCGGATCGCTTGTCCACGATGGCGGGGCTTTTGCCGCCGAGCTCGAGCGTGACCGGCACGAGCTTCGGCGCGGCCAATGAAAGGATCGACCGGCCCACATGCGCACTGCCTGTGAAGAACACATGATCGAACCGGAAGCCGTTCATCATGGCCGGAACCACTTCCGCGCCGGGGCCTTCCACCACCAGCACCTGTTCGGGAGCGAACACCTTGCGGATGATCCGTGCCACGACTGCCGAGGTGTGCGGCACTTCCTCGCTGGGTTTCAATACCGCGCAATTGCCCGCTGCGATGGCGCCCACCAATGGCGACAGCAACAGCAGTACGGGGTAGTTCCAAGGCGCCACGATCAGCACCACGCCGAGCGGTTCGCGGTACACGGTGCTTTCCGCCACTTGGATGGCCAGCGGGGTGGATACGCGCTGCGGAGCGGCCCATTCCTTCAGGTGATCCAATGCGTGGTCGATCGCGCCAAGGACCAGACCGATGTCGCTCAGGTAAGCCTCGAAGCGTGGCTTGCGCATGTCGGCATGCATCGCAGCGAGCAGTTCGTCCTTGTGCCCGATCAGGCTTGCTCGCAGCGCCTTCAAGGCTTTGCCACGCGCCTCCAACGCACGTGTAGCGCCGCTGTTGAAATGGTCGCGCAGCCGCTGAAGTTGTTCCGGCAGGATCACGCTCATGCAGCCAAGGTAGCTTCCGATCAGGCGGCGAGGATGAAGTCCCGCCCTTCGATCATGCCGAGGGAGGTGAAGTACGCCGCGATCCGATCCCCCGTACCGCGCTGGCTGATGAACGAGACCACGAAGGCTTCGCCGGGCGCGGGAAGCGCATCGTGTGGAATGAACGCATGGCCCGGAACGATCCGTCGTTGTACATCGGTGAAGGCATGGATGGTGATGCCTTCGTAGGCGAGGCGGGCCGCGCGTTCCCGGCAGAGCACGCTGGTGCCTGCGATGATCACCGGGCGGCCGTTCAAATGGCGGTCAAGCCAGCGCGCCAGCCACTTCACCTTGGTGTTGAAGAAGGCGTCCACACTGTAGTTCGCGTGCGTTCGGCTCAGGCGTTGCGCATGGTCGTTCCACGTCACCAATTCTTCGGAAAGCTTGGCGAAGCGCACACCGTGGTGCATCCAGCGGAGCCACAGTTCGTGGTCTTCGGGCAACGGGCCGGTATCATACGCGCCGTGCGCATCGACCAGTGTCCGCCGGAACATCACCGAGGGGTGTGCGATCGGCGCGTCCACGAAACGTTTCACGAAGTGTTGATGCGGCGTGAGTATGGCGTTCTGCCACTGCACGAAAGCCGCCATGCCGGCGCTCTGCCCGACCGATGAAGCGAACGTCGTGCGTGTGCCCACCACACCGACATCCGGGTGCGCATGAAGGAAGGCCACTTGCCGGGCAAGGCGCTCGGGATGGCACCTATCATCGGCATCCATGCGGGCGATGTGATGACATCGTGCCTCTGCAAGGCCGGTGTTCAGTGCATGAGCGATGCCGACCCTTTGCTCGTTCAGTAGCCGGATGCGCGGGTCGCGGATCGACCACTCATGTGCGATCCCGGGCCCATGATCGGTGCTGCCATTGTCGATCAGCAGCAGCTCCCATTCCGTGAAGGTCTGTGCGGCGATGCTGGCGATGGCGGCATCCAGTGTGGCGGCCGCGTTCCGATAGGGCAGCAGGATGGAGACCATCATTACGCCGAGGCCAATGCCTTCAACACGATGTCCGCCTTCTTCGCGCCGACCTCCGCGATCACATCCTCGGGCAGTGCTTCGCGGATGCCTTTGATGGAGCCGAACTTCTTGAGCAGCTTCTGTGAGATGGCCGGGCCGATGCCGTCGATCCCTTCAAGCCCGGTGCGCACGATGCGTTTGCTCCGCCTGCCGCGGTGGTGCGTGATGCCGAAGCGGTGCGCCTCGTTGCGCATGTGCTGGATCACCCGCAGGCTGCTGCTGCGCTTGTCGATGTGCAGCGGGTACGGATCGCCGGGGAAGTAGATCTCCTCCAGCTTCTTCGCGATGCCGATCACCGCCAGTTTTCCGCGCAGGCCGAGGCGTTCAAGTGCGTTCATCGCAGCGCCCAGCTGCCCCTTGCCACCGTCGATCACGATGAGCTGCGGCAATGCTTCGCCTTCGGTGATGAGGCGGGAATAACGGCGCTCCACGGCCTCCTCCATGCTGGCGAAGTCATCGGGGCCTTCCACCGTGCGGATGTTGAAGTGGCGGTAATCCTTCTTGCTCGGCTTCGCATCCTTGAACACCACGCAGGCGCTCACGGGATCGGTGCCCTGCGTGTTGCTGTTGTCGAAGCACTCGATGTGGCGCGGCAGTTCGCTCAGGCGCAGGTCCTGTTTCATCTGCTCCAGGATCCGCGTGGTGCCCGCCTCGGGATCCACCAGCGATTCCTGCTTCTGCTTGTCGGCCATGAAGTAGCGCGCGTTGCGTTCGCACAGCTCCAGCAGCTTCTTCTTGTCGCCCACTTTGGGAACGGTGAAGGTGAGGCCGGGCACCTCGATCTCGGGATCGAACGGCACGATGGCTTCCGGCGATGTGCCGTGGTATCGCTCGCGCAGTTCGGCGATCGCCATTTGGAGCATCTCCACGTCGGTCTCGTCGAGGCGGCGTTTCAGTTCGATGGTGATGCCATGCACGATGGCCCCGTCGATCACGCGCATGTAGTTGACGTACGTGCTGGTGCTATCGCTCACGAGCCCGTAGATGTCCACGTCGCCGATGTCGGGATTGACCACGATGCTCTTCGCGCGGTAGTTCTCCAGTTGTGCGATGCGCGCGCGGTAATCCTCGGCAGCCTCGAACTCGAGCCGTTCGGCATGCTCGTGCATCAGGGGCTTCATCACTTTCAGCAACCCGGCCACGCGCCCCTTCACGATCTCGCGCACCTGCGTGATGTTGGCGTTGTATTCCGCCTCGTCCTGCAGGCCTTCGCACGGGCCCTTGCAATTGCCGATATGGTATTCGAGGCAGCGCTTGAACTTCCCGGCGGCGATGTTCTTCGGCGTGAGGTCGTAGTTGCAACTGCGGAGCTTATAGAGCTTATGCACCAGTTGCAGCACGGTCTTCATCGTGCGCACACCGGCGTAGGGGCCGAAGTATTCGCTTCCGTCCTGCTCGGGGTTGCGCATGCCTTCCACGCGCGGGAAACGCTCGTTGCGGATGCGGATGAACGGGAAGCTCTTGTCGTCGCGCAGCAGGATGTTGTAGCGCGGCTGGTGCTGTTTGATCAGCGAGTTCTCCAGCAGTAGCGCCTCGAACTCGGTGGGCACATGGATCACCCGCAGGTCGGCGATCCGGCGCACAAGCAGGTTCGTCTTGCCATCGGTGTGCGTCTTGGCGAAGTAGCTGCCGACACGATGGCGCAGGTCCTTGGCCTTGCCGATGTAAAGGATGGTGCCATCAGCATCGAGGAACTGGTACACCCCCGGCGTGTGGGGGAGCAGTTTCACCTTTTCGCGGACGTCGAGATCGGACATGTGGTGCGAAGATCGCGTTTGGCGAAGCCTTTCCGGTGATACCTTGCCCGCATGCAATTCACCGCCACCCAGATCGCCCACCTTCTCCAAGGCATCGTTGAAGGCGATCCGAACGCCTCCGTCTCCAAGCTCTCCAAGATCGAAGAAGGTGGCGAGGGGTCGCTGTCCTTCCTCGCGAATCCGGCCTACACGCAATACGTGTACGGCACCACGGCCAGCGTGGTCATCATCGGCAAGGACTTCGAGCTGACCGCTCCGGTGAAGACGACGCTGGTCCGGGTGGCCGATGCGCAGGGTGCGTTCGCGAAAGTGCTGGAGATGTACAACACCATCAAGCTGGATAAGAAGGGCATTGCGCCGCAGGCGGTGATCAGCGATGGTGCGACGTATGGCACTGACTGTTACATCGGCGCACTGGCGTTCATCGGCGAGAACGTGAAGCTGGGCAACAACGTGAAGATCTATCCGCAAGCCTACATCGGCGATAATGTGACCATCGGCGATGACACCACCGTGTTCGCCAACGTGACCATCTACTCCGATTGTGTCGTGGGAAAGCGTTGCATCATCCACAGCGGCACGGTGATCGGCAGCGACGGTTTCCGTTTCGCGACGGGCCCGGACGGGGGCGCCAAGATCCCGCAGATCGGCAATGTGGTCATCGAGGATGATGTGGAGATCGGCGCGAACTGTGCCATCGACCGCGCCACGCTCGGCAGTACGATCCTGCGCAGAGGCGTCAAGTTCGACAACCTCATCCACATCGCGCACAACGTGGAGGTGGGTGAGAACACGTACTACGCGGCCGGCGGCGTGGTGGCAGGTTCCACCAAGATCGGGAAGAACTGTATGTTCAGCGGACAGGTTGGCATCATCGGGCATTTGAAGATCGCCGACGGCACCATCATCGCTGCACAGAGCGGCATCAGCAAGGATACCAAGGCGGGCGAGGCGTACATGGGTTCACCGGCGTTCGAGGTGCAGAAGTACCGCAAGAGCTACATCCACTTCCGCAATTTGGAGAAGCTCGTGGAGCGGGTGAACGCACTGGAAAAGGCGGCGAAGCCTCAATACACCAGCAGCCTCGGCTCGCTCATCTCCTCCATCGCGTAGCGCACGCCTTCGCGGCCCAGCCCGCTATCCTTCACGCCGCCATACGGCATGCTGTCGATGCGGAAGCCCGGCACGTTGTTCATGATCACGCCGCCCACTTCGAGTTCGTCGTGCGCCTGTTTCATCCGCGCGATGCTTGGGGTGAAGACACCTGCCTGCAAGCCGTAGGTGGAGTCGTTCACGTGCGCGATGGCTTCGTTGAAGCCGGCCACTTCCTCAATGATGGTGACCGGCCCGAACACCTCGGCGCAGCTCACCTTCATGGTGTTCTTCGTGCCGGTGAGCAGCGTGGCGGCGTAGATGTTGCGCCCGGCGTCCGCTGGCTTTCCACCGCTGAGCACTTGTGCCCCGCCTTTCACCGCTTCATCCACCCACGTGCCGATCCGCTCGAAGTGCCCCTTGTCGATGATCGGCCCGACCGTCACGCTGGCATCATTTGGGTCGCCTGCCTTCAGTGCGTTGAACTCCTTCACCAGCAGGTCCCGGAATTGCGCGAACACGGGCTTCACCACATAGATGCGTTGCGTGCTGATGCAGGTCTGACCGGCATAGAGGTTCGCGCCCATGGCAACACTTTTCGCAGTGGCGGCGAGGTCCACGCCTTCGTCCACGATCACGCTCGCGTTGCCGCCCAGCTCCAGTGCGAGCTTCTTCTTGCCGCAGATGTTCTTCAGGTGCCAGCCCACCTTGTCGCTGCCTGTGAAGCTCAGCATGGCCACCCGCCCATCCTTCACCAGCTTCTCCGAAACGGGCACGCTCGCCATCAGCACGTGGAACGCATCCTTCGGCCAGCCGATCTCCTGCATGAGGCGACCAAGCACCAGCGCGCTGAGCGGCGCTTGTGGCGCAGGCTTCAGCACCACAGGGCATCCCACGGCCATGGCTGGCGCCACCTTGTGCAGCACGAGGTTCAGCGGGAAGTTGAACGGTGTGATCGCTGCGATGACGCCGATGGGGAACCGCTTGGTGATCGCCGTGCGGCCAACACCGGCCCCGAAGTCCAGCGGCACCACTTCACCGCCGAAGCGCAACGCTTCCGCTGCCGCCGTGCGCACCGTGGTGATGCACCGCGCGATCTCCGCCTTCGCATAGCCGATGGGCTTGCCGCCTTCCTTCACGATCAGTCCGGCCAGTTCCGCTTCATGCT
>JAHBUM010000090.1 GCA_019638075.1 Flavobacteriales bacterium | reverse complement strand
TTCGCGGAGTTCGACATCGCCGAGCTGCCATCGGGCAACTATGTGCTTGCCGTGGAGGCGCGCGACCGAAGTGGTACGCTCATCGCCCGGCGCGACCAGTTCTTCCAGCGAAACAACCCCATCCGCTACAACTACGATCTGCAGTCCATGAACACGCTGGATCTGGATGGGCGCTTCGACGGGGCCTTCAGCAACAGGGATACGCTGGTGGGCCATATCGCCAGCCTGCGCCCCATCGCGGACCCGCTCGAGGCCAAGATCATCGACGACCGGCACAAGGACAAGGACATGGAACTGATGAAGCGCTTCTTCTACAGCTTCTGGGCCAACCGCAGTGCCGACCCGGAGAAGGCGTGGGAGGCGTACCGGCAGGAGGTGGTGAAGGTGAACCGCATGTTCGGCTGCCGGGTGCTGAAGGGGTACGAAACGGACCGCGGCCGGGTGTACCTGAAGTACGGCGCACCCAACACCATGATGGACCGCTTCAACGAAATGGGCACCCTGCCCTATTCCATCTGGCACTACTATCGTGCAGGGCGCTTCACCAACCGGCGCTTCGTGTTCTACCAGCCCGATATGGTGACCAACTGCTTCCAATTGCTGCACAGCGAAGTACCCGGCGAGATGAACAACCCGCAATGGAACAACCTGTTGCATGTGCGCAACGTGGCCCTTCCCGGTGTGCAGACCAAGCAGCCCGGAACGATCGAAAGCGACCGGGTGATGGAGTTCTTCAACGATCCGCGCTGACCGGTCCGGGAGCCGCATCTTTGCCGACCGGCCCGATGCGGACAGCCATCGTCATACTCAACTGGAACGGCCGCAACTGGCTGGAACGCTTCCTGCCCACGGTGCTGCGGCAAAGCCCGGGAGCCGAGGTGATCGTGGCGGACAACGCCAGCACCGATGATTCGCTGGACTGGCTGAAGCGGCACCTTCCCGAGGTGCGGACGATCGTGCTGCCGAAGAACCTCGGGTTCGCCGGTGGCTACAACGCCGCGCTGGAACAGGTGCAGGCCGACCGCTATCTGCTCCTGAACTCAGACGTGGAAGTAACGCCCGGCTGGATGGATGCGCTGAACGGCTATCTGGATCAGCACCCGCGCATGGCCGCGTGCCAGCCCAAGGTACGCTCCCTCGCATCGCCCACGCGCTTCGAGCATGCGGGTGCCGCCGGTGGCTTCATAGACCGCAACGGCTACCCCTTCTGCCGGGGGCGCATCTTCGAGATCACCGAGGAGGACAACGGCCAGTACGATGGTGAGCGGGAGGTGTTCTGGGCAACGGGCGCCTGCCTGCTGATCCGCGCGGAGGCGTTCCATGCGGCCGGTGGTTTCGATGCCGCGCTGTTCGCCCACATGGAGGAGATAGACCTGTGCTGGCGCCTGCGGCGGATGGGCTGGAACATCGGCTATACCAGCCGCGCCGTGGTGTACCACGTGGGCGGAGGCTCGCTGGACTACCGTTCGCCGCGCAAGACCTACCTCAACTTCCGCAACAGCCTGATCGTGCTGACCAAGAACCTGCACAACGGCTGGTCGTGGTGGTGGCTGTTCCGCCGCTTGGTGCTCGACGGGTTCGCCGGGATCAAATTCCTGCTGGAGGGCAACGGCAGGCACACATGGGAAGTGATCCGTGCGCATTGGCACTTCTTCCACCGGCTGCCTGCGGTGATCCGCCAGCGCCGCGAGCTGATGGCCACCGAGCACGACCCCGACCTCAACGGCATCTATCACCGCAGCATCGCCTTCGACCGCTTCATCCTTGGCTGGAAGCGGTTCTCGCAGTTGGATATGGATGCGTTCCGCTACACCGAGCGCAACAGATAGGCCACTGCCATGTGGTAGCCCGCAAGGCCGAACCCCGTGATGACCCCGGCACAGACACCACCGGTGATGGTGTTGTGGCGGAACTCCTCGCGGCCGTGGATGTTGCTGATGTGGACCTCCACCACCGGCTTGTCCAGCACGGCGATGGTGTCGCGGATGGCTACGCTCGTGTGCGAATAGCCACCGGCGTTCAGGATGAAGGCATCCACCTCCGCCGCCCGTGCGCGCAGCAGGCCCACGATCTCGCCCTCCACGTTGCTCTGCGCGTAGCCGATGCTGGTGTCCGGGAACGAGGCACGCAATTCTCCGAGGCACTCCTCGAACGTGCGGCTGCCGTAGATGTGCGGTTCGCGGATGCCCAGCAGATCCAAGTTGGGGCCGTTGATGATGAGGATGCGCATGGGTGCGAAGTTGGGGGTTCCGCGTGAACAACGCATGGTTCGCACTTCCACGGAACGGCCGCCGCCGCTTCCACACCACCGGCGCACCTTCGTGATGTGACTTGGGACGACGCACTGACCGACCTGCGGATGCACCTGAAACTGGAGCGTGCATTGAGCGACCGCACCGTTGAAGCCTACCTCCGCGATGTAGGCAAGCTGCGGGTGTATGCGGAAGCCCAGCAGCCACCGCTCGCACCGGACAAGGTGCTGCTGGAAGACCTTCAGGCGTTCATCGCCGTTACGGTGAAGGGCGGAACGAAGGCCACCAGTCAGGCCCGCAGCCTTAGCGCCCTTCGCGTGTTCTACCGTAGCATGCTGCGCGAAAAGAGCATCGCCCACGACCCCTCCGAACTGTTGCAGGGGCCACGGCTGGCGCGCAAGCTGCCCGTCTTCCTCACCGTGCAGGAGATCGATGCCATGATCGCCGCGCTGGACATGAGCCGCCCGCTGGCCCATCGCAACAAGGCCCTGCTGGAAGTGCTGTACAGTTGCGGCCTGCGTGTGAGCGAGGTGTGCGGGCTGCGCCGTTCATGGCTGCACTTCGATGAGGGTTACATCCGCGTGGTGGGCAAGGGCGACAAGGAGCGGCTGGTGCCGATAGGGCCGCAGGCGATGGCCTGCATCAACACCTACCTCGAACACGAACGGGTGCATCTGCCGCGCAAGCCCTCCGCCGAGGACATGGTGTTCCTGAACGCGCGAGGCGGGAAGCTCAGCCGCATGTTCGTGTTCGGCTTGGTGAAGGACCTGGCCGTGAAGGCTGGTATCCGCAAGACCATCAGCCCGCACACGTTCCGGCATTCCTTCGCCACGCACTTGGTGGAGGGCGGCGCCGATCTGCGTGCCGTGCAGGAGATGCTGGGGCATGCGAGCATCACCACCACCGAGATCTATACGCACTTGGACCGCGAATACCTGCGCAGCAACATCCTGCAGTTCCATCCACGGGCAGGAAGCCGGTCAAAGCCTTCGTGAGCCGATCCTGGAGCCTGTTCAGGCTCTCACGGCACGACCTGTACGCGCTTGCGGGCACCGATGTACACGCCCGGAACAGGGCGTTCGGGAACAGCGCGGCCGAGCACATCCACCAGCAGGCCATTGGGCGCCGCAGCGGAACGCAGGAGATCTTCCGTGATCCCCGTTCGGATGGTGGCGCATGGGCTGGAGACTATGCGTACCTCATCGATCTGGAGATCGCCGCCTTCGCCGTGGATGCCTTGTAGCCGGAACTGCATGCCCGGATAGGGGGAATTCGGGCTACGGCGCAGGCAACCAAGGTCCGTGTAGATGGTCTCCTCGAACTGCTGGGTGACCTCCGTTTCGCCGAGGAGCACAGGTACGTTCATGGGATCGGGGCTGAAGGTGGCGCGGAGGAGCCTTGGGCCGTCGGCGCTGCGGCGGTGGCTCACGATGATGCTGTCGATCTGGACATCGTCGGTGGAGATGGCATTGAACCCGATGAAGATGTACGGATCGGCCTCGTAGGACCAGCCGGTGGTGTACACGGCGTTGTCCGCCTCGCTCACCGGATGCGGGCACACATCTACGCCGAACCACGAGGCACCGGAGCCGAAGAGCGCATTGTTCGAGTTGGCCGGCATGTTGCAGGCCGAACAGCCTTCATCGCAGTTCAGGTTCTGTGCGCAGGGCACGTTCAACCAGCGATATACAAGAGTTTGCGCAGTGGTCACCGCTGGCACGGCCATGGCAGCGAGTAGCACGAGGAGAGAGGTGATACGGGTCATGCGCTTGTACCGGTCGTTCCACCAGCAGGCGCTGATACGCGATCCATCGACGAAAGTTGCCAGAACACCGACAGAACGTCTTCAGCATACGTCCGGCGTCATGCCCGATATGCTTATCGCACAGATGCCCCATGCAGGTGAAGAGCGCATGGACCGGCTTGGCCCCGGCCCTCAGCGCACCACCTCGAACCGCTGCTCGTGCAGGCGCCCGCCGGACTGTTGCGTCACGCGCAGGATGTAGGCCCCGGAGGCAAGGCCGGATACATCGATAGGCTTGTGGAACGCGCCGCTCTCCGCCGACACCGTGCGTTGCAGCAGGCGGCCGTCGCTCCCGAGCACATCCCACCACAAACTGGCCGATCCATCGAAATTGCCGGTGGCCGTAAGGGTGTTGGACGCCGGGACCGGGCCAAGGCTGATGGCGAACGGGGAATCCTCCTCCTCCCACACACCCACCCACTCCTCCACACGGCCGAAGGCATATTGGCCCTTGCGCAGGTCGTTCACGTGGATCATCCCGTTGCCGTTGGAAAGGTCGCCCCGGTCGATGGTAAGGTCGGTGACGTAGGTCCACATGTCGTTGGGTGTGGGCCGGTACAGCAGCACGATCCCGTTCTCATCGCCGTGTACCAGCGCATGGTCCAGCCGGGTCGCATCCTGTCCCAGATAGTACACGCGGCCTTCCAACCGTGTTCCTTCGGGCCACAGGCCGTCCACCACCCAGTAGTGCGCATCGCTGATGGCGGATACGCCGATCTCCAACGGCCCTTGGTCCGGGGCGCACCAGATGTGCTCCACGCGTACCAGTGTGCTGTCCGCGAGGTTGGCAGCATACAAGCGGAAGTCCACGTATGGCAGCAAGTTGGTGAAGGTGGTGCCGGGCACAAGGGTGATCTCGTGATCGGTGCGGGCTTGGTTCAGCCGTGTGTTCCGGTTCAGCACCACCATCGCGGGCTCGAAGGGCACTTGGAAGGCGGCATCAAGCAACGGTCCTCCGGCTACAATGGAAGTATCGTGCGCGACGCCTTCCGCCGAAACGAAGGTCACATCAAGGGGCACCTCCTCGTGCATCACCGTGGCACCATAGAGCTTCTGGCCTATCTCCAAGTCCACGGCCCACGTGTTCCCATCGGCGCGCGTATCCACCGTACGCACCTCGAAGACCGCATAGCCGGGCGCGAACACCCACGCATCGAAGAAGGCGGTCAGGTCCACGCCCGAATGGGCTTCCAACGACTCCTTGAACTGGATCGGGGTCATGGTGCCGTTCCCCCTGTCCGCCTGCACACCGCGCAGCGCCTGCTGGAAAAGGGCATCGCCCAGATAGCCGCGAAGGTTGTGCATCACCGAGGCGCCCTTGTAGTAGGTGTGCGTGCCGTAGATGTGCGCATCGGGCATCGGGGAGAGCGGTTGGAAGCCGCCATCGCGCAGGTGTGCTTCGCGCAGCACGAAACTGTGGTTCTCCTTCACTGCCTTGAGGAGGCCGGCGCGCCCACCGATCCATTCCTCCACGAGGTGGCCGCTGTATTCGGCAGGGCCTTCCTTCAGCCACATGTCGTTGTGTACGTACGGCGTCACATGGTCGCCCCACCAGTGGTGGCCCAGCTCGTGCGTGTACAGGGCGCGGTTGCTCAGGATGGACTCCCCGGTCATGTGTACCGGGTATGCGATGTTGGTGGGGATCTCCAGCGCGCCGTCGGTGGTGAGCACATAGCCCACACGGTCGTACATGTGCTGGCCGTACCAGTGCTCGCACACGTCGATGGCCGCACCGACATCCGCGAACTTGGCCGCCATCGCATTGAACTGCTGCTGCCTCGCCGACAGCCGCACCGGGATATCGCCATACGCGCCCGAATGGACGAAGTTGCTGTCCCTGTACGTTGATACGGCCACGGCGCTGAGGTGCGTGGGAATGGCGTGGGGAAAGGAGAAGCTGCGGATGATGGTGTCCCCGCCGAGCTGCTGTTGGCCCACCAGATCGCCCTGTCCGTGCAGGCGGTTGCCGTTGGTGGTGCGTACGTGGTAGGTATAGGTGGCGCGCTCCACGAAGCTGTCGAAGCAGGGGTACCACACCTTGCCGAAGTTGGGCGGGATGGTGGAAAGGCCGATGCCGAGATTGTAGGCGTAGCCCGACTCGTAGTAGAAGCCGCCCCATTCCGGGTCGCGGTGCGGTGTTCCGTGGTAGTACACGGTGATGGTGCGCTCCTCCCCCACGGCTGGTGTCTCGCCCAGCTCCACATCAAGGAACGCTCCGTCGTGCGCGAACAACAAGGGGCCGTCCGTCCCGGTCACGGAATCCACGGTGAGCCGGTACAGGTCGAAGCGGATCCGCTCCTGCCCTTCCATCCGCGGCGTGAAGGTCACATTGGTGTACGCCTTGAACGCGTAAGCCTGAAGCCTCGACAGATCAAGGTGGATGTCGTAGTGAAGGATGTCGAAGGTGTCGCTGCGGGCGATGGTCTCGTTGATCTGCTCGCGGGCGGCATCGGTCATGGCAGGCAGGCCCGCTGCATTGCGGTGGTGGTGGCAGCCGAAAGGCTGGGGCTGGGCGTATGCCGCCAGCGCCAGCGGAAAGATCAGGCACGATGACAGGGTACGTAGTACATCCATGGGTAGAGACCGGTTGAGGAGCGAAGCTACTGAGCCGCCCCCGAACCTGGCACGGGATCCGCCGTATGAGCGCCATGGCCCTCACCTTCCACTTCAAAGCGGGTGAAGCACAATCCCGCGAAGCCGGACACTACTTCGGCCTGGTGGCGAACGAGATCCTCGTTACGGGACTGGGCGATCTGGAAGCCCGGCAAATAGTGATCACGCAGGATGAACAGCCACCCATGCCCCTGCGGCTATGGGCGGCGGACGAGCCCACGCCGGAAGAGCTGGGCGAGCTGGCCCCGTGGATCCGCCGGGTACACGCGGACATGCACAGCCTCAGGATGCCGGAGAGCCGTGTGCCCACGATAACCGCCCTGATGCAGCGTTGGGTGGAGACCCGCCACGGCGACCGCACCTTCTTCGCCGAACTGCTGGATCCCGCGCACGCCTTCACTCCCGATGAGGACAACGTGCTGTCGCTGGCGGTGATCGGCGGCGAAGCGGTGATGCTCTCGACACGCAACGTGATGTACGTGAAGCTGGATCGGGACCGGTTCGGCCTCGCGATCGCCGGTAAAGGCAGTTTCCTGATCGAACGCGTATCCGGGAACCTGCCCCACGCGCAACGCGCCTGATACCGTTCTGCCCAATGTCCTTAAGTTAGGGAGAAGGAGGTCCCGATCCCAAGGACGGCAGATGTTTCCATTGGCCTGCGACACCCTTCGGGTCGAATACCATACGGGTCATATTTCTAATCGCTGTGACCCTTTCAGGGTCAGGGGAGCCATGCATGCCTGACCCTGAAAGGGTCACAGCGATTAGCAGAACATAGGATTGGTATTCGACCCCGAAGGGTGTCACAGGGACCCACCTGTTCCACTTAGCTTAACGACATTTCGCTATGCTGCGGAGACCACGGCGGGAAGATCATCCTCCCACGGTGCCCCCATCATCTGCTGTTGGGCACGCTCACCGGTGATGAGCGCCTCCAACCCACGGGCCAGTTCCAGTTCGCCGAGCCGTTCGGCCAGTTGGATGCCTTCGCCCAAGCGGTCCATGACGATGCGGCGCAACGTGCTGAAGAGCTCGTGCAGGCGATGGTCCAATGCGCTGGTGCCATCGCGCGAGGCAAGAGCATGGTGTACTTCGTTGAGGAGCGAATCCACCTCGGCACATGCGCAGGGTCGCAGACGCTGGCCCCAGAACACCACCAGCTTTTCCAGTTCGGCCCGGTGGCTGCGCGTGGAGGCCACCTGATCGCGGAACACCGCCCCCCACTGCTGGATGGTGGTGGCCAGCACGGCGCGTTCCAGCACGGCCGGCAAGCGGCGGTACACGAAATCGATCTCGTACAGATGCCGACGCAATCGTTCCAACAACGCCGGAGGCAGCAGGTTCTTCCTTTCCATGGTGCAGGTTCTATGGAATAAGACCGGGACTTCCTTGGGGCCATGGTCATGCGGGGTTCCGTCCGCCTGGGTCCATCGCTTCATGCAAAAGAAGTGATGATGGCAAGCCCTGTCCACTGGAATAGATGATCGGCCTGCGATGCCCGACCAACAGCACCTTACGACCCACGTTCGGGCATGGCCGCTGGATCCCACGATCGATCGTGGATGGCGCGCCTATTCGCACTCACCGCGCCCGGTAAGCTGCACGCCTGCGCGCCATGCCGCACACCGGTTCGGATAGGTCTTCCCATCGCAGCCGCAGTACGGGTCGTACTCCATCGTACACGGTCCCTCGCTCCTGCGCGCTGCGTCCACGCAGGGCACATCCTTCAGTATCCGCAACAGATGGCCCGCGAAGTCCTCCGGCTGATCCATGTTCGTGGCATGCCCGGCTTTCGGCATCATGATCAGGTGATCGGCAGGCAGCTCGTTACGCGCGGCGATGCCCCTGCCAACGGGCGGTGGGATCAACCTGTCGCCCTCTCCCCACAGCACGTACACCGGCATGGTCCACATGTACCGCTTCTCCGCGTAGCGTTGTTCGTTCTTCAACAGGTCCTGCAACAGGCCGAGGTAGGCGGCCTGATGCGACTGATATTTCTTGAACAGTTGCTTCCGGGCGAATGCGGGCACCTTGGGCGGCTCGTACAATGCCACGGAGAGCAGGCGGTACATCTCATCGGGGTTCTTCGGCGTGAAGAAGCCGGCGATGTCCGTGGCGCCGTGGCTGCGGGCCACGCTGTCGGCGATGGCGCTGGTGTAGTCGCTCGCAGGCCCGTCGCTGATCACGAGCGCCTTCGTACGCTCCGGATGACGTTCCGCGAAGTTGGCACCCATCGCTCCGCCATAGGAATTGCCCACCACGTACACCGGCTCGTGTACCCCGAGGCTGTCCAGCAGAAGCGCCAGATGGGCCACCTGCGCATCCACGCTGTGCCCGCTCCACTGCTTCGTGCTGCGCCCATGCCCGATCAGGTCAGGCACGATCAGGTCGAAATGCTGCGAAAGCTCGCGCACGTTGCCCGCCCACATGGCACTGCTGCTGGTGATGCCATGCACGAGCATGAGCTTCGGCCTCGAACCCTTCGCGAGATCCCTGCCCGCCCACACGAAATGCGGGCCATCCGGATCGGTGAAGGTGCGCGGCTCCATGCCGTTCTGCTCGAAGGTGCGCACCGTGCGCTTCTCCAGCATCTTGTTCACGTTGCAGGAGCACAGCAGAGCAAGGGCGGCGAGCGGCAGGGCGTATGTGGTGGTCCTCATGGCGAAAAGCGTGGATGCGCGATGAAGGTAGCGCAACGTCCGTTCAACAACGGAACGGTCGCCCTGCCCACGATGAGCAGAGCGGCCGCTGGTATGGATGCTTGGTGTGCTACTTCTTGAAAAGGTTGCCAAGCAGACCTTTCGCTGCGCCCGCGAGGTTGCCGCCACCGATCAGCGACTGCAGGTTCTTGGCATCGCCGCCCACGTGCTTGCTTACGAGGTCGGTGAGCATGGGCAGCAGCATGCCCGCCACGCCGCTGGCCTTGCCCGCATCGAGACCCACCTGTCCGGTCAGCTTGCTCTGCAACAGGCCGCCGATGTTCTTCATCAGGCCGTCGGCCGCAGCGCTCTTCTGGCCACCGAAGAGGCTGAGGGCATCGCTCATGTTGAAGCCGCTGCCGCTCATGGCTTCCTTCACACTGTCGGCGGCCGCGCTGATGGATCCGCCGACCTGTTTTTCGTTGAGGCCGAATTGGCTGAGGAGCTGGGGGCCAGCCTGCTGTTTGAGGCCGTTGATGATCTGATCGAGCATGGTAGTCCTGTTCTATTGGTTCGGGTAATGAGACGCCGCAAGATAGGGTGCGTCACACCGCGATGCCGACCTTTGGCCCAACAAAGCCATGCCATGAGCGACGGATATGTGAAAAGCAGCGTGAGCGAAGGTGTCGCCACCGTCACCTTCCACCACCCGAAGAGCAACAGCCTGCCCGGCCACATCCTGCGCGGCATGGCCGATGCCATCACAGCATGTGGGAAGGACCCCTCGGTACGCGTGATCGTGCTGCGCAGCGATGGCGACAAGGCGTTCTGCGCCGGGGCCAGCTTCGATGAGCTGGTATCCATCAGCGATGCCGCCACCGGGCTGGAGTTCTTCAGCGGCTTCGCGCATGTGATCAACGCCATCCGCAAGGCACCCGTGCTGGTGATCGGCCGCATCCACGCGCATACCGTGGGCGGTGGCGTGGGCCTCGCCTGCGCGGTGGACATCGCCTACGCGCACGAGAAAGCCAGCGCGCGCCTGAGCGAGCTCGCCATCGGCATCGGCCCGTTCGTGGTGGGGCCTGCCGTGGAACGCAAGGTGGGCACCGGCACTTTCGGCCTGCTGAGCGCCTCCCCCGCCCTGCGCCGCGAAGCCGGATGGTGCGTGGAACGCGGCATGTACGCAGAGGCCTTCCCCACCGTGGAAGCGCTGGATGCCCGCATCGAGGCGCACACCAAGGAACTGGCGGCTTACAGCCCCGAAGCCATGGCCGAGCTGAAGCGCGTGATGTGGAAAGGCACCGAGGATTGGGACCAACTCCTGATCGAGCGCGCCAAGATCAGCGGAAGGTTGGTGTTGAGCGACTTCACGCGCGAAGCCATCGCGAAGTTCAAGGCGGCGGTGGCGAAGGGCTAACGCAACCGATCCGCGCTGCGCACCAGTTCCTCATCGGCCTTGATGGCGCGCTCGGCAAGGAACGACAGGATCAACGTACCCAAGGGGAGGAAGAAGGACAGGCCGTAGTGGCTCACCACTGTGGCGCCGCCCTGCCCCAGGTAGGACTGGATCGAGTTATCCGTGATGAAGAGGAAGGCGATGGTGCCGAGGGTGATCAGGTAGGTGCCGCGCACGAAACGGATCTGGCGCGGGCGGTTGCTGAAGAAGAAGATGCACGCCACCAACGCCGCGCCCAGCACGGTGAGGATGATGTTGAAGGGCATCTTCAGCGCGGCATCGGCCACTTCGATACCATCGGTGTTGAACAGGCCGGTGGTGCGGAAGATGAACTGGTCCCTTCCACGCTCGTAGGTGGCCACCGGGAAGAGCCACGTGGCGAAGGCCAGCAACGCCGCCACGCCGAGAAAGAGGGTCTGTTTACGTTGCCACATGGTGCATGCCGTTGAAAAGGCGGTGCGAAACTACCCCGCACGGGCTTGTCCGCACATTGCCCGGATCGCCTTAACATTGCACCGCATTCCCCGGGACCGGGGCCTTGACCGCGATGGTCGCTGGCTCGTCCAACTCCCTTTGAACTTCCTTCCTTACCGTTCTGACCTCTGAAGCCCCCACCGGGCTTTCCCACGGACCCAAGCGGTCCTTCCCCAACCACATCCGATCGTCGCATGCACGACCAGACCGCACTCAGCGGCATGAAGCTCTCCGAGTTGAAGGAGATCGCCCGCGAACTGAACCGGAAGAAGGCCGATACGCTGAAGAAGCAGGACCTGATCAACAAGATCATGGAGGCCCAAGCCGCCAAGGCAGGCAAGCCGAAGCAGATAGGCCCGGCCTTCGTGGATGATGACGAGGCCATCGCCGCACTGGCCACCGCCGATGAGGTGGTGCCCGTGGAGGATCCCGAGCCGCCCGCCCCGGAGAACGACGACGATGATGATGATGACG
>JAHBUM010000009.1 GCA_019638075.1 Flavobacteriales bacterium | reverse complement strand
CACATCAGCACCGCGACGGCGGAAGTAGCGGGCAAGGCCGCTCATGCCGATGCCACCGACACCGATGAAGTACAGCTTATGTCCATTCAAGGGATTCATGCAATGGCGGGCGTTGGCTTCCTTTCCATGGTCCTGTATCCAAGGCGTATCACTTCCGCAGCGATCATCTCGGCGGCGTTCCCTATTCCGAGGTCTGCGATCCTCGTGCTCAGGTGATCCAGATAGTCCCGATCGGCGAGCAGCTTTGTCACCAACGGGCCGAGTTGTGCCACAGTGTCCGCATCGCGTAGAAGCACCGCAGCTCCTATATCGGTGAGCGCGCGTGCATTGTACGTCTGGTGGTCTTCCGCCGCAGTGGGCAAAGGGACCAGCACAGCGGGCTTTTGGACAAGGCACAGTTCGCTCACGCTGATCGCGCCCGCACGCGCCACCACGAGATCGGCCACGGCATACGCCAGATCCATGCGCGCCACGAATTCATGCACCTTGCAATCGGCATAGTCGAGTGCCGACACCGCTTCCTTGGCTGCTTCGTGGAAGTGCTTCCCGGTCTGCCAGATCACTTGGGTCCCAGCCGCCTTCCACTCAGCAAGCGCGGCCTTTACACCGTGGTTGATGCCTCGTGCGCCCAAGCTGCCGCCGGTGATGAACACGACAGGCCGACCCTCCGCAAGTCCGAAGAACTCCATCCCGCGCGGACGTTTCCCGGTGAGACGCACTACATCCTGACGGACAGGATTGCCTGTGAAAAGGACCTTTTCCTTGGGAAAGAAGCGCTCCATGCCCGTGTATGCCACACAGACCCGATCCACGCGTTTGCCGAGGTAGATGTTCGTCTTGCCCGGAAAGCTGTTCTGCTCTTGGATCAACGTGGGTACGTGCATGCGCTGCGCGGCGGCGAGCAACGGGCCGCTCGCATAGCCACCAACACCCACGGCCACATGCGGCTTGAAGGTGCGCACGAGCTTCCGCGCCTTCATCATGCTGCGCAGCACGCGCCACGGCAATGCGAGGTTCTTCATGATGGAACCGCGTTGGAACCCACGGATCGGCAGGCCTTCGATGGCGTAACCCGCTGCGGGTACCTTCTCCATTTCCATCTTGCCCTCCGCACCCACGAAAAGGAACTGGGTGGCACTCTCCCGCTCGCGCACCGCGTTGGCGATGGCGATGGCCGGGAAGATGTGACCGCCGGTGCCTCCACCGGAGATCATCACCCGCAGGGCGCTATCACGCAAGTGCTGTCCGTGGGCGTTTGACATCGGGTTGTTTTGAAGGCGCTTGTTCTTCGGCGCCACGGCTCACGCTGAGCATGATGCCGATGGCGAGGCAGGTGAACCAGACGCTGGTGCCGCCCATGCTCACCAAGGGCAGGGGCTGACCGGTCACTGGAACGAGGTTGACGGCAACGGCCATGTTGATCATCGCCTGCATCACGAGCATGAGGCCGAGGCCGATGGCAGCGAGCGCACCGAACGGTTTGGTGCAGTTCGAGGCGATGCGCACAGCACGGAAGAGCAGGATGAGGTAGAGCAACAGCAGGCCGAGACCACCGAGGATGCTTCCGTACTCCTCGATGATGAAGGCGTAGATCATATCGGAATATGGGTGCGGCAGGAAGTTGCGCGATGCGCCGGAACCCGGCCCGTTCGGCAGGAAGCCACCGGACGCGATCGCGATCTTGGCATGCTCCACCTGATAGTTGGCATCGTGATCCTCCACGCCGAACGATTCGATACGGCCCACCCATGTATCCAAGCGCGGCAACAGGCCGGGCGTTGTTTTCGCAAGGATGAGCAGGAGGATGAAGACCCCGACCGCCGCACCGACGATCATCACCATGTGCTTCATGGGCACCTGCCCGATGAACATGATGATGAGGCACACCGCGAAGAGCACCGCCGCCGTGGAGAAGTTGGCGGGCAGGATCAACCCGCAGATGACGCCTACCGGCAGCATCAATTTCACGAGCACGTCGCGCAGGGTCCATTCCTGCCCTTGGTTCTTCCCGAGCACACGCGCGAGGTAGACGATGAGCACCACCTTGGCGGGGTCGCTGGTCTGGAAGCTCTGGTTGATGAAGGGAATGGTGATCCAGCGGCTGGCATCGTTGATGTTCGACCCGAGGAGCAGCGTGAGCAGCAACAGCGCGGCCATCACCCCGATCAGCAACTGCGACAACCGCGAGTAGATGGTGAACTGCTGGCGCGACGCGTAGTACATGATGGCGCCGCCGGTGAGCAGCATGATGCCATGCTTCACCAAAAAGTGCATGGTGCCCCCACCCTCGCGCTTGAACGCAAGCGAACTGATGGAGCTGTACACCGCGAGCAGGCTGATCAGTCCCAGGAACAGGACCGTCATCCAGATCACGCGATCGCCCTTCAGCTTTTGGAACACCGTGTTCATGATCCTAATTGCAAGGCGCAGGGGCAGGAGCAGGGGCAACTGCCTCCTGTCCCTGCTCCTGCCCCTTGTATTTCATTGCGTTCGACATCCTTAGAGATCACGCACCGCGCGTTTGAACTCCGCGCCGCGCTCTTCGTAGTTCGCAAAACCGTTGCCGCTCGGGCATGCCGGGCTGAACAGCACCGTATCACCGGGCCGCGCCAGTTCGTTCGCGAGGAACACCGCCGTGCGCAACTCGTCGGTCACGTACAGATGCTCCACGGGCGACATGCCATCGCGGGCCACACCATCGGCCGTGCGGCCGAAGAGCACCATGGCGCTCACCTTCTCCTTCAGCAGATCCTGCACGTAGCCTTCGTCCATCTCGCTGCTGATGTCGCCCACGACCCACACCACATTGCCGGACATCTGCGCGAGCGACTCCAGCGCGGCATCGAGGAAGGTCGCCTTGGAATCGTTGATGAAGGCCACCTCGTTCAGCGTGGCCACATGCTCCAGACGGTGCGGGCCGGTGCCCTGCGCGGAGAGCGCGGCACGGCGGGCTTCCACGAGCTGTCCTCCGGCCAGCCGCAGCAGTGGGGCATTATCGTTCTGTTCCATGGCCTTGCGGTTGAATGGTCAGAGCGCTTTCACGGCCGCCTTGAACCTGCGGCCGCGCTCCTCGTAGTTCGTGAAGAGGTCGTAGCTGGCGCAGGCGGGGCTCAGCAGCACCACATCACCGGCTTCGGCGATGCTGTTGGCTGCGACGACGGCCTGCTCCGCGCTCGTGGTATCGAGGATGGTGGGCACCAACCCTCCGAACACCTCGTGCAGTTTGGCATTGTCCACGCCCATGCACACGATGGCCTTCACCTTGTGTTTCACGAGGTCCATCAACGCGGCGTAGTCGTTGCCCTTGTCCTGCCCGCCGGCCACCCACACCACGGGCTTGTTCATGCTCTCCAGCGCGTACCACACGGAGTTGACGTTGGTGGCCTTGGAGTCGTTGATGAACTCGACACCATGCACCATGGCGACGTGTTCGAGGCGGTGCTCCACGTTCTGGAAGTCACTGAGGCTTTCGCGCAACAGGTCGTTGCTTACCTCCAGCACGCGGGCCGTGATGCCTGCTGCCATGGAGTTGTAGACGTTGTGCCTGCCTTTCAGGGCGAGTTCGATGATGGACATGCTGAAAGTGGATGTGTTGGTTGTGATGTGGATGTGGCCGTCTTGCAGAAAGGCGCCGCGTTCGACGCTGTGTTGGATGGAAAAGGGCAGTCGTTGCGCCTTCACGGAATGCTGTTGAAGCCACGCGTTCGACTCCGGGTCGTCGGCGCAGTGGATGAAGTGGTCGCCCTCCCGCTGGTTCATGGCGATGCGGAACTTGCTCGCCACGTAGTTCTCCATGCGGTGCTGATAGCGGTCCAAGTGATCCGGCGTGATGTTGAGCAGCACCGCGATGTCAGGGCGGAATTCACGGATGCCATCGAGCTGGAAGCTGCTCAGCTCAAGCACGTAGTAGGCATTGTCGCCATCGGCCACGAGCGCGGCGAAACTGTTGCCCACGTTGCCTCCTACGGCCACATCCAGCCCGGCTTTCTTCAGGATGTGGTGCGTAAGGAGCGTGGTCGTCGTCTTGCCGTTGCTGCCGGTGATCGCCACGATCCTGCCGTTGCAGTAGCGGTAGGCGAGCTCGATCTCGCTGATCACCGGGATGCCTTTCTCGCGAGCCGCCTTGACCAGCGCCGCCGTATCGGGGATGCCGGGGCTCTTCACGATCTCATCGGCCGCGAGCACACGATCCGCCGTATGGCCGCCTTCCTCGAACGCGATGCCGTGCTTCTTCAGCACCTCGCGATAGTCAGGCTTGATGGCCCCCATGTCGCTCACGAACACATCCAGCCCGCGCTGCTTCGCCAGCCGCGCCGCGCCCACGCCGCTCTCCTGCGCTCCAAGGACAACGATCCGGCTCATCGGAGTTTCAGGGTTACGATGGACAACACGGCGAGCATGATCCCCACGATCCAGAAGCGGCTCACGATCTTGCTCTCGTGGATGCCCTTCTTCTGGTAGTGGTGGTGGAGCGGCGACATCAGCAGGATCCTGCGTCCTTCGCCGTACTTCCGTTTCGTGTACTTGAAGTACGAGACCTGTGCCACCACGCTGAGGTTCTCCACGAGGAAGATGCCGCACAGCACGGGGATCAATAGTTCCTTGCGCACGAGGATGGCGAGCGTGGCGATGATGCCGCCGAGCGCGAGGCTGCCGGTATCGCCCATGAACACCTGCGCGGGATAGGCATTGTACCAGAGGAAGCCGATGCACGCGCCGAGCAGCGCGCCGATGAACACCGCCAGTTCCCCGCTGCCGGGGATGTACATGATGTCGAGGTAGTGCGCGAAGATGATGTTGCCGCTCACGTACGCGAGGATGCCGAGCGCGAGCACCATGATGGCGCTGGTGCCGGTGGCGAGGCCATCCACGCCATCGGTGATGTTGGCGCCGTTGCTGACAGCCGTGATGATGAAGATGACGATACCGATGTACAGGATCCACGTGTACTGGCGCGCGCCGTTGCCGAAGAGCTTCGCGAGGATGGACGAGTAGTTTAGCTCGTTGTCCTTCACGAAGGGGATCGTCGTGTTCGGCGATTTCCGGTTGAGCATGTAATGCACCGTGCCGTCCTCTTCGGTGATGGTGTGTACATCCTTCTCGTCGAACTGCTGCGCGATCACCTCGGGCACCTCCACGCGCGTGCGGATCTCGGGGTGGAAGTACACCGTTGCACCGATGATGATGCCCACGCCCACCTGACCCACCACCTTGAACTTGCCGGCGAGCCCGCGCTTGTCCTTCTTGAAGACCTTGATGTAGTCGTCGACGAAGCCGATGGTGCCCAGCCACACGGTGCTGACCAGCAACAGGATGATGTAGATGTTGTCGAGTTTCGCGAAGAGCAGTGTGGGGATGATCGTAGCGGAGAGGATGATGAGGCCGCCCATCGTTGGGGTACCCTGCTTCTGGATCTGCCCTTCGAGGCCGAGGTCGCGCACGGTCTCCCCCACCTGCATGCGGCGCAGGAGGTTGATGATACCCTTGCCCCACCACAGCGAGATCAGCAGCGACACGAACACCGCCATGGCCGCGCGGAAGGAGATGAAGGTGAACAGCCCCGCACCGGGAACGTCCGCACCAAGCCAGTCGAAGAGGTGGTACAGCATTACTTGTGGAGGAGTTCGAGGGTTTCCTGCAACACGGCCACGTCGTCGAAGGGGTGCTTCACGCCGTTGATCTCCTGATAGGTCTCGTGGCCCTTGCCTGCGAGCAGCACCACATCGCCGGGCTTCGCCATGCCCACCGCCTGCCGGATGGCTTCGCGGCGGTCCACGTTCACCCACACGCGCGACTGGTCACCGGCCTGCACACCCTGGCGCATTTCGTTCAGGATGGCCATTGGATCCTCGCTGCGCGGGTTATCACTGGTGAGCACCACATGGCCGCTCAGTTCCGTGGCGATCCGCGCCATGATCGGGCGCTTGGTGCGATCGCGATCGCCACCGCAACCCACCACGGTGATCACCTGCTCGTTGTCGGAACACACCTCGTTGATGGTGGCAAGCACGTTCTTCAGCGCATCGGGCGTGTGCGCGTAATCCACGATGCCGATGACACCGCTGGTGCCGCGCACGATCTGGAAACGGCCGCGCGGCGGTTGCAGGTCGCTCAGTGCGGTAAGCACGTTCATGGCAGGCTCGCCGAGGAGCGTGGCCACGGTGTAAACCGCGAGCAGGTTGCTGGCGTTGAACTCGCCGATCAGCCGCGAATACAGATCGTGCCCGTCGATGTTCAGGTGAAGGCCGGTCAGCTGGTTCTCCACGATGCGGGCCTTGCGATCGGCCATGTTCCGCACCGCGAAGGAGTGCTTGCCGGCCTTGGTGTTCTGGAGCATCACCGCGCTGTTCGCATCATCGGCGTTCACCAGTGCGAAGGCGGTGGAGGGCAGCTGATCGAAGAAGCGCTTCTTGGCCTTGATGTACTCGGCGAAGGTGCCGTGGTAATCGAGGTGGTCGTGCGTGATGTTCATGAACACCGCGCCCACGAAGTGCAGCCCGGCTATGCGCTCCTGCACCACGCTGTGGCTGCTCACCTCCATGAAGCAGTGCGTCACTTTCTCGGCCAGCATCTCCGCGAGGATCTCGTTCAGGCGAACGGCATCGGGCGTGGTGTGCGTGCTGGGGATGGTGCGCTGGCCGATGCGGATCTCCACCGTGCTGATGAGGCCGCACTTGTAGCCCAGCGAGCGGAACAGGCGGAAGAGCAATGTCGCCACGCTCGTCTTCCCGTTGGTGCCGGTGATGCCCACGAGCTTCAGCTTCTTCGAGGGGTGATCGTGGAAGTTGGCGGCGATGATGCCGAGCGCGACGGCCGCATCGTCCACGCGCACGTAGGTCACGCCATCCTTCAGTTCGGCGGGCAGCTCTTCGCAGATGATCGCGCTCGCGCCGCTCTCGATCGCCTTCGCGATGAAGCTGTGACCATCCACCTGTGTGCCGCGCGTGGCCACGAAGGCCGTGAAGGCGACCACCTTGCGGCTGTCGAACGTGATGGCCTCGATCGCCGTGTTCGTGGAACCGACCACCTGCTCGATGCGGACCTTGTACAATATGTCCTTCAGCAGCTTCATGTCAGTTCGATCACGATCGTGGATCCCTGCATCGCCTTCGATCCCGGTTGCAGCGACTGCCGCCGCACCATGCCATTGCCCTGCACCCTCACGTGCAGGCCGCGGTTCTCAAGTATGTACAGCGCATCGCGCAGGCCCATGCCCAGCACGTTCGGCACGCGGTCCATGGCATCGGCGGGGATACCGCGCGGCTTCAGCACCACGGTGCTGTCGCCCGCTTCGGTGGTCACCCATTCGCTTTCGCCTTCGTAGGTCACGGGCACTTTCAATCCGGCCAATGCCGTGCGCAGATCGCCGCCGTGGCCGCTCATGCTCACCGGCGTGCGCGGCCCGCTCGCCTCGGCCAGTTCGGTACCCTGTTGCAGCTCGATACGGTTGCTGTAGATCTTGTCGGCGATCTCCTTGAACACCGGACCCGCCACCACGTTGCCGTAGTAGCCGCTCATGGTGGGCCCGTTCACCAGCACGATGCAGCTGTACTTCGGCGCGTTCGCGGGGAAGTAGCCCACGAACGAGGCCTGATAGCTCTGTCCGTGCTCCTTGTAGCTTCCGTTCTTCGCGACCTGCGCGGTGCCGGTCTTGCCGGCGATGGCGAAATGAGCGGCCTTCAGGTTCACGGCAGTGCCGCTGTCCACCACGCCTTGCAGCATGCCATGCACGATGTCGAGCGTGCCTTGCGAGCAGATCTTCGGATTGATCTCCTGCGGCGCCATGCGCTCGATCACCTTGCCGTTGCGCGAGATGCGGTCCACGAACTGCGGGCGCATCATCCGGCCGTTGTTGGCCACGGCGTTGTAGAAGGCGAGGGTCTGCAACGGCGTCAGGGCTATCTCGTAACCGATGCTCATCCACGGCAGGCTCACGCCGCTCCAGCCCTTGTCGCCGGGGCTGCGTAGCACGGGCGTCGCTTCGCCGGGGATCATCACGCCGGTGATCTCGTGCAGGCCCATCCGCTTGAGGCCTTCAACGAAACGCTTCGGCTCCTTCTGGTATGCGCTGTTGATCGCCACGCTGATCCCCGTGTTCGACGAGAGCTCGAAGGCGCGCCGCAAGGTGATCCTGCCATAGCCGCCTTCGTGCGAGTCCTTCATGATGCGGTTGTAGAAGCGTACCTGTCCCTTCTTCGTATCCACCGTATCGGTGGGCTTGATGGTGCCGTCCTCGAAGCCCACCATCAGTGAGGCCAGCTTGAACGTCGACCCCGGTTCCGTCGCGTGGGCCACGGCGTAGTTGAGGTCCTCCACGTAAGTGCTGTCGTTGCGGCGCGTGAGGTTGCTGATGGCCTTGATGTAGCCGGTCTCCACCTCCATCACGATCACGGTGCCGTACTGCGCGCCGTGCTTCACCAGTTGCCTCTCCAGCGCGGCATCGGCCACGTCCTGCAGGTTGATGTCGATCGTGGTATGGATGTCGCTTCCGACCACCGGGTCCACGCCATCGCCGTTGTCCACGGGCATCCACACACCGCCGGTGAGGCGGCGTTCCAAGCGGCGGCCGGTCACGCCCTTCAACCACTTGTCGTAGCCGCCTTCGAGGCCGAGCGTGCTGCTGTCGCGCAGCACATGGCCCACGCTGCGCGAAGCAAGGCGGCCGAACGGGTGCACGCGCACGGTGCGCTTCTCGGTGACCAGTCCGCCTTTGTACTTGCCGAGACGGAACAAGGGAAAGGTGCGCAGCTTCTGCACCTGTGTGTGATCGGCGCGGCGCTTCACCAAGTAGTAGCGTTCCTTGCGGTGGCGCGCATCGGTGAGGTCGCGCTTGTATTCGGCGGCGGTGCGATCGCCGAACAGGGCGGAAAGCGCGTGGCTGAGGGAGTCGATGTTGGCGCTGAACAATTCGTTGGTGAGGCCGTTCGCCATCATGTCCATGCGCACGTCGTACTCGGGCACGCTGGTGGCGAGCAGGCGGCCATCCTCGCTGTAGATGTGGCCGCGATCGGGCTGCACCGTGCGGTACATGGTGCTCACCGTCTCGCGCTTGGCCAGCCACTTGTCGCCCTCGGCGATCTGGATGGTGAAGAGCTTCACCGCGATGGCACACGCGAACACCACGATGGCGAGATAGACCATGTTGGCGCGGGCACGGAACTGCTTGTTCTCCGTCATGGCGTGCGCGTGCTTTTCAGTTCATCCTTGTCCACCTCTATCTTCACCGGTGGCACGCGGCTTTCCTTCAGGCCGAGCTGGCCGATGCCTGCGGCCACCTGACTCTGCTGTTCGGCCTTCTCCAGTTGCGCCCTGATGGTGATGTGCTCGGAGCGCAGTTCCTTCAGCTCGGTATCGGTGCGGTGCAGGTCGCGCACCACACGCTCGGTTTGGTAGCCATAGGCGATGTAGGCGATCATCAGCCCCGCGCAGAAGAGGATGAACGGCATGTTGCCCAGCACCTTCTCCTTCGTGAGGAAGGATCCGTTGAGCACGCCGATCATCAGCTTCGGCACACGGGCGACAGCGCCGGGAGCAGCGCTCTTCTTCGCCTTCGCGGAGGCGCGCGGCTTCGCCGGGGCGGCCTCGGCCTCCGGTGCTTCCTCTTCCTTCTTGTCGCGCAGCTTGTTCACGTGCGTGTGGCTATTCTCAGTCGGGCGCTTCGTGCCCGGGGGTTCCTTGCTATCTCCAGATCCGTGGGTTGGATCGCCTTGTTGCTTGAAGGGTTGAACGGTCGCGTGCGGTTGCCGAAGACATCCTTCGTTTCCTCGCCGCCGAGATCGCCACTGCGCATCCAGTTCTTCACCAGGCGATCCTCCAATGAGTGGTAGCTCATCACCACCAGTCGTCCGCCCGGCGCGATCACCTCGGTGCTTTGCGTGAGCAGTGCTTCCAGCGAAGCCAGCTCATCGTTCACCGCGATGCGCAACGCTTGGAACACTTGCGCGAGGAAGGCGCTCTCCTTCGCGCGGGGCGTCACCGGCTTCAGTGCTTCCACGAGTTGGAACGTGGTGCCGATGCGTGTATTCACGTTGGCCTTCACCAGTTGCCGCGCCACGCGATGCGCTCCATCCACCTCGCCGTACTTGCGCAGCACATCGGTAAGTGCGGCTTCGTCCAGATCGCGTAGCAGTTGCGATGCGGTGCGTTTCGCGCGGTGGTCCATGCGCATATCCAGCGGGCCATCGAACCGGAAGCTGAAGCCGCGTGCGCCGGTATCGAACTGGTGGCTGCTCACGCCGAGGTCGGCGAGCAGACCATCCACCGGCAGCGCGTGCAGGAAGCGCAGGTGGTTCTTCAGCCAGCGGAAGTCGGCCTTCACCAGGGTGAAGCGATCATCCGAGGGAGCGTTGCGCCAAGCATCGCGATCCCGATCGAACGAGATCAGGCGGCCATGCGGACCCAGTTGTTGGAGGATGGCCTTGCTGTGGCCACCGCCGCCGAACGTAACGTCCACATAGACGCCGTCGGGGCGGATGTTCAATCCTTCAAGACAGGCTTGTAAAAGAACGGGGTCGTGGTACTCATGCGTCATTGGTTTTGGCAGGTTTTCCCGCCATCACTTTCGCGGCCAGTGACTTGAAGTCCACGTTCCCGCTGAGCGCGCGCTTGTGCTGCTCCTCGCCCCATATCTCGATGCGGTCGCCCATGCCGGTGAACACGATGTCCTTGCCCAATTGGGCGTAGGCCATCAGCGTCTTGGGCACAAGCAACCGTCCGCTGGCGTCGAGTTCCACCGGCGTGGCCCCGTTGAGGAAGCGCCGGATGAACTCCACGTTGTCCGGATCGAAGCGGTTGAGGCTGGCCACTTGGGCGCTGGTCCTGTTCCACTCGTCCATCGGATACAGCACGAGGCACTCGCTGAACACGTCGCGGTTCACCACGAAGCCCTTGGACTCCGCGCCACCGAGCTGCTTCTTCAGCGCGGCGGGCAAGAGCACGCGGCTCTTGGCATCCAAGGTCGACGGGTATTCCCCTAACAGGTTCAGCATGGTGCATGCTCGCAGGAATGGTCGCGAAAGTAGCGGGCTTCCGCCCACAAACCCCCACTTATTTCCCCGATCTGTCCTTCTTGTTGATAATTATTCAACGGCGAAGGTGTGCAAAAGTTGTCACATAGCCGCTATGGGCTTGCAAATCGGCCATTTGGCACAGTGGGAGGAAGTGGGGGCTTATCAACAGCCTTTCGGCGATCAACGATCCGGGCATGGACGCCTCCGGGCACCCCCGAAAGATCCGGACGCAGATACGGATGCGCTGGGGATCAGGGCATTATTGATGAACAGGGCAGTGTGCGGAACGCCAAAGGCGGGAGAAGTGGCGGGAAGTGGGGGGCGGGTGGGTGGGTGGCCCGCAACCTCCTCAGCTTTGTGTCAGGAACGGGATATTTTCTTCCCGTTCCTGACATGATCCGCAATGGCGGCAAGAACCCGAAAGAGGGTCTCCCACCTCCCAAAACACGAATTCATTCTCGAAACATGCTAATTTTAGCGCGTTTTGGAAATAAACACATCATACAAAGCCTTCGAGCGGTCGCTATTGCCGCTGGGATGTTTCTCCCTGAACGATGCCCGGCTCGCCTTCCCGGACTTTGACCGGAAGAGGTTGACCGAGTGGCAGCACAAAGGCTACCTGACCAAGGTGGCGCGGGGCACGTACATCTTCTCGGACTTCATCCGCAGCGAGCACGATATGTGGTACATCGCGAACCGGCTCTACGACCCTTCCTATATAAGCCTGTACTCCGCGCTGTGGACTTACGGGTACATTCCCGAGGCGGTGTTCGTGACCACCTCCGTGACCACCCGGAAGACATGGCGCGTGGAGCGCGGGCGGTTCCGGCTGGACTACCGCACCGTTCCGCCATCGTTCTACTTCGGCTACGAACTGGTGGAGCGCAACGGCCGCCGGGTGCGGTTCGCGCATCGGGAAAAGGCGCTCCTCGACCTGCTCTACTTCGAGCGGCGCTTCGACGATCCGCTGGTGCAGGAAGGCATGCGTTTCAACTTCACCGACATGCAGCGCGAGTTCGACATGGACCGCCTGCGCACCTACATGTCGTTCAGCACCAACAAGCGCTTCCACCGGCGCGTCCGTATCTTCCTCGATCTGATGAAAGAGCATGCTTGACCTCCATTCCATCAAGCGGTACTACCCGGCCGCGCTGCACACCAAGCCGCAGTTCCTGCTGCGCGAGTATCTGCAATGCCGGATCCTGCACCTGATCTACACCAGCCCGCTCGGACGGGAGCTCGTGTTCCTCGGCGGCACGTGCCTGCGGCTGGTGCATGACAATTCGCGGTTCAGCGAAGACCTCGACTTCGACAACCGGGGCCTGTCCTCCGAAGCGTTCGACGAAGTGGCCGAAGTGGTGCGCACCGGTCTGGAACGCATGGGCTACACCGTGCATGTAGACGTGGTGAAGAAAGGCGCGTACCACTGTTACGTGAAGCTGCCCGGCCTGCTGTTCCAAGAGGGCCTCAGCGGCCATGTGGAGGCGAAGATCCTGATCAGCCTCGATGCGGAGCCGCAGCATTACCGGTACGAGCCGGAGGTGGCACTGCTGGACCGCTTCGACACCTTCACGAACCTGCTCTCCACACCGCTGCCGTTGCTGCTCGCGCAGAAATGCCTTGCCATACTGGAGCGCAAACGCAGCAAGGGCCGCGACTTCTTCGATGTGGCCTTCCTCCTGTCGCGCGGCGTGACCGCTCCCGACATGGACTACTTGAAGGAACGGCGCGGGCTGGACGATACGCGGGCGCTTTGCGAAGCCCTGCTGGAACGGTGTGCTTCGCTCGATATGGAGCAGATGGCCCGCGACGTGGACCCCTTCCTTTTCGAGGAGAACGGACGTGCGCGCGTGATCCACTTCCCCCAGCTTATACGACAGCACTGGCTGCGGAACTGAGTCCCATTTCCATGTTCCAACCATCCCGCTACCTTTGAACGCATCGCAATGGCGAACGAGGAGCATCTGAAACGTGAAGGGGAGTTCACCTACATCGATGTGGGCGATGGCCCGCCATTGATCTTCCTGCACGGATTGTTCGGGGCATTGAGCAACTTCGAAGGTCCCATCAAGCACTTCGGTGGGCGCTACCGCGTGCTGATGCCCATGCTGCCGCTGTACAGCCTGCCGATGCTGAACACCAACGTGCCGGCGCTGGCCGATTTCCTCGACCGGTTCATCAGGCACATCGGCGCGAAGGAGGTGAACCTGCTGGGCAATTCGCTCGGCGGCCACGTGGCGCTGGTCTATTGCACGAAGTGGGCCGCGCGGGTGCGCACACTGATCCTCACCGGCAGCAGCGGCCTGTACGAGAACGCGTTCGGCGGCGGCTTCCCCCGGCGGGAGGACAAGGAGTTCCTGCGCCAGCGCATCGCCCTCACCTTCCACGACCCCAAGCATGTGACGGACGAGCTGGTGGAGGAATGCTACGTGACGGTGAATGACAAGGCCAAGTTGGTCCGCATCCTCTCGCTGGCGAAAAGCGCGATCCGCCACAACATGGCCAAGGACCTGCCGAACCTGAAGATGCCCGTGTGCCTGATCTGGGGCAGACAGGACACGATCACACCGCCGCACGTGGCCGAGGAATTCCACACGCTGATCCCGCAAAGCGAACTGTACTGGATCGACGAATGCGGGCACGCTGCCATGATGGAGCACCCCGATGAATTCAATGCCATCGTGGACAAGTGGCTGGGGAAGACCCTTGAAAAGGAAAAAGGGTGAAGTAGAAAGACAGAAGTCGGAAGAAGGACCTGAAGAAGATCCCACACTCTTTCTTCTTCCCTCTTTATCCTTGTTCCTTTCATGAAAGCACTCTTAGCCGAACACCTCACCAGCGGCCGCACCGCGAAGGACTGGCCCAAGCCGACGCTGCCGGAATACGCCTTCATCGGGCGCAGCAACGTGGGCAAGAGCTCGCTCATCAACATGCTGTGCCACATCAACAAACTGGCGCGCGTGAGCAATACTCCGGGCCGCACAAGGAACGTGGAGCACTTCCGCGTGGAAGGCACGCTCACCAGCAAAAGCCCGTGGATGCTGGCGGATCTGCCCGGCTATGGCTTCGCGAAAGCGAGCAAGGCCGAGCGCGCCGTGTGGGAGAAGATGATCCAGACCTACCTGAAGGAGCGAGAGAGCCTGCAATGCGTGTTCCTGCTGATCGACTCGCGCCTGGAGCCGCAGCAGAACGATCTGGACATGGTGCAATGGCTCGGCGAGAACGGCATCCCCTTCTGCATCGTCTTCACGAAAAGCGACAAGCTCACCGGCCCGAAAGTGGACAGCAACGTGGCCCAGTTCAAGCGCGAACTGAAGGAGACTTGGGATCAGTTGCCCACGATGTTCATCACCAGCTCGGAAACGTCGAAGGGGCGCGATGAGGTACTGGGCTTCATTGAAGAGGTGAACGGCCAGTGGCGGGAGTAGTAGCGAGTGGCGAGTCTGCCCTCTCCTCGGCTTCGCTCGGAGAGACTGGGGCAGACTCGCCACTCGCTACTCGTTACTCGCCACTGGGTCTTTTCAGCTCCGGCAGCATGTGCTCCGCGAAGTAGGCTCCGAAATCACGCATCTGCGCGGCCATCTTGCCTTCGCCGGTGGCACGCTCGAACGTATCGGCCAGCGTAAGGATGTTCTGGTGGAAGAAGGCTTTCATCTCCTCCACGGTCATCTCCTTGGTCCAGAGATCGATGCGCAGGGTGTTCTTCTCCTTCTCATCCCACAGGGATAGCAGCACGGCCTTGCTGGAATTCTTCGCGCCGTTGTCCTCCGCCTCCCAATCGATGCGTTCGGGCACGTGGTTCTCGTCGAGGTGTACGGAAAGGCGGATGTCGGAGGTCTTCATCAAGTTTCAAGTATCAAGGTTCAAGCATCAAGCTCCAAACGGGCATGCCCGGCTCCACTGCATTGAGCCTTGAAGCTTTCCACTTGAAGCTTGTGCTTGTTCACCGTGGTTTGTAGCTCTTCAGCACCACGCGCGCATCATCGAGCGCGAGCAGTTGCGGTATCGTTACTTCGGGATGATCCTTCAGGTAGGCTTTCACCATGCGGTAGCCGATCCACTCGCCGAGGTGGCCGGGACTTTCACGTGGCAGGCCATTGGTGAAGGGGCCGTCGTTCATCCAGCGGCCGATGTCGTCGATGCGCTTGCTGTAAAGCTGCTCCTTGGACACGAGCTCCTTCCAGATGTTGTACTCGTTGGACTCGCACCATGCGAGTTGTTCCTTGCTGAAGGCGAGTTTCAAGGCCGGGTCGGTATCGGGCAGCAGGGCATCGAGCAGGGCCATCACCTTGCCGGTCTCCACCAGGTTGGTGAGCAGGTCCTCGCCCCGGATGTCGCGTGTGTAGTGTACCAGCAGCCACCCTTTCACGGCGCTGGGCACGAGCATTTCGGGGCGCATGCGGTCCTTCACGTACTGCGGGAAATTCTCCGGCGCGAGGTAACCGATCACCGGATGGTCCTTGCCGATGAACCATTCCACGCCCACGCCGAGCACACTGTCCGTGGGGAAGATGCCGAAGTTGTACCCCGAGTTGAAGGCCACGATGCGCGGCGTGAGGCTGTCGGGGAAGAGCACCTTCAACCGCTTGAACGCCGCCTCGAACTGCTGGCGCTGCGGCTCCATGTCGCCGAGCACGCTGTCCGCCGCCTCCTGCACGCTCACCCAGTCGGGATCGGTGGTGAAACGGTGCAGCACCATCGCCAGCCGCGGATCCTCCAACGGGGCGCCTTGCAGGATGTCCTCGATGTAGGTGCGGTAGAACTCGCCGTAGGTGGCATACGCCTTCAGGCTCCGCGACTGCGCACTATCGCCCGCTGCGAACATATCCCTGTCCAGCCGACCGATCCCCACCGTGAGCGGAACCTCGCCGATGGGCAGGTCGCTGTGACGTTCTCCACCGCAGGCCGTCCAAAACATTGCCGCCAGACACAGGGCGGCACCCGATCGCAAACTGTTCAACGCGTTTACCTTTGAGCGTTCGTTAACGAGCACAAACCTATGAAGACATCATTGTTCCGCTTCGGCGGAAAGGTCATTCTGATCCTTGCCGCCGCCGCACTGACCGCGCCGAAGTTGAACGCGCAAGATGATGCCGGCGTGCGCTTCGGCATCAAGCTGGCACCGAACATGTCATGGTTCAAGTCCGATACCAAGGGGCTTGAAAGCGATGGCAGCAAATTGGGCTACACCTTCGGCCTCGTGACCGAATTCCCGATCGGCGAGAAGGGGAACTACCGCTTCGCAACGGGCCTGTTCCTGAACGCCGTGGGGGGGAAGTATCTACAGGCATACTCCTACACGGAGAACAATCAGAGCCTGACCAAGAAGCTCGGCTCCGATGTGAAGCTGCAGTACATTCAGATCCCGGTGACGATGAAGCTGATGACCAACGAGATCGGCTACATGCGCTACTATGGACAGATCGGGTTCGATGTTGCCGCCAACGTGAAGGCGAAAGCGAACTACGATGACGCCGTGGTCACGACCGACCCCAACACACAGGAAACCTCGGTATCCTTCCGCAAGATGGACAAGGAGGACATCAAGGACCGGATCCAGCCCGTTCGCGCAGGATTGGTCGTAGGTGCCGGACTTGAGTACAACTTCAGTGGCAGCACCACGGTACAGGCCGGGGTTACCTACAACAACGGCCTCACCAACCTGCTGAAGAAGGTGGAAGTGCCCGACGGCAACGGGAACATGAAGAAAGCCAAGCTGCTCCAGAACTACTTGGAGTTGAACTTGGCCCTCTTCTTCTGAGCCGCCCCTCTCCCCTACCGAACCCCGTTCGCCCTTGGTGAGCGGGGTTCGCTTCTTTTGCACCCATGAAGACGCAACAGGTCATCGAACACATCACCGGCTGGCTGAAGGACTACTGCGAGCGCAACCGCCAGCAGGGTTTCGTGGTGGGCGTTAGCGGCGGCATCGACAGCGCGGTGACCAGCGCGCTGTGCGCACGCACGGGCCTGCCCACCTTGTGCGTGGAGATGCCGATCCACCAAGCCGCCAGCCACGTGAGCCGCGCGCTGGAGCACGTGGCGCGTTTGCAGGCCGCCCATGCCAACGTAACGCTGGAGCGCGTGGACCTCACCCCCACCTTCGACACGCTCGCATCCGCACTGCACGGCAGCAACGACGATGCCGCGCACCAACTCGCGCTCGCCAACACCCGCGCCCGCCTGCGCATGACCACCCTGTACTACCTCGCCGGCATCCACCGCAGCCTTGTCGCGGGCACCGGCAACAAGGTGGAGGACTTCGGCGTGGGCTTCTTCACCAAATACGGCGACGGCGGCGTGGACCTCAGCCCCATCGCCGATCTGACGAAAACCGAGGTGTACATGGTGGCGAAGGAACTGGGCATCGTGGAAAGCATCATGCATGCAGCGCCCACCGACGGGTTGTTCGGAGACAGCCGCACGGATGAGGACCAGATCGGCGCAAGCTATCCTGAGCTGGAGTGGGCGATGGACATCCGCGAGCGTGGTGTGGATGTCTCGACCATCGACCTCAGCGAACACCAGCGGAAAGTGCTCGACATCTTCGACCGGCGCAAGGCAGCGAACCGGCACAAGATGGAGCCGATACCGGTGTGCGTGATACCGGCGGGGTTGAAGGGATAAGCTTCCCGCAGGGTCACCTTTCTTCGTTCCTTGCATCAAAGGGAAAGGACGAAGAACCGAACACCTTCCACGGCGACCTCACATGCGGGACGAAGAGATCATACAAGCACTGCGGAGCGGCCCCGAACAGAAGGCGCTCGTGCAACTGTACGCTCACCTGCCCAAGGTGGAGCGCATGGTGCGGAAGAACAGCGGCACACACGCCGATGCGAAGGACCTGTTCCAGGATGCGCTGGTGATCCTGCTGGGCAGGGCGAAAGATCCCGCTTTCACGCTGTCCTGCTCCATCGGCACTTACCTGTTCGCCATCTGCCGCAACAAGTGGCAGGAGGAATTGCGCAGGCAGGGCCGCTTCACGCAGGAATTGGAAAGCGCACCCGATGAGCCTGTTGACCTTTCGCTGCTACTCGCGAACGGGCCCAGCTATGAGATCACCCACGTATGCCCCCCCTTGAGCAGCGCGTCCAGATCACCGGCACCCTTCACCTCCTTCGCCCTCCGCACCTGTGCCTGCAACTTCTCCTCATGCGTGGGACGATCGGCCACGTAGAACACACCGAAGGGACGCGGGAAAGCACCCTCATGCTGGGGATCCTCGAACAGCCGCACCAAGATCGACGCCTTGAAGTTGTCGCGCTCGTCGTGGACCCAGCAGTCGTTGGGCGAAAAATCCGGGCCGATGTCGATCACGCGCGGCTTCATGTCCTTGATGCAGATGCCCTTGGTGCCACCGGCGAACACCAGCGGCTTGCCATGCTCCACGAAAAGCGTGTTCGCGGGCTTGCTGGCCTTCTCGGTGAAGACCTCGAAGGCGCCATCGTTGAACACGTTACAGTTCTGGTAGATCTCCACCAGCGACGTTCCCCGGTGCGCATCGGCGCGGGCGAGGACCTCGCGCAGGTGCTTCGGATCGCGGTCCATGCTGCGGGCGATGAACGTGCCATCGGCGCCCTTCACCAGCGCCAGCGGGTTGAACGGATGATCGGTGCTGCCCATCGGCGTGCTGCGCGTGACAGCACCCTCCGGCGAGGTGGGCGAATACTGCCCCTTCGTTAGCCCGTAGATCTCGTTGTTGAAGAGCAGCACGTTCACGTCCACGTTGCGGCGCAGCAGGTGGATGATGTGGTTGCCTCCGATGCTCAGTGCATCACCATCGCCGGTGATCATCCACACGCTCAGCTCGGGACGCACGCTGCGCAGGCCGCTCACGATGGCGGGCGCGCGGCCGTGGATGCCGTGCAGACCGTAGGTATCGAGGTAGTACGGAAAGCGTGAGCTGCATCCGATGCCGCTGATGAACACCACCTCCTCCTTCTTTTTCCCGCTCTGCTCCAACAGCGTCTGCACCTGTTTCAGGATGCTGTAGTCGCCGCAGCCGGGGCACCAGCGCACCTCCTGATCGCTGCTGAAATCGATCTTTTCAGCCTTGTCACTCCGGGCTGTCACCCCGGACCCCGAGCCGGGGACCGGAGTCGCGTTCAAGCCGTTCACGGTGCTCATGCTTGCAAGAGGTTAAGTACACCCGCACGGATCTCCTCACTGGTGAACGGCATGCCTTGGATCTTGTTGAGCCCCTGCGCATCGCAGAGGAACTCGGCGCGAAGCAGTTGCCGCAGCTGTCCGCTGTTCATCTCGGGCACCAGCACCTTCCTGTACTGCTTCAGCAGCGGCCCAAGGCCCTTGTTGAAGGGGAACATGTGGCGGATATGCACGTGCGCCACGCTGCGCCCTTCGGCCTGCAACTGCAACGCGGCGGTGCGGATCGCGCCGTAGGTGCTGCCCCAGCCCACGATCAGCACATCGCCTTCCGCAGGGCCGCTGTCCAAGCGGATCGGCTTGTACCGGTCGGCTATGCGCGCCACCTTCTCCGCACGCAGCCGCACCATCAGTTCATGGTTCGCGGGATCGTAGCTGATGTTGCCCGTCTTGTCCTGCTTCTCGATGCCACCGATGCGGTGCTGCAACCCCGCCTGACCCGGCAACGCCCACGGCCGCACGCCACGCTCGTCGCGCAGGTAGGGCAGGAACGCCTCCGCATTGTCATTCCGGCCTTGAGCCGGAATCGCGGGATCACCCACACCCTCCCGCGCCGGAATGAAGTTCGGCTTGATCTCCGGCAATTCCTTCGCCTGCGGAAAACGCCACGGTTCCGCGCCGTTCGCGATGTAGCCGTCGGTGAGCAGCATCACGGGCGTCATGTGCTCCAGCGCGATCTGCACCGCCTCGAAAGCCATGTCGAAACAATCGATCGGCGTGCTGGCGGCGATCACCGGGATCGGCGCTTCACCATTGCGCCCGTGTACCGCCTGCCACAGGTCGGCCTGCTCGGTCTTCGTGGGAAGGCCGGTGCTTGGGCCTCCGCGCTGCACGTTCACGATCACCAGCGGCAGCTCCAGCATGAAGGCAAGGCCCATGGCCTCGGTCTTCAGCGCGATGCCCGGGCCGCTGCTGGCCGTTATGCCCAGCGCGCCGCCGTAGCTGGCACCGATGGCCGATGCGATCGCCGCGATCTCGTCCTCGGCCTGAAAGGTGATCACGCCGAAATTCTTGTGGCGCGAAAGCTCGTGCAGGATGTCGCTCGCCGGTGTGATCGGGTAGCTGCCGTAGAACAGGTCCAGCCTCGCCTTCTGCGCGGCGGCGATCAGGCCCAGCGCCGTGCCTTGGTTGCCGGTTATGCTGCGGTACGTGCCCTTCGGCATGGGCGCGGGCTTCACATCGAACCGCGTGGTGAAGGTCTCGCTCGTGTCGCCGTAGTGGAACCCGGCCTTCAGCGCGCGCAGGTTCGCATCCAGCAGCTCGGGCTTCTTCGCGAACTTCTGGTGCAGGAACCGCTCGCTGTTCGCCATCCCCCGGTTGAACATCCAGTTGATGAAGCCCAGCACGAACATGTTCTTGCAGCGGTCCTTCTCCTTCATGCCCAGCGTAAGCTCCTCCAGCGCCGCGCGGGTCATCTTCGTCACGTCCACGCTGTGCAGCACGTAGTTCACCAGCGAGCCGTTCGCGAGGGGATCGTCGCCCGCGGCATAGCCCGCCAGCCGCAGGTTCTTCGGGTCGAAACCGTCGCTGTTGGCAATGATGGTGCCGCCCTGTTTCAGCTTGCCGATGTTGGCCTTCAGCGCGGCGGCGTTCATCACCACCAGCACATCGCACTGGTCGCCGGGCGTGAAGATCTCCACGCTGCCGAAATGCAGTTGATAGCCGCTCACACCGGCCAGCGTGCCCTGCGGCGCGCGGATCTCGGCGGGGAAATTGGGGAAGGTGCTGACGTCGTTGCCGAAGAGCGCGTTGGTATCGGTGAACTGGCTGCCGGTAAGCTGGATGCCGTCGCCACTGTCACCGGCGAAGAGGATCACCACCTGATCGCGCTGCTCTACGGTCTTGACCGCGGGGGTCGGTTGGCTCATGGGGAATAGCGGCGCGAAGGTACGGGACGACGGCCGGTGATGGGTGTGACCGCAGGGCTATCGCGTCTTAATCAGCACATTGGTCGGTTGATCGATCGTGGCAAGAGGGTCTTGATCCCCAATGCCATAGCTGGGTACTTGCGGCAAAATGCCGCACAATGACCCTGTTCTCGCACTTTGAGGATCTCCAAGACCCACGCATCGACCGTACCAAGCACTATGAACTCGGCTCGCTGGTCTTCCTGACCATCGCGGCGGTGGTGGCCGACTGCGACAGCTATACGCAGATCGCCGATTTCGCGCAGGATCGGCTTGAGTGGTTCCAAGGGCACGGGCATTTCATGGATGGCCGGACACCTTCACATGACGTGCTGAACAATCTGTTCCGCCGGATGGCCCCCGGAGAATTCCAAGCATGCTTCATGCGGTGGACCAGCGCGGTTTGTGGAAGTGCCGACGGCACTTTGGTCAGCATTGACGGGAAGACCTTGCGCCGCAGCCATGACGCGCTCGAAGGGAAGAGGCCCATCCATCTGATCAGTGCATGGAGCAGTCTGAATCAGGTGGTGCTGGCCCAGATGATGGTGGACGGGAAGAGCAACGAGATCACGGCCATCCCCGAACTGCTGGCCTTGCTGGACTTGAAGGGGGCCATCGTGAGCATCGACGCGATGGGCTGTCAGACCGCCATCGCCGAGAAGATCATAGAGCGCGAGGGGAACTATCTGCTCGGACTCAAGGGTAACCAAAGCGAACTGCTGGAGATGGTGGAGATCCGCTTCGTACACCACAGGCCAACGTCCTCCCATACGGAATGGGACAAGGGGCATGGGCGTATCGAATCGCGCATCTGTGATGTGATCGCACTCCCGGCCCCGCCCGACGGATTTGCGCACTGGAAAGGACTGAAGAGCCTTGTGCGGATCGTCTCCATCAGGCAACGCGTTGGAGGTGGAGAGCCCGTCGAGGAGATCCGTTTCTACATCTCCAGCGCGCAGGCCGATGCCAAGCGATTCAGCTCGTGGGTCCGTGGGCACTGGGGCATCGAGAACAAGGTCCATTGGATGCTCGATGTCATCTTCGACGAGGATGGATCACGCATCCGCAAGGGCCACGGTGACCGCAACCTCGCGATCGTCCGCAGGATAGCCCTGAATATCTGCCACCTCTACACCGACGACAAGAAAACAGCCGTCCGCAGGAGGAAGTCCGCCGCCCGCAACGATGCCTACCTCGACGCCCTGTTAGGATTTAAGACGCGATAGCCCTGACCGACAACGGAGAACTGACAACTGATCGACCTACCTTTGCACCACGTCCCGCGAGCGGGATGCGTTCTTTCCAATGGGGCCGATCTGGTTTCGACAGCGGCTTCGTGATGTGTGTAAGCATGCCGGGTGTGATGTGCGACCCGTATCCCAGTGCATCGACGCCATAACTGGCGAAGCAGACTACGCTCTCGCTGCTTAATAGCCCAAGGCTATGAGGCTTAATCCACGTGAAGACAGTAGCGTGGACGAGTACCCCTCGGGGAGGCCCGTGATCCTCCTTCCCGGCTCCGGGGTGTCATCATGGAGAACTGGCTTGTGCGGTGGTCCGGAGCACAAGTGAGAAACAGGACCTAAGCCGTCGCTGGGGTGCCCTTCCCCAGGCTACGGTCGAAAACCAATGAAGCGGCTACGCATGTAGAAAGCCCATGTTGCGGTCGTTTGGACGGCGGTTCGATCCCGCCCGGCTCCACAAAGCAGAAAACCCGCCATTCGGCGGGTTTTCTGCTTTGTGGAGCCGGGCGGATCACTGCTTCGTGCCCGAATAGGTGCATGTATTGCCCGCTAGGTTGAAGTTCAGGGTGAGGATCAGGCCAGCGAGTTGCCCTGAACCGGATATCGTTGCTCCGCCGCCGAGGGTTTGCGTAGGGATGTTCACCGAATTACCACTCACCGTGCCGGTCCATGTGTCTTGGCCATCATTGAAGACGATGGACGTGACGCCAGCAGCACTGTTCGTGATCGTGATGTTCACGGTGCCATTGACCCCAGGGCAGGATAATGTGCCATTGTACTGGCCAATGAACTTTGCGCGGACCTCGGTTCCACAAGAAGCGCCTTCATATCCGGCGGCACAGGAGCACGCACCACTGTTGCAACTGCCTCCGTTCAAGCATACGACATTGTCGCAGGGGTCCGATTTCTCCTTCTTGCAGGAAGAGACCAGGCTGACGGTGAAAAGGCCGAGGGCGATCGAAAGGTTGGAAAGTCTCATGGGATAGGGTTTGGTTTTTCCTAACCATCGGGGAGTCCCCATTGATGTGAACGATCGGATCGGAAATTTCCTGCAACTCGCGGGAACAGCCTGGGCCGCACGCTGCTAAGAGTCCGTTCCTGCCGCCGCTGAAGACCTCCCGCTTGACCGAAGCAGATGGCTGTTCGGGTCCTGTATCACATCGAACAGCACCTGGATATAGATGACCCGCGCCCGCCGAGCAGCCTTCGCGAACAAGGCACGGATATTGCCGAGTGCCTTACGTTTGCAACCAACAACACCCCCAAAAAAAATGATACGCAGCATAGCGTTCGGCGCGCTCATCGCCGTTTCCGCATCGGCTTCCGCACAGTTCAACTCCGGTTACGCCGGTGGTGCCATGCGCACCATCCTGAAGAAGGGCGACTTCTCGGCCCTGAAGGGCGAATCCTCCGTCCTGCTCGTGTACGATTACTCGGACATGTCCGTGGGCAAGTTCTCCGAGGAGGCCTACGTGAACAAGAAGCGTGACGAGGGCAACAAGAAGGAGAAGGGCCGCGGCGATGAATGGGCCGAGAAATGGGTGTCCGCCCGCACCGAGAAGTACGAGCCCAAGTTCGAGGAACTGCTCAACGCCCGTTTAGTCGCTGGCAAAGTGGCCCTCAAGGCAGGCAAGGACAAGACCGATGCGCGCTACGTGATCAAGATGCATACCACCGAGACCGAGCCTGGCCACAACGTGGGTGTTTCGCGGATGCCGGGCTATGTGACCGCAGTGCTGACGCTGTACGAGGCGAGCGCGCCGGACGTGGTGCTCGGCGAAGTGGAGATCGAGCGCGCGCCTGCACAGGGTGCCGCCGGTTTCGATTTCGATGCCGGTGGCCGCATCGCCGAAGGTTATGCCAAGATGGGCAAGGAGTTCGGCACCTGGCTCACCAAGAAGGATTGGGGCCGCAAGCACTGATCCCGGTCTTCTCAACGGAACGATGATGGGCGCTCTCCGGGCGCCCATCATCATTCCATGGCTACCGCTTCCTGCATATCCGCAGCAGCGGCCATGCCAGCAGCAGGCCCGTTGCCCCCGCCACGATCGCCAGCACGATCGCGCCCACCGCGTACTGCACCACGTGCGTGTGGATGCCCGCGAGCGTCAGTTCATCGAGGCTTGCGGGCACGTACACTTCACCGGGGCTGAACAGGGCGCCGGTCCGGTAGCTCGCATACAGGATCAACGGGATCATCGGCGGTATGCTGATATTGGCCGCCGCCACGAAGAGCACACGGTTCAGCCGGAAGAGGTACGCCAGCGGGATGCCCACCAGCAGTTGCAGGCCCCAGATGGGAACGATGCCCATGAACAGGCCGAAACCGATCGCGCATGCCTTGCGCAACGAGCTCTCTTCGGGCCGCACCGCCTCCGATCGGATCGCCCGCCACAACCCGCCCTGCAGGATCGCCCGCTTCGGCCAGTACCACAGCAACGCGCAGGCCACCAGCCACGTGTTCAGCACACTGATGCGCGTGAAGTCCAGGAAGGGCTTGAAGTGCGACACACGCTCGGGGAAGTCGTAACGCACGTGTACCGGCACCTGCTTGAAGGGAGTTCCGCGCCAGGCGAGCTTCACGATGGCCTCCACCTCGAAGCCGAAGCGGTCGGTGAGCCAGCGCATGCCTTCGAGCGGGCGCAGCGGCCAGCCCCGGAAGCCGGTCTGCGTGTCGCTCAGGGTGATCCCCGTTTCCACCTTGAACCAGAAATTGCTGAATCGGTTGCCGAACGAACTGCGGCCCGGCACGCTCGCCTGGCCCATATCGCGCGCGCCCATCACCATCGCTTCGGGATCCGCGGCGATGGCGGCGGCGATCGCGGGGATGTCCGCCGGGTCGTGCTGCCCGTCCGAGTCGATGGTGATCGCGTGCGTACAACCCATCTGCCGTGCGTGCGCGAAGCCCTGCCGTAGCGCGTTGCCTTTGCCCTTGTTCGGCGCGATGCGCAGCAGCTCGATCCCCTCCGTGGCGCGCAGGACCGCTTCGGTGCCGTCGGTGCTGCCGTCGTCCACCACGATCACCGGGGCGGCGATGTGGGCCTTCACGCCCGCGATCGCGGCGGCCAATGTACCCGCGTTGTTGTAGGTGGGCATCACCACGGCTATCCGGGGCTCCATCGCGGTCGGCGTGTTCAGTTCGCTGGTGCCAGCTCGGCGGTAAGCTTCATCGCCGTGGATCCACCCGCGTCTATCCGCGCTTCGGCCCGTATGCCCGCTTCACCGGGCTGCACACTGGCGATGATGGTGAGCTCGCCGGACGCGGGCTGCACGGGCATCAGGAACTTGATGGAGCGCGCCTTCGCGATGCGGTGCTCGGCTCCCAGGAGGGCGCTGCACACGCGCACGGCCAGGTCGGTAAGGCATACGCCGGGCACCACGGGGCGGCCGGGGAAGTGGCCTTGCAGGATCGGGTGGTCGGCATTGATGCGTGCGGTGACGGTGGCGTTGGTGCCCGGTGCGGGCAATGCGTCGAGCGTGAAGAGCGTGCGTGCGTCCGTCATGGCAGCGTGAAGGTGGAGGCGGGGATCGTGGCGTCGCGCCGCGTGTTGCGGAAGCGCGTGGTGGTGGCATCGCCGTTGGGGCGGATGATGCGCAGTTCGCTCAACACGAGGCTCGCGATGGGGAAGCGCAGTTCGATGCGCTCCATCTGGCTCTTCATGCCGGGTTTTTCGGGCTTCAGCTCCACGAGCAGGTCGCCGCCGTCGCGGAAGAAGAGCGCGGGCATGCCGCCATCGAGCGTGCGGCCCGTGAGCAGTCCGCCCACCATGCGCTGGATCCCGAGGTAGGTCTGCTTGTCGCGCATCGTGGCCGGGCGCTCCGTTCCACGCTCGCTGATGCGCACCTTGCCGTTGCCCACCACCGCCGTCATGGGCTCGGGCGTACGCACCTCCCAGCGCAGCAGATCGGGTGCTTGGAACGCGAACTGGCCTTCGCTCGTCACCGGTACCGCCAGCCCTTTGATGTGCTTTCCCTGCGTGAAGTCCGCCTGCACACTGGCATCGGGTCTGGCCTGCTCGCGCAACCGCACCACGATCGGGTCGTCGGCGCTCAACGGCACGGGCTGCGTTCCGTGGGCCTTGGCCTTGGGCGCTGTGCCGCCGGAGGCTGCGCGAGGGCCGGGCGTGGCCTGCGCTGCACACAGCATCGTGGCACTGATGGCGAGGGGCGCAAGGAGGGTGCGTACGGTCAGTTCCATGGGATCGAGCTTCACCAATTTCCTGCCAAGATCGCGCGCTTTGCTGATAATCGCCGAAGTGAGCGCGAGCGAGGCGTTCGCGTGATCGTGCATCAGCACGATGGACGAGCGTTCCACACGGGGCAGCATCCGGGCGATCAGCGGCTGTTCCGCGCTGCGGGCGGTGTCGAAGGTGCGCAGGTCCCAGGCCACGGGCAGCAGCCCGCTGGTGCGCATGGCGCGGGCCGTGGCGGGGCTGGTCACACCGAAGGGTGGGCGCATCAGCTTCGGTCGTGTGCCGGTGGCTTTCTCGATCGCGTCGGCGCATTGTTCGATCTCGCGCAGCGCGGTGGCCTCCGGCATGAAGCCCCACCACCACGCGTGCCGTTGGGTATGCACGCCGATGGCATGGCCTTCCTGCACGATGCGCCGCGCCAGCTCGGGCCATTGCTCCACGCGCTTCCCGATGCAGAAGAAGGTGGCCTGCGCCTGTTCGCGTTCCAGCAGATCGAGCAGCGCGGGTGTGCGATCGGGCACGGGACCATCGTCGTAGGTAAGCGCCAGCGCCCCCGTCGTGGTACGCCGAACGTGCCCGACATAAAAGCCTGCGGACGGCGTGGCGCTGCCCCAGGCGAGCAGGGCGATGTGCGCGGCCAGCGTGATGCACGGCACCCAGAGCGGCCACCAGCCGGCCAGCACACCGGCGATCGCGCAGGCGTGCAGCAGTGCGAAGGGAAGCAGCGTGCGCTTGTGCGTCAGCATGGCGAAACGATGAGGCCGGAGGAACGCCTCGCGCCGAGGAGCAGCGGGAGGTCGATGCCATTCACCAGCAACTGGCCGAGATCCTGTGCCATGATCGACCCGTGGATGGGCAGCCTGCCGTCGGGGATCAGGATCGCCGGGTTCGGCACGGTGCCGTCCCACCAGCCCACCCGCGCGATGCAGGGCACATCCGCATCGCCCGTGAGCACGAAGGCTT
>JAHBUM010000089.1 GCA_019638075.1 Flavobacteriales bacterium | reverse complement strand
CCGATGGCGTCCTTCGCACAGGCTGATCCGGACCGCCTGACCGTGCATCGCGCGGCACCGTTCGATGCGGTGGCCGTGGCTGCGGACGATGCGCGCCGCGATACCGATGACGAACTGCGCCTGTACGCCAGACATCAGGTCTTGGGCATCACCAGCGCCGATGGCGTGTGGGAGACCGCCGGTGATGAGCGCATCTGTAGGCTGGCCGTGGCCTCGCCCGGCGCGAAGACGATGGGCCTGCTGATGGAGGCGGTGGCCGTGCCGCCGGGCGCGCGCATCCGCATGGTGGACATGGATGGCCGCGAGCTGCGCGGCTTCGCCCCGGTGGAACTGCCCGATGGGGTGCATGAGTACGCCACGCCCCCCGTGCAGGGCGATGCGTGGGTGCTGGAATACCGCGAGCCGGTGGACGCCCCCTTCCAAGGTGGGTTCGCCGTGCCCTGGCTAAGTCATGCCTACCGCGATGTGGGCGAGGATGTGCTGCGTGAAGGACCCTGCCATGTGAACGTGGCCTGCTCGCCGGAACGCGATGGCTGGGAGAGCGAGATCGACGCCACCGTGCGCATCAGCGTGGTCACACCGCAGGGCAGTGGCTGGTGTTCGGGCACCTTGGTGAACAACGTGCGCCAGGATTGTGCGCCGTACATCCTCACCGCCTGGCATTGTGGCCGCCTGTCCACCACCGCGCAGTTCAACCAGTACCAGTTCTTCTTCAACTTCCAGTACGCCACCTGCGCCGGTGGGGCCTACAGCTTGAACCAGGTGATGACAGGCGCGCAGCTCAAAGCCTTCAGCGACGACTATGCCCCCCAGTACCAAGGGGTGGGTGGTTCGGACTTCATGTTGTTGCGCACCAACGCGGCGGTACCGGCCTCCTTCGACCCCTATTGGGCCGGCTGGGATGCCACCAATATCGCCAATGTGACGCAGGATGGTGTCAGCATCCATCACCCCACGGGCGCCCCGAAGCGCATCAGCACCTTCACGCAGACGGCCACCACCGGCCACCCCATGGCCTCTTCGGGCCTGATGACCCACTACAAACTGAAGTGGGCGCAGACCACCAACGGCTTCGGTGTCACCGAACAGGGTTCCAGTGGCGCGGGCCTTTTCAAGCCCCATGCGACGGCGGGTCCCGTACTGATTGGCACCCTCACCGGCAGCAGTTCGGGCACCAACTGCACCAACAACCAGGGCACCATCTACTACGGCAAGATGAGCTACCACTGGACCAACAACCCCAACACCGCGCAGCAGAAGCTGAAGGCATGGCTCGACCCCGATGGCACCAACACCTTGGTGCTGGCCGGAAGCCGGTCGCCCTGCACTGCTCAGGTGGCAGTGCCGGAGCGGAGCGCGCCTGCCCTTGTGCTGCGCCCCAATCCGGCCAGCGATCGCCTTCATATCGATGGGGTTGCGGACTTCCCGCTCCGGTGGACGATATTTGACGCCTCGGGGCGGACCATGTCGCACGGACGCATCACAGGAGACATGGAAGCCATCAGCCTTACGGACCTCTCATCCGGCATGTACATCCTGCAACTCGACGCGCCTCACGGCCCCGGCACCCGCTCGCCGTTCATGGTGGCACATTGACCATTCCCCGGAACGAAGACCTGAGCACACACGCATAGCATGACATTCACGACCCTCTCCGAACTACAGCCCCTCTCTCATCACATCGACCTCGAACGACCCAAGCAACCTTCTCACACCATGCGCAAACACTTCTCTCTGTTGGACCAGATGCGGCGTGCCCTCGGCATCGCTCTCGTGGCGGCACCGATCATGGCCCACGCCCAGGTGAGTACGTACGAATACTCCGAATTCGTGAGCACTTATACGTCCATCACCGAAGCCGACGGGGTGTTGAGCTTGGGCCAACCCGTCTACTGGCCACATGCCAACAACAACCGGGCGTGGGTGAACAACCCGTTCAACGATCCGGGAGGGCAGGTGACCCAGAACGGCTACCTAAACCCCGCTGAAGGCCCCGGTTACCCCATCGGCTTCGACTTCACCTTCAATGGCGATGTCTTCGATGTGATCGGTATCTCCAACGGCGGATGGATCAGCTTTGGCAAGTCCAGCGACGGCCTCCAAGCCGTATGGGTGTACAACTGGAGTGGCACCCCCAACGGAGATCCCTTCCTCCAGTGGGCCGCTGCGGGTGCGCAGCCAGGGCCAACGCCCACCTACCGGCGCAACCGTGTGGCCGGGTTCGGCAACAGCGCGTTACAGCAGGTGGACTGGACCTCGCTGGCGCCTCCCGGGTCGTACTCCCAAGTGCAGCTGGCCACCATCGGTACCGCGCCGAACCGGGTGTGCGTGGTGCAGTGGAAGGACTACGGCCTGCGGAACGATGTGACCGTCGCCATGAACAAGATCAACTTCCAGATTCGCCTCAACGAAGTCGACAACTCCGTGGACGTGGTCATGGGGGAGATGGACTGGGTATCCTCCTTGGGCCGCTATCCCACTACGCAGATCGGCCTCAGCGGCAGGTCGAACCAGGACTTCAACGGCCGCATGACGGTGAGCGAGGAGCCGGCCTTCCTCTACGACTGGAACAATACCGTGCCTGCGGACAACAATCAGGCCGCCTGCCGGTTCGTGGCCCCGCAGCCCGGCCAGCCGAACGGCTCCGGCATTCCGCCCGTGCTGGGCCGCACCTTCCGTTGGGTACCTCCGGTATGCCCCGCACCGGCATGGCCGCTCACCATCACCAACATCACCTTCAACGGCGCACAGGTTTCTTGGGATGCCAATGGATCGGCAGCCTATGATTATTTCGTGTCCACCGCGAACGACACCAACGGCCCTGAAGTGGCGTTCGGCACGGTGGAGGAGGCGGAGGTGTACATCGAAGGCCTCGAAGCGGAGACCACCTACTACATCTTCGTGCGCAGCTATTGCGATGGTGAACCCGGTAGCTGGGGCCGCGGCACGCCGTTCACCACCTACCAGGGCGGCTTCCTCGCTTGTCCAGGTACGCCCATCGAGGTATCCCACTGCGCAGAGCAGAACTCCACGTACTACTGGACCTACGTCTCGGAGGATGGTGTCTCTCCGGTGAAGATCGACTTCCTGGGGGGCTTCAGGGCTACGAACGGAGGTGGGTCCTTCTCGATCTGGGAGGGTGCCTCCACCACTGGCGATCCCGCCTTCAACCCTCCCGCCGGGGATTATACCGGCAGGACCTTCACCTCCATCTCCCCGCAGATCACCATCCGCCTGGTCACCGAAGCGGGGGCTTGCCAGGCGCAACCATGGGTGTTGGCGCTGCACTGGCGGGTGGGCTGCAAGGACTGCACGGACCCCCTGGTCCAGTTCACCGCGCAGGAGCCTGATTGCGACAACAATGAGTTCTCCGTTGATGTGAACGTGTTCAGCATGGGTTCTGCCACCACACTGAACCTCGTGAACACGCTGGGCCTGCCGCCCACGGAGGTTTCCGCTGTGGGCACCACCTACACGGTGGGTCCCTTCCCCACAGGCACCTCGCTGTCGATCACGGCGGAGCACTCGGAGAACCCGATGTGCTATTTCGAGAGCCCCGTGCTGATCGGCCTGCCCTGCGCCGTGGAGGACTGCGGCCCCACCGAATACACGCTGTGCTACGGGGATAACGACCATCTGCAGCGCGCCTATCGCGGGGCCAACGGCCAGGAGATCGGCATCCGATTCCTGGAAGGCACCATCGGCTTCGGCGACAACGTGAACGTGTACAACGGCGCGGACCCCGGAGAGGTGGGTCCCACGGCTGTGCCCACATTGGTGAACACCCTGCTCACCTCCGGCGTACCCTCTCCCGACCGCACCCTGGTGCTGGAGCTGATCTCCGATGCCAGCCATAGCTGCGCGGATGCGGATACGCTGTTCGGCACCTCGCAGGCGTGGCGCTACGTGGTGGCCTGCTACGATGGCTGCACGCAGCCCCGCGCCACCTTCGCCACCGTGTGCGCGGACCAGACGCACTTCAACGTGGAGGTCACCATCACCGAACTGGGCAATACGGGCAGTGTCACCATCAGCAACGATGGTGGCGTGGCCAGCACCACGGCTACGGCCGCAGGCACCTACACGGTGGGTCCGTTCGCTTCGGGCACCCCGGTGAAATTCGAGGTGGTGGGCGCCAGCGTGCTTTGCACCTGGGCCTCCAGCCCGATGAACCGTAGCTGCACGGGTATCGGCATCGAAGAGGCTGCGGCGCACACCATGGCCCTGTTCCCCAACCCGAACGACGGCCGCTTCACCCTGGAGCTGCCCGAAGCCATGAGCGGTGCCGGAGAATTGCAGGTGCTGGACCTGGCGGGCCGCATGGTGGCGCAGCAGCGCCTCACGGGCACGGCCATCCAGCAGGTCGATCTCTCCGCCCTGCCCAACGGCCTGTACGCCCTTTTGCTTCGCGACAACGGCCGCACCTTCAATGGCAAGGTCAGCATCCAACATTGACCCGATCCCGTGGGAAGGGGCCATCCGGGTCCCTTCCCACGGATCCGCCATAGAACAGAGCACGACCATGAACCGTACCCATACGATCGCATCCGCCGCAGGCCTGCTGCTGGCGGTGGGCATCGGAACGGCCGTCCGCGCGCAGGTATCAGCCTACACCTTCACCCAGGAGATCGGCACCTGGCAGCCCATCGCGGGCAGTGGCACTCCGCTGGGCATGCCGAACATGCCGTGGCCCTTCACGTTCGATGACAATTCCTTCGTGACCCAGGGCGACAACGTGCCCATCGGCACCGCTATCACCGGCACCGGTTGGCCCATCGGCTTCACCTTCAACTTCAACGGACATCCGTACGACCGCGTAGGCATCAGCATGGAGGGCTGGATCGCCTTCGGCCACTCCAGCGACGGTGCCAACGCCGTGTACGTGCCCACGGGCGCTCCGGCATACACCCCCCTGAGCGCGGCGGTGCCTGCGGAGGTAGCGCCTGCACGGCGCAACCGCATCGCGGCCTTCTCCATGGACCTGGCGGCCTTGGGTGCTGGCGGCACATGGCCGGTGCAGACCCGCACGGCCGGTGTGGCACCGAACCGCATGTTCATCGTGGAATGGAACGTGGTGCGCTCCGGCGGCTCCAACCTGCTCAACTTCCAGATCCGTCTGAACGAGGGTGGGGGCGACCCGGCCGCCCAGACGGTGCAGACCATCTACGGCACCATGACCCAGAGCGCCGCACTGCTGGGCCAGGTGGGCCTTGGAGGCCTCGATCCCTCCGACTTCAACAACCGCGCGGTGACGGCAAGCCCCTTCAACTGGCAGCAAAGCCAGCCCGGAACGGCCAACACCGCCACCTGTCGCCCGCCTTCCGCCGCCACCAACATTCCACAGGGGCTCACCTTCACGTGGACACCCCCGGCATGCGTGGTCAATGGCATTGCTGTAAGCGGGCTTGCTGCGAGCGCGGGGAGCGCCACGGGAACCCTCTCGTGGAGGGCCGTCACGGGGGCGACGACCTACGACTACATCATCACCACGGGCGGCCCGGACGATCCGGTGGTGGCGAGCGGCACCGGCATCACGGGCACCTCGGTGCAGCTTGCGGGCCTGCCTGTCGACGCCAACCTCGTAGCCTATGTGAAAGCGGACTGCGCCGAAGGTGAACCGGGCTGGGGTGCGGGCTTCTCCTTCACCACACGCGGTGTGGTGGAAGTGGTCTGCGGCAACGCGCCGCTCGCCTTCACGCATTGCTACGTGGACCTTGAGGAAAGCACCTGGCACTTCAGGGGCACCAGCGATGCCCCCTTGCGCCTCATCATGCACGAGGGTGTTCTGTCCGTGGGGGACCTGTTGGTCATCTACGATGGGCCCACCGACGCGTCGCCGGTGCTCTTCTCGTCGGCGAACGGCGTCATCGCGGGGCAGATCGTGAACTCCACCGGTCCGGAACTCACCATGAAGCTCGTGGCCGATAACGTTGGCTCCTGTGCCGTTCATGGCGTGGACCCCATGCAGTGGGAGGTCGGTTGTGTGGATTGCGACCCCGTGTTCGCAGGCTTCCAGGTGGTGGATGATTGCGAGCAGGGCCGGTTCACCGTGGGTGTGCAGCTCGTGAGCATGGGCGATGCGCCGCAGGTGGTGATCGGCAACGATGCCGGTGTATCCGCGGTCACCGTTTCCGCGCCCGGTCTGTACACCGTGGGGCCCTTCACCAATGGCACCCCGGTCATCGTCACGGCCGCGCATGCCTCGAACCCGTATTGCAGCATGGTCTCCACGGTACTGATCAATGGGGCCTGCCCGTTGGTCAGTTGCGGGCCTGATACCCACGTGTTCTGTTACGACGATAACGAGAATGACCGGCTGGCGTATCGTGGCGAGGCGGCGGGCGATCGCATCGGCATCCGCTTCGTGGCTGGCAGCCTGGCCAATGGCGATGTCCTCGCCGTGTACGATGGCCTGGACGAGTTCATGAGCACCCCGCTGGGCCAGGTGAACGGCGGCGACCTCACCGGCAGGGTCTTCACCACATCGGCCGCGAGCAATACGATCATGCTCCATGTCAGGTCCGACGGGTCGCAGAGCTGCGCTTCCGGGCATGCCGCCGAATGGAACTACATCGTGGCCTGCCATGATGGGTGCACGGCGCCTGCGGCACAATTCACCGTGGTGGACGACTGCGCGGCTGGCCGGTTCAATGTGGTCGTCGACATCACTTCCATCGGCTCGGCCGGTCAGGTGCTGATCACCAACGATGCAGGCGTTCCGCAGACCACCGCGAGCGCCACCGGCCAGTATACCGTGGGGCCTTTCACGAACGGCACCCCGGTGGTCATCACCTTGGAAGGAGCGAGCCTTCTTTGCTCGCTCAACTCGAATGCGCTTGATGACGGCTGCGGCGTGGGGATCCCGGAGATCGGGCCTGCGCCGCGCTTGATGATATACCCGGATCCCGGAGAGGGAGCCTTCAACCTTGTGCCACCTCGTGGTTTTGGGGGAGGTTACGAGGTCGAAGTGCTCGATCTTGCAGGGCGCCGGGTGCAGTTGGTACGTTCAAATGGTCCCGGGGGTCCGGTTATCCCCTTGGATCTGGCGGACGTGCCGACGGGCAGTTATGTGGTGGTCCTTCGTGATCGGGAGCGTGCCGTATCCGGTACGGTACGCGTGATGCGTTGACCAGAGCCTCCTCTCACTGCCTTATGGAAAGCCGCCTCTCTCGGGCGGCTTTCCTGTTGCTGGCTGGGTCCACCGGCTGCCGGTGAGGACAGCAGCACCGGCCGGAAGTTGGTGGACCCGGTCTTGAAGACCTCGGCAGATCCATCGCCTCGTGCGCCGTCTGTGCTTTCGCGAAGCTTCAGCGGGCAAAGAGCATGGCGAAGGTGCAAAGAGGATCTACCACACTTAGGTTTGGAGTGCAGGGAGAGGGTGCAAGGGATGCTACGGTGTGTACATACACATGACCGGGGCGGGAGGATAAAGGTCCGACCACATACTGCGCCTTCGCGAAGCCGCTTCGGCGAAGCAAGGCCACATGGCAACGCCATGGGTCTTGAGGAGGAACGCGTGTTGGCCGGGCTGAAGGCCCGGTAGATGGCGCGTGTTGCCCTTGTGTCGGGTCAGCCCTCCCTGAGATCCTGTCCTTGTTGTCCCATGGCGTTGCCATGGGCTGGTATGTCACGGGCCTTTGACCTGCTACAGATGTGTACACACCTGTACACACCGTAACTGCGACCGGCAGGTCTGACAACCGGCAACCGGCCACGGACAGCTCCGACACCAGCCCTCACTGCCTCACGAAGCGCCCACTGCCGAGCACCTGCCCATCGGCATCGGCCACGCTCACCTGATAGGCTCCTGCGGGCAGCATCTCCGTGGCGATGCGCTCCGCCTGCCCTGAAGCGGCCATGGTGCGCGTCATCACCAGGCGGCCCATCACATCCACGATGCGCAGATTCAGCGGGCCGTCCTGCCCTTGCTGCATCCAGGTGGCGTAGAGGTCGGTGGTGGTGGGGTTGGGGAAGAGCAGCAGCTCGCCGCCCTTGCGGCCGAAGACCGCGGCCACCACGTTGCTGTGTTCGGAGCTTGCGTCCTGGTCCACCAGTTGCAGGCGGTAATAGTTCACGCCGGAGTGCGGTGCGTGGTCCACGAAGGCATAGTCGGTGCGTTGCTGGGTGTTCCCTGCGGCCTGCACCTGACCGATGGGGGCGAAGGCCATGCCATCGGTGCTGCGCTCCACCACGAAGTGGCTGCTGTTCTTCTCGCTGCCGGTGGCCCACTTGAGCAGCACGCTTTCCTGCATGGGCTCAGCTTCGAGGAACAGGAGTTCCATGGGCAGGATCATGGGTGTGCAGCCGAGCAGCCCGGGGGTGTTCACGCCGTTGACGTCCACCACCTGTGTCCAGCGCAGCTGGTACTGCACGGGCTGGCTTCCCACGCCGCGCACCAGCGCGATCACGTAGAGGTGGTCCTGCAGCACGGGCAGTGGGGAGAGCCATCCCCAGCCGCCTGTTCCCTCGTGGGTAAGGCCCTCCACTCCGGCCATCAGGCCCGTGGCGTTGTTGCGGCGCGCGCTGGAGCAGCGCACGGGCGGCCCCTGTGGCGCGCACACATCGTTCCCGTTCACGTTGGGCAGGGAGGGGGAGAATATCGCCGGCCCCGCGTCCCAGATGGCGAAGTCCACGTCCGTGGTGGGGGCGTTGGTGGTGCCATCGAACCAGAAGGCCACGGTGCCGTCCTGCACAGGGCGGAAGATCAGCCAGGTGATGCCCTTGCTCTCCGTACCGCTGAGGCATCCCATGTTGGCGCTGTTCAGGTCGAAGGTGTTGCCGGGCGGTAGGTGCCCCTTCACGTCGCCGAACACGGTGTTCGGTGCGCATATGGTCCTTGCCCCCAGGCAGTCGGTATCGTAACGCGGTATCACGTTGCAGGCGGGCGAAATGGTGTGGAACTCCGTGGGGCCGGTGGTGGGGCCTGCCACGGGGATCCCGCCGTGGTAGCGCCAGTAGCGGGCGGTATCGCCCAGCTGGTAGACCGAGCGCCGGTACTCGCCCAGGTTATTGTTGAAGTACTGTATGAACAGGGATGAACCGATGGGCACCGGGAAGAGGAAGAGCTGGCTGGCTTCATCACCGGTGGCCGTCACCAGGTTCACGGGAGTCCCGCCATCGATCTGGTATTGTATGCCTTGATAGGTGGTCGGGGTGGGTGCGTATCTTGCCCAAAGGTCCATCACATAGAAGCAATGCCCTGCGGGCAGCACAGGTTCGTTGAGGCATACGGTGAAGGAGCCCTGTGGTCCACCGGCACCCTCGCCCCATACGCGCACATAGTAGGTCTGTCCGGGTATCAGCCCCGTGCGGATGATGGCGGCTCCGTACCCCACGCCCTTGCGGTCGTCGCAGTCCATGAGGGTGAAGCGCCCGTTGCATCCGTGGCCGCCGGTGGTGTAGAGGGCCATGGCGGGGTCCACGGAGGGCACACCGGCAGGGGATGCCTCAAGATGTACGGTACCACTGGGCGGTGCGGTGAATGAATACCAGAGGTCGCGGCTGTTGCCATCGAAGCTGCCGCAGGCGGGGTAGGGTATGCCGGGTGTGTTGCATACGTCGAAGTTGCTGACAACGGGTGTGGTGCCCGTGGGGCAGCTACCGGAAGGGGAGAGGGGAATGGCCCCGCATGGCTGGGTGTTGGCGGGCTGTGCCAGTTCGGTGCCTGCGGTGTTCCACCTGAACCGCAGCCTGCCGTAGCGTTTGTCGGCATCCTGGGCGTCCTTGGCTGAATGTATGCGCACGTACACGGTGGTTCCCGGCGGCAGGCATCTGATGATGATCTTGGCCGGCGTCCCTGTCGGGTGCGATGCGGCCAAGGCCCCTGACCAGTGGCCCACCTGCCGGAAGGCGGCGTGGTCGTTGCAGTCGGATGTGATGTAGGCGGTAAGGCCGATGGTCTTGACGACGTTGGCGGCACCCTGGTAGGCGAAGAGGGCCGCACTGCCGGAAGCTGCGGTGAGCTTCAGCCAGAGGTCTCCGCCCACGTACTGGCCGGAATCGGCGAAGAGCCAAGGCTCCTCGTTGCAGGCGAACACATAGTCGATGTTGCTGAATGTGCTGGCATGGGGCGCAATGGTGGGTGCCGGGCAGGGTGTCTCGGCGGGGTCGGGGCTTCCGCGCGCGGGAATGGGTAGCTGCTGCCCCTGCACACAGAGGTAGAAGGTGCGTGTGGCGGAGCGGTCCTGCTCATCCCACACGCGGATGTAGAGCTTGTTGGTGGAGGTGTAGCAGTTGGCCTCCACGGTGGGCTGGGCGAAGGATGTGATGGATACGAGGCTTCCGCCCACGGCGCACTCCAGCAGGCGGAAGGGCCCGCTGGCGCTGGGTGCCTCGTACACGGCGATGGCACCGTTGGTCATGGTGCCATCGAGCAGGTTGATGCGGAATCGGTGCGGAGTGGCCGGCGGGTCTATGCGGAACCAGACATCGGCGGCGGGGCTTGCGCCTGCGGGCGGTGGTGTGAAGAAATTGCCACAGGCGGGCATGGCCACGGTGGTGGTGCTGGTGGCACCCACCATGGTGAAGCTGCCGTTGAGGCTTCCGTTGGTGCAGGTGGTGCCTGTTCCGATGGCGTTGGTGATGCCTGCGGCGGAGGTGTATGCCAGCTGCGGCGTGGCATCGGAGGGGTCGTTGCTGGCCTGTGCGGAGGCGCGCTGGGCCATGGCCAGCATCAGCAGCACCAGCAGCGGCCAACGCCAGGCGCAGGATGAGCGCACTGCGGCTGCGCGCGGAAGCCCGCCTTCAGCAGGGTGTGGACAGGGGTGTGCGAAAAGAGCGATCATGTGAGAGCATGGATCGGCCGAGTGTTGGAGAGGGCACGGGTGAGAGTTCCCGTCGCAAGTTTACGAACACTTCCCGGTGGAATAGGCATCGAACCAGGAAAGTTCGACCACACCTCCATAAAGGCCCACGAACAGGTGGTTCGACCCCGCAGGGCGAACGGCTGGGCTGCTGCCCTGATGAAGGGTGAGGCGTGAAGGCGGAGGGCAATAGACATCTTTCCTAATTCAAATACGCCCACCGATCTCACAGATCATGAGCATCGGTGGAATCGGTGGGGAACAAAATGAGGGTCCGCCTTGGCGGACGAATTAGGACAGAGGTCTAATGTCATTAAGTTAAGGAGAGGGAGGTGCAGGGTGGTACCAGCGAGCTTACCAAGCATAGCGCGGGCGTTCTTCGGAGGCGCCGTTGCTTCATTCCTCCATTGCTTCATTCCTCCATTGCTTCATTCCTCCATTGCTTCATTGCTTCATTCATCCATTGCTTCACCGCTATCCCTCCATTGCTCCATTTGTCCTGTTCCTGCCTTACCTCGTTCACTTCTTCGCCCGGCCCGTATGCGAACAGGCTCTTATATGGCATTGGGTGGAGAGGCCCCTCCTTGCGCCACCGCTAAAGCTTTAGCGCACGCGGTCGTCGGGGTGGCAAGGTGGCGCCACTTCACACCTCCGCCCTCACACTTCATGCTTCGCTCCCTACCTGTTGTCTTGAACGAGCCTGTTGTGTTGTCTTGAACGAGCCTGCGCGCAGTCGCACACCCACCCCAAGGGTTGCCTCTTCACCCCTACTTTCTTTTTTTCCACAAATGCTTGCATTGTACCGGAATACTAATTAATCTTGGCCATTCTCTCACCTAAAACCACTCTCGGTGCGGCCGCACGTGACGAACAGGATCTCTCACAACACCTTCAGACCAGCTTTTACGTCGTGCTTGTGCGGGCCTCAACACCCGCCTACCCTGTAGAGGTATCGGCC
>JAHBUM010000088.1 GCA_019638075.1 Flavobacteriales bacterium | reverse complement strand
CATAGCTTTTGAACAGTGGCAATCCGCGATACCACAGGCCGAAGAACACCGGCTCGCGCTCGAAGTACATGCCAAGATCGAGCTGGTCGTACTTCTGCTGCGCCTTGTAGTTGAAGGCGAACACGAAGCTCTGCGGGTTCTTGCGCACCACCGGCGTGCGCACCGTGACGCGGTATCCGCCGTGCATGCTGAACTTCATCGGCACGCGCGCCTCGTTGAGCAACAGCGACTGGTTGGGCCGGTTCATGTGGTGGAGCGCCGCCCCCAGCCACAGCTTCGGGGTGAAGAACAGCAGGCCCGAGCCGATGTCGGCATAGCCCACGTTCGTGCCATCCATCACCTCGTAGGTGCCCACCGTTCCGCCCCGCGCCAGCTGGTCGCCGAACACAAGGCGCGAGTAGTCCACCGCATGCTGCACCCAGCCCACTTGCAACGCGGGGCGCAGGAACACCTTCCGCTTCAATTGGACCTCGTAGGCGTACTGGCCGGTCACGCTGGAATAGCGCAGCGCGCCGGAACCCGCGCGATCGTGATGCACCATCAGGCCCAAGCCGCTGTTGAGGCCGCTCAGGTTGTGGTCCATCGCGAAGTTGGCGGTGACGAACGCACCCGGGATCGCAGGCCATTGATCGCGCGCCACAAGGCCGAAACGCGTTTGCAGCCCGGTGCCGGCAAAGGCCGGATTGACATACGTAGGCGTTGCATAGAACTGCGTAAGCTGGGCGTCCTGTGCGGAGACCCGCATCAGGAACGCCCAGCCCAGCAAGGCCGATGCGGCGATCCTACTTCTCATTCCGTGTCAGTCCTTGCACGGCGTGGGTGGGTTGCATGGTGACGTCGAGGTCCATCTCGCGCGAGCCGTCCTGAGCCACGACCTTCACCATGCCCGTCTGTGGAACGAAGCCTGCGGCCTCCACGCTCATCTGATACTCGTGCAGCGGCTTCAGGATCATCAGGAAGCGGCCGGTGTTCGTGTTGGTATTATAGATGCCCACGATCTCCTCGCCCGTGGCATCCATCAGGATGATGCGCGCCTTCAGGGGATCCTCGTTCGCATCGGCCACCACGCCGTGTACCACCATGTGATCGAGCTGGCTGTTCGGAAAGATGACCTGATAGATGTCCTGCATGCCCAGCCCCTCTGCCCGCTCACTGCTGAAGTAGCCCGTGCGGCCGTCCGCGCTCAGGCAGAAATAGATGTCGTCGTTCACCGTGTTCAGGGGGTAGCCCATGTTCTCGGGCACGGCCCATCCGTTCATGTCGTAGTCGGTGAGCGTGGTCCTGAAGATGTCGTAGCCACCCATGGTGTTGTGGCCGTTCGATGAGAAGAAGAGCGTGGTGCCATCGCTGTGCATGAACGGCGCATCCTCGTCGTAGGGCGTGTTCACCGTGGGGCCGAGGTTCAACGGAAGGCTCCACTCGCCGTTGGGCAGGCGGCGGATGCGGTAGATGTCGCGGCCACCGTAGCCGCCGGGGCGGTCGCTGGTGAAGTAGATCTCCTGGCCGCCGGGCGCTATGCTGGCGCTGGGCTCGTGGTGCTCCGAGTTGATGCGCGTGGTCATCAGTTCCGGCTGCTGCCACTTGCGGGCGTGCATGCGGGCCTCGTACAGGTCGCCGCTCACGAGGTTCTGCTGCGTGCGGTAGATGATCATGGAGCTTCCATCGGGGCTGAGGCCCACCGTGGCGTCATGCACCAGCGTGTTCAGCGGGCCGCCCACGTTCACGGCGTTGGTCCAGATCTCGTCGATCCGCCGCGCCATGTAGATGTCCTCGAACCATTGGCCGTAGGGGTCCTTCAGATTGCCCGTGGTGCCTTCGCGGCGCGAGGTGAAGTACATCGTGTTGCCATCGGCGGTCACCAGCGGGCAGTAGTCGTGCGCGGCCGAGTTCACCATGGGCCCCATGTTGCGGATCGACAGTTCGACCGGCGCCGTGGTGAGCTGCCGGGCGGTCACCGCCATCGCCTTCCTGCGGTCCACTTCCATGTCGGGCACCATGCGCCCGTGGTGCTGCCGGTACTTGTCGTAGAGCTCCAGCGCCTCATCGAAGCGTTGCTGCCGGTGGCGCGCCACGGCCAGTTCGTAGTAGGATTCGGTGTAGTTGCCCTCCACCCCGCGCTCGAAGTATTCCACGGCGCGGTCCTTCCGCCCCGGAAGGTTGGCGTAGCACACGCCCATGTCATGCTGCGCCTCCATGAACAGCGGGTCCACGGGCAGCAGGCGCTTGTAGATCTTCGCCGCCTCCTCGTAATCCTCATCGGCCAGTAGCGTCTTGGCCTGATCGAGCATCTGGTAATGCACCTTCTTGTAGCCTTTCTGGGCCATGGCGCTGGTGCAAAGGGCAAGAAGGAGCGCGGTGGTGTAGTAACGTCGCATGGTTCAACGGAGTAGGGTTACATCGCCCTTCAACGTGGTCTCCTGACCATCGCTGAAGCGGGCGTAGGCTTTCCAGACATAGACATCCTGCTTGGCGAGCTGGCCGCGGTAGTAGCCATCCCAGCCCACCTTCACATCCTCGGTCACGAACAGCAGTTCGCCCCAGCGGTTGAAGATCTCCAAGCGGTAATCCTCCACGCCCTGATAGAGCGGGAAGAAGTGATCGTTCGTGAAGCTGCGTGGATCGTACACGCCATCGGTCGGTCCCGTGCTGGACGGCGTGAAGGCGTTCGGGAAGCGGATCTCGCCCGCAGCAGTGGCCGTGACGAGCTCCCTCAGCAGGAAGGTGTCAGGGCAGTTCCATTGGTTGTTCGCGATCAGGCTCACATCGTACGTTCCCGGCACGCGGTAGTAATGCACCGGGTTCAGTTCCGTACTGGTGCTGCCATCGCCGAAGTCCCACGCGTAGATGGATGCGTTGCTCGACAGGTTGTAGGTGAACACTGGTTGCGAAGGCACCACCACTTCCGTCGGTTGCAGGGTGAAGAAGGCCATGGCGCGCGGATGCACCACCACACTGTCCACCTTCGTGAAGGTGTTCGTTGCTCCTCCTATCCCAACGGCCGTCATCGTCACGGTATAGACCCCTGCTACGTTGTAGATGTACGTGGGGTTATCCGCAGTGCTCGTGCCACCATCGCCGAAGCTCCATTGATAGCTCACGCCCTGCAAGCTGGTGTTGGTGAAGCTCACCGCCAGCGGCGCGCATCCCCTGCCCTGCCCAAGGAAGCTCGCCGTGGGCAGCGGCGGCGTGATGGTGATGACCTGTGTGGCCGTATCCGAACAATGCGAACTGCTTACGACCAGCGCGATGGTGTAGCTGCCCCACGTGCCATAAGTGTGCGTGCCGGGCGATGCGGTGTTCGCGGTGCCGCCATCGCCGAAGGACCACGCATGGCTCCACGGCCCCGGCGAACTGTTGTTCAGCACGAGCACATCGGCGTTCGGGAACTGCTGTGTGTTCGGTGTGGCTTGGAACGCGGCCGCTGGCACCGGCGATACCGTGATGGTGCGCGATGCCGTTGCCGTGCAACCGAATGCCGACGTGGCCGTGAGCGTGATCGTGCGCACCATGTCGGCCGTGGTGTTGTTCACGTACGTGTAGGCCGGTTCGTTGCCGATCAGAATGGTGCCATCGCCCATGCTCCATTGGAAGCTGGCCGCGCCGGTGCTCGTGTTGTCGATATCCACCGCGAAAGGCGAACAGGCGATGCTGTCCACGTTGAAGGCCGCGATGATCGCCGGATACACTTGAACCTGTGCGCTGGCCGTGTCGGTGCAGCCATGCTGCGAAGTGGCGATCAACCGGGGATCGAAGACGATGGGTGCCGCCGTGGTGTTGGCGTACGTATGCGCGGTGTTCCCGGGAGCTGTGTTCGTGGTGGCACCATCGCCGAACGACCAGTCCAGCATCGTGGCACCGATCGTCAGGTCTTGGAAGTTGACGGGCAACGGCTGGCAACCGGCCTGCGTGCTGGTCACGAACTGCGCGATCGGCTGCGGATGCACGCGCACCGAAGCGGTGGCCGTATCGCTGCACCCGAACGTGGAAGTGGCGATGAGGCGGACATCGAACGTAGCATCGTTCAGCCCTTGGCTCATGTACGTGTGCGTGGGCGCGGAGGCCGTGGATGATCCTCCATCGCCGAAGCTCCAACTGTACGTGCTCGCTCCGGTGCTCACGTTGGCGAAGGATACCGGCAGCGGTGCACAACCGATCGTATCCGATACGAACGCCGCCGTGATCGCCGGGAACACCTGTACCTGTGCCGATGCCGTGCTCGTGCAGCCATGATCGGTCATTACCGTCAGGCCGATCGGATACGTCACCGCGCCGGGGCCTGCGTAGTTGTACCATGTATGCTCGTGCTGCGTGGCCATGCTCGCCGAGGTGGCGCCATCACCGTAGCTCCACTGCATGCTCACAGCCCCGGTGGATGTGTTGGTCAATGTGGCCGTCAACGGATGGCACCCGTTCAGGGGCGCCACCGTGAAGCGGGCCTCTGGCAAGGGGAATACCGTAACCTGATCGTACGTGGTGTCCGTGCAACCGAAGGCATTGGCGCCGATCAATGTGATCGGGTAGACAGCATCCACATCGGTGTTGTTGAAGTAGATGTGCGTGGGCGACGGGCCGCTGCCCATCGAGCCATCGCCGAAATCCCATTGGTACGACACCGCGCCCACCACCGACGGGAAGGTCACCGTGTGCGGGCTGCAACCGCTGTCGGGCTGCGCCACGAAGGTGAAGTCGGGCGTCGGGTAGGCCATGATCTGCTGCACGAGCGTATCGGAGCATCCCGCGTTGGAACTCGCGATCAACCGCACTTGATAGGTCGCAAGGAAGAGGGTGGTGTTCACGTACACGTGCGATGGCGAAACAGCCGTGCTGGTCGCGCCATCGCCGAAGTCCCAGAAGTAGGAATCCGCGCCGGTGCTCGTGTTGGTGAAGTCGGCGTTGAGCGGCGCGCAGCCCGGCGTGGCGTTGTGCACGAACATGGCCCGCACGCCGGGCGCCACGGTGATCTGCGCGGTGGCCGTGTCCGCACAGCCGGATGCCGAGCTCATGATCAGCCGCACGTTGTACAGGCTGTCCGCTGTGCCAAGGTTCAGGTAAGTGTGCGAGGGCGAGGGATCGTTCGATACGCCGCCATCGCCGAACGACCAGATGGCGTTCACGCCACCCACGCTGGTGTTCGTGAAACTCACCGTGTGCGGCGAACAGCCCAGCACATCATCGGGCACGAACGATGCCTGTGGCTTCGCCTCCACCACCACCGGCAATGTGCCCGTGCCACTGCAATAGGGCGTGGTGGCCACCAGCGTCACCACATAGCCTGCGGGTGCCGCGTACAGGTGGGTCGGCCCCTGCACGTTCGATGTGTTGCCATCGCCGAAGTCCCACGCCCAGTCGATGATCGGGTTGCCCGGCTCGGTCACGGTGAGGTCCGCGAACTGCGCGATCACACCATCGCATACGTTCTGCGCGCCGATCCGCACCTGTGGCGGCTCGTACACATGCACCACCTGCGTGGCGATGTCATAACATCCTTGCCCATTGGTGACACGCAACGAAACGGTGTAGGCCCCCGGCGTTCCGTAGAAATGCGGCGGCGGATCCTGATCGGTGCTCGTGGTGCCATCACCGAAGTCCCACACGTACGTGAGGCCGTTCACGCTGGTGTTGGTGAAGGCCACGGTTAGCTGGTCGCACGCCGCATTGTTGTCCACGTCGAAACCGGCTGTCGGACTTGGAAGCACGTTCACCACGACCGATGCCGTATCCGCACAACCCGCCGTGGCACCCTGTATGCTCGCCGCATAGCGCACGGTGTAGTTGCCCGCGTTATTGAAAGTGTGCGCCTGATCGCCCGCGCCGGTCCACTGGAAGCCGCTGCCGGTGCCGAAGTCCCACTGGAAGTAGTTGGCCCCGCCGGTGGTGGTCTCATCGAACTGCACCGTTTCACCCGCGCACACCGGGTTGGGTGTGGCGGTGAGCGACACCGATGGCGGCGGCACGATGTTGATGGTCACATACGCCGTGTCGATGCCGCAATAGTTGCTGTCCAGCAGCATCACCTCGTAGCTACCGATGCCGGGATACTGGATGGTGCGCGGGAACGTCGGCGGCCACGGTGCCCAGTTGATGATGCTGTCGCGGCCCAGCCCCCAGTAATCGCCGAAGTTCCAGTATTCGTAACGCTGGTAGATGTTGCCTTGGTTGAAGCAGTTGCGGTCCGTGGTGTTCGCGTAGGTGACCGTTCGATCGGGCCAGCACAGCAAGGTGGCGCTGGGGGCGATGCTCGCATCGTCGATGTCCCAGATGCGGATCGGATTGAAGGTGGCGAAGCTGGCACCGCCCTGAAGGGTATTGCAGGTGTTCTCGGCGGTCAGGCGAACCGTGGTCTCGCAGTTCACCGTGCCCTGCTGGTAGGTGTGCGAAATGGTCTGGCCCCAGTTCGTGTGGTCGAACGTGAGCAGCGGCGAACCATCGCCGAAGTCCCACCTGAACACCGTGTTCGGTGAAACGTTGGTGCTACTGTTGGTGAAGAGCACGGCTTCCGGGGCGCATACCTGTGTAAGCCCGCCCACGGGGATCTGGATGGACGCGCTGGTGCTCTCCTCCATCACCAGCGTGCCCGTCACCGTGCAGCCGGTGGAAAGCTCGGTGAAGACAATGGTGTATTCCGCAACGGCGGAAGTGTAGACGTGGCTCACCGTCTGCGGCGCCACCAATGATGCGCCTGCATGCAGTGGGCTTCCATCGCCCCAATCGATGGTGAAGTTGCCGATGGGCTGCGGCGAGGCGATCAGCAGGGCATAGTTCGTGCCCGAGCAACTGTACCACATCGGTGTGGAACTGGGCGTGCCGTAATAGTCATACAAGCGCGGGCACTGACCGGCAGCGGCCTGCACCATCAGGGCGGCCACCAACGAGGTCATCGCAATGCGCATGCACACGAACGATCGGTTTCCCACACGGCCTCGTACGAACAGCCGGAACATTTGGATACATGCGCGCATCCACGGCAACCCTTGTCCCGCAGGGCCGTATCAACGCCGCGACGGACCACCTATACCACCCGTCCACACAGCAGGCATGGAACACTTCGACCTCTGCGTCATCGGTGGCGGCCCCGCAGGCTACGCCGCCGCCATGCGCGCCATCGACCTTGGCAAACGCACGCTGCTCGTGGAGCGCGACCGCATCGGCGGCACCGGCATCTACAACGGCGCGCTGGCATCGAAGACGCTCTGGGAGATCTCGAACCGTGTTTCCAGCAGCAACGCCCTCATGCACACGCGCGGCCGCGAGCCTTTCCGCCTGAGCTGGGAAGAGGTGAGCAGGGCGATGAACGAGGCCATCTTCGAGCGCAAATACCTCTACGCCTGCCATATGCAGATGCTCGCCAACAACAAGGCGGGCACCATGCTGTTCAAGCACGAGCGCGGCACGGGACGTTTCCTCGCCAAGGACATCGTGCGCATCGAGCGACCCGGCTTCAGCAGCGACATCCGCGCGGACCACTTCATCATCGCCACGGGCAGCAGGCCGCGCACCGTTGCCGAAATCCCCGTGGACGAGCAGCACATCTTCACCAGCGATGGCATCTTCGGCATCGAGGCGCTACCCGAAAGCATCGTCATCATCGGCGCAGGCGTCATCGGCTGCGAGTTCGCCACCATCTTCTCCAACCTCGGTGCCACGCGCGTACACCTCATCGACCGCGCCGACCGGATCCTTCCCTTCGAGGACGCCGACGTGTCGGAGCTCGTGGCACGCAACCTCGAACGCAAGGGCGTCATCATACACCGCTCCGCCAAATTGGAGCACATCGCCGTGGAAGATGGAAGGGTACGCTACGACCTCTCCTACGCCGATGGCCGCAGGGAGACCGTGCGCGTGGAGAAGGCCCTGCTCTCCGTGGGCCGCGCCCCGAACGTGGAAGGCATCGGCTTGGAACATACCGGCGTGCAGTTGGATGCGAAGTCCGGGCTGATCCATGTGGAAGATACACGCACATCACTACCACACATCCATGTGGTGGGCGATGCCACGGCCACGAACATGCTCGTGAACCTCGGCGAGATGGAGGGCCGCCATGCCGTGGAACGCATCTGGGCCGGGAAAACGAACGCCCTCAGCTACGACAACGTGAGCACCATCATGTTCCTCGACCCCGAAGTGGCGGGCGTGGGGCTGAACGAGCAGGAATGCAGGAAGCGCGGCATCGCCCACCGCATGGCGCGGATCGACTACTCATGCCTCGCGCGCGCCATCGCCATGCGCCGCACCAAGGGCTTCTTCAAGGTGCTCGTGACCAACGACGCCGACATGCGCGTGCTCGGCATGCGCGCCGTGGGCGAACACGCATCCAGCGCCATTGAAGCCGTGGCGCTGATGATGCGCCTCGGCACGCCCATCCGCGAGCTCGCCGAACTGGTGCATCCGCATCCGAGCATCACCGAAGGCGTGCAGGAGTGCGCGCGCATGCTGCTGGGCCGAAGCATCTTCAAGCCCGGCGTCTTCGAGGACCGCATGCAATGCCACACGTGGACACCACCCGTGGTGAGTGATGTGGCAGCAGCGTGACCAGTTGTCAGTTATCGGTGGTCAGTCGTCAGCCTCCTTGATGGACTGCTGTGCATGGGTTTTCGATCGTGCAGAAGCCACTGAAGCAGGCATTTCCTGACAACTGACCACCGACAACCGACAACTTCCCCCGCCCCCTCACGGCTCCCCCGGATCTTGGAACGCCGGGTTGTTCACGAAATCCATGTCCGTGAGGCTGTTCAGGAAGGCGATCAGGTTCTGCTTCTTCTGCGGTGTAAGCTGAAGCCCGCCTGTGGTGTACTTCATGTTGGGGTCCACCGTGGGCGATGCGTGGCCGCCGGAATTGTAATGCTCCACCACCTCCTCCAGCGTGGCGAAACGGCCATCGTGCATGTACGGCGCGGTAAGGGCGATGTTGCGCAAGGTGGGGGTCTTGAACAGGCCCATTTCGTGTGCAAGGCCCGTGATGCCCCCGGCCCCCAGGTCGGTGAACTCGCTGTCCAAGCCGTTGTTGTGCAACTGCCCATCGGTGAAGCGCTCGCCTGCGGACGGATGGCAGTGGAAGCAATCGAATCCGCCCTGACCCAACGGTACCGCAGGGGGGGATCCACCTTCCATGTCCCACAGCATGAAGCCTTGGAGCGCCTCATCCGATAGAAGTGCCTGCCCGCGCTGGTATCGGTCGAACGGTGAATTGCCGCTGATCATCGTGCGCATGAACTGCGCGATGGCCTTCGCCACCAGCAGCGAATCGATCGTGCTGGTCCCGAAGGCGCCTTGAAAGAGCCCCGGATAGGCATCATGCGCCTGCAACTTCGCCACCGCCTGCGGCCACGTCTCGTGCATCTCGATGGGGTCGCGCACCGGCCGCAGCACCTGTTCCTCAAGGGTCAGCACACGGCCATCCCAGAAATAGCGCGTGTCCCATGCCAGATTGATCAGCGCCATGGAATTGCGCGTGCCTTGGAAGCCATCGATGCCCGTGCTCACCCGGTTGCCATTGTCGGTGAAGGCCACCGACGGCGCGTGGCACGTGGCGCACGACATCGTGTTGTTGCCCGACAGCTTCTCCTCGTAGAAGAGGAAACGCCCCAGCGCGATGCCCTCTTCCGTGAACGGATTGTCCGCTGGAATGGGCATCTCCGGGAAGTTCGCAGGCACCGGAACGAACGCCGGTGTGCCAGCCACGGGCGGGGCGGGTGTGGGTGGCGGGCCATCATCGCGCTTGCAACCCACGGCAAGGGAGATCATGGACAACGCCACCAGCAGGATGGTTCCTTTCTTCATGGCACTTGGTCGATGGAACGTTCGTCTGTGAGCGCGTGGAGGAAGGCGATCAGATCGCTGCGCTCCGTTTCCGTGATGGAAAAACCCGTCATCAATGGACTTCGGTTCGGATGCGCGTGACCGCCGGAAGCGAAGTGATCCACCACCTCTTCCAGCGTGGCCATGGCCCCGTCGTGCATGTACGGCGCCGTGCGCGCGATGTTGCGCAATGTGGGCACCTTGAACTTGCCGTGGTCGGCGAGATCGAGGCTGATGCGCGCGCGGCCGGGATCCGCGTACTCCATGTACTGCCCGATGTTCTGGTACGTGTGGTCACTGAGGTCGAAACCGTTGTGGCAGGCCGTGCAGTTCAACGCCTCGCTGCTGAACAGCCGCCAGCCCCGTTGCTCGCTTTCGGACAAGGCATCCGCATCGCCTTGGTAATGGAACCGATCGAAGCGCGACCAGCCGCTGATCAGTGTGCGCTCGTATGCGGCGATGGCCCGCGTGATCGCGTAGGGATCCAGTTCGCGACCGTAGGCGAGGCGGCTCCATTGCTGGTAGTCCGCATCGCCCGAAAGCCGTTCCGCCGCGCCTTGCAGCGTGTGATCCATCTCGTCGGGATCCAGCACCGGCGCGATCACTTGGGCTTCCAGCGTGGGCACGCCGCCATCCCTGAACAGCGCCGGATGGTAGGCCACGTTCGCCAGCGTGGGCGCGTTGCGCATGCCGGTGCGCCCGTCCACGCCACGGCTCAATGGCAGCGTATCGCTGAAGGCATGTGCCGGTGAATGGCAGCTTGCACAAGAGACCGTTCCATCGCGCGACAGGCGTGGGTCGAAGAACAGCGCCTTCCCCAGCGCCACCGATGCGCGTGTCATCGGGTACGCGGCAGGCACCTCCGGGTAGGGCGCACCGGGCGGCAGCCGCAGCTCGAAAGGCGCATCGGCTGCGGCGACTTCCAGTGCGGGGTCTTTGCGGCAACCGGGGAGTACCATGGCAAGGATCAGTATGGACACCGCAGCCCTCACTGCACCGTGAAGCTGTGGACGACGTTGTTCGTGAGCTTCAACGCCAGCGCATGGGTGGGATCACTGCCATGAGAGGCGTGCTCGGTCTGAAGGTCCAGCGTATCCGTGTCCGAGTGGAAGAACCTGTCCACCGCGAGTTCAAGGACCAATGTGCTCGTGTTGCCGACCGTGATGTCGAGGGGAGCCGCAAGCGGCAGGTCGAGTTCGCGGTAGCAAATATTGAAGCCCGTGTGCATGGAGAACGGCTGCAGCACAGGGCCGGTTCCTGCGCCATCGGTATCGTACTTGCCATCGAACATCACGAACCGGTACCCGGCCCCCCAACTCCAATACGTGCCATGATCCAAGCTCAACGCATGTCCGCGCGGATACGTGGACGCGAGCGCATCGTTCAACGCCTGTGGCACGCCGAGGCCGAAGCTCAGGCGATCCCACGTGCCGGGCTGCACGCCGCTCCACAGCACCGTGTCGCCGTTGAAGCGCAGGTCGAAGAGTTCCACGTCCTTCACCGTGGTGGAGGCATCATCGTTCACCAGCCGCACGTTGCCGAGGTAGAACTTCAGCAGTTCCACCTTCACGCGATAGTCGCTCACGTTGTGGTAGGTCTCGTACATCTCGAACGGTGCGCCGTTCCACGTAGGCCGGATCACCACCTTCAGCGTGCCGGTGGTGGGTGGCGGTGGCGGCGTGGGTTCCACGGGATCATCGGGGCGGCAGGCCACCATGGCGAGAGGAAGGATCAGGGCGAGGGACAACCGTATGTGGATCGCGGGTAGGGGCATGCGTCGCTTTTCAGTCCTTTCAGCTGAGCTGGTGGTTCATACAAAGTTAGGCACGTGACACTCCGTACGACCTGCCGAAAGTCATCCGATCATCCACTGTCCGTGCAGGGCTAACTTGGCCGCGATCATGTTCAAGGTCCTCCACAGTTCCGCAGGCGCGGGCAAGACGCATGCCTTGGTGAAGCACTATCTGGGGCATTGCCTCGGCACGAGCGACCACGGCGCCTAC
>JAHBUM010000087.1 GCA_019638075.1 Flavobacteriales bacterium | reverse complement strand
GCGAACGCGAAGGAGAACCGTGACACGCGCCGAACTCGTTGCCACCATCCGCCGCAAGAAGAGCCTGCTTTGCGTGGGCTTGGACACGGAAGAGCAACTGCTCCCCGAGCATTTTCGCGACGAAAGCCATCCCGTCCGCGCCTTCAACGAGGCCATCGTGGAGGTGACGCACCCGTTCACCGTGGCCTACAAGCTCAACCTCGCGTTCTACGAGGCGTTGGGCGATGAGGGCTGGCTGGACCTCGAAGCGACCATCGCCTTTATCCGGAGCAAAGGCGGCTGTTTCATCATCGCCGATGCCAAGCGCGGCGACATCGGGAACACCGCGCGGAAGTACGCCGAAGCCTTCTTCGACCGGCTCGATGTGGACGCCATCACGCTTTCACCCTACATGGGGCGTGATAGTGTGTCGCCTTTCCTCGGGCGCAAGGGGAAATGGGCCATCGTGCTGGGCGTTACGAGCAACCCCGGCGCAGAGGACGTGCAGTTCATCCGCACCGAGAACGGCCGTCCGCTCTACGAAACGGTGATCCGTCGCACGGCGGAATGGGGCGCATCCGATGAACTGATGTTCGTGGTGGGGGCCACACGCCCCGCCGTGCTTGCCGAGGTGCGCGCCTTGGTGCCCGACCATTTCCTGCTCGTGCCCGGTGTGGGTGCGCAGGGCGGCGATCTGCACCAGGTGATGAAGGCCGGGCTCACGCCCGATGGCGGCTTGCTCATCAACAGCAGCCGGGGCGTGCTCTACGCAGGAAAAGGCGATCAGACCATTCCGGCAGCACGCGCCGCCGCCCAAGCGCTTCAGCGTGAAATGGCCCAGGCCATGTCCGCCGCGCTGATCGGATAGTTGGCGTTCTCAAAAAGGGTCGTTATATTACCTGTCCGCCGATCGACGCAATTATCGTCGATCGGTGCATCCATGAACACGGCCGAACGCTATCCACACGCTGCATCCTCCGCCACGCCCACACCAGCCATGCAGGTCGTACGCCGGATCCCGGACCGGCCACTGTTGCTGGAGCCGGGCTTCCCGTATGGCGAGGATCTGTTGCAGTACATCTGGGCCTCGCGCCTGTTCGACCACCACGCCCTGCGCACCACCGATGGACGCGAGCTGGAGGTGGTCAAGCCCGGCCGCATCCAGCGGAACAGTGGCCCGGACCTGCTCGATGCCCAAGTGCGCGTGGATGGCCAGCTCTGGGCGGGCACCGTGGAAGTGCATCTGCGCAGCAGCGAGTGGAACGCCCATGGCCACCAGTTCGACCCGGCTTATGAGAACGTGGTGTTGCACGTGGTGTACGAGCACGATGCCGAGGTGCGTACCGCCCAAGGCCGCCTGCTCCCCACGGTGGAACTGCTGCCGCGTGTATCCTCCGAGAGCATCGCGCTGCACCATGGCCTGATGCGCGATCAGGGCTTCGTGGCCTGTGCATCCAAATTGGATCGCGTGGACAAGGCGCGCCTGAGCCCCTGGCTGGAGCGTGTGCTGGTGGAGCGGCTGGAACGCAAGACCATCGAAGTGGAGAAGCTGTACCGCCAGCTCGATAACGACGCGGCCGGGACGCTGTACCACGTGCTGGCGCGGGCCTTCGGGCTGAAGGTGAACGCCGAGCCTTTCGGCATGCTGGCCCACGCGCTGCCCTTGCGCACCGTGCAGAAGTACCACGATGATGCCCTGCGCACCGAGGCGTTGCTCTTCGGTCAGGCCGGTCTGCTTCAGGTGGATTTCGTGGATGAATACCCACGGGAACTGCAACGGGAGCATGCGCTGCTCTCGAAGCTGCACCAACTACGGCCTGCACCGGTGGCCGCTTGGAAGTTCGGGCGCATGCGGCCCGTGAACTTCCCCACCATCCGCATAGCCCAACTGGCTCAGGTGCTCATGCGGAGCCAAGGCACTTTGGCCGATCTGCTTCACGCCGACAGGGTGGGGGAGATCCATCGGTTGTTGGATGTCACCGCCAGCGATTACTGGAACACGCACTACCAGTTCGATGTTCCCTCCGCCCCGAAGCCCAAGCACCTCGGCCGCGCCGGAGCGGACCACATCATCATCAACGCCATCGTGCCGGTGCTGTTCGCGCTGGGCCGCATCCGGGGCGACCAGGCGTTGGCGGACCGGGCCATGGACCTGCTGGAACAGCTACCTCCTGAATCCAACGCCATCCTTTCTGCGTGGGAGCGGTTGGGGCTGAAAGCCGATACGGCCGCCCGGGGCCAGGCCCTGCTGGAACTGAAGAACACCTATTGCTCGGCCCGCCGCTGCCTATCTTGCGCCATCGGCAACCAATTGTTACGTGCCAGCGTCCAAGGGACGAACGACCGTTGACCCGGCCCAGCGATGATCGACCGCATCAAGACCTTCTTCGAGCAGCAAGCCTTCGGCGTATGCGAATGGTGGGCGCACAAGCTCAACATCAAGCTGGAGCAGGTGCGGCTGTCCTTCATCTACCTCAGCTTCATCACGGCGGGCCTGCATCTGGTGGTGTACCTGGTCATGGCCTTCGTGCTGGCGCATAAGGAACGGATCAAGCATCCGTTCAGGAGGCGCAGCACGGTGTGGGAGTTGTGATCAGAAGGTCCAGTGGTCTTTGTGCAGAGCTTCGTGGTGATGCCTCGCGGAGGTGTGAAAAACTCCGTCAGGTCCGTGGCGTGTGGGACATTCGTGTGTATTAAGTTGCCGCTTCCAAACTGACGGAAAGCTCGTCAACCAAGTGAAGCCATGACCAGTGTTGAGATCTGTGCAGGAGCAGGCGGGCAATCGCTCGGCCTTGAGAGGGCGGGCTTTGAGCATGAGGCATTGGTGGAGATCGACGATGCCTGTTGCGCCACGTTGCGGGCCAACAGGCCGCAATGGAACGTGTTGCACGGTGATGTGACCCGTTTCGATGGCCGCCCCTTCCGGGGTGTGGACCTGTTGGCAGGCGGTGTTCCCTGCCCGCCCTTCTCGGTGGCCGGCAAACAACTCGGTGCCAAGGACGAACGCGACCTGTTCCCGGAGGCATTGCGGCTTACCGACGAGATCCGTCCACGTGCCGTGATGCTGGAGAACGTGCGTGGTTTCTTGGACCCGGACTTCGAAGGTTATCGCAAGCGCCTCTTCAGCCAGTTCCGTAAGCTGGGCTACAAGCCGGACATCAAACTGTTACAGGCATCGGACCACGGTGTGCCGCAGTTGCGTCCCCGCGTGGTGATCGTTGCGCTCCGGGCTGATGATGCGGACCACTTCGCTTGGCCGGAGAAGTCATCACTACCAGCGCCGACCGTCGGGGATACGCTGGTGGACCTGATGGGGGCCAACGGATGGCGCCATGCCGGGCGTTGGGCGGATGGTGCACAGGCGATCGCCCCCACGGTGGTCGGTGGATCCAAGAAGCACGGCGGCCCGGACCTCGGGCCTTCGCGCGCCCGGAAGGCATGGGCGAACCTTGGTGTTGAGGGAGGCACCATCGCAGAGTTCGCACCTGAACGGAGTTTTACAGGCATGCCGCGCCTGACCGTGCGCATGGTGGCTCGCATCCAAGGTTTCCCGGACGACTGGCATTTCACCGGCCGCAAGACCGCTGCATACCGACAGGTCGGCAACGCATTCCCTCCACCCGTGGCCGAGGCCGTTGGCCGGAGCATCTTGCGGATGTTCGAGCTTGCGGCACACAGAACAGTAATGGTGGCGTGATGACCAAAGCAGGCAACGGGGCCCGTGCGAAGTTGAGGATGCACTTCCTTGCGAACATCGGGCGGGTGTTCGACAGCGACACATTGCGCGAGGTGGCAGGAGGCATCAACGAATGGGCGCGTCGTGTCAGGGAGCTTCGCGACGAAGAGGGTTTCGACATTCAGACGCACAACGACCGGAGCGACCTGAAGCCTGGACAATATGTGCTGGTGTCGCCCAAGCCAAAGCCTGCTTTCGAAAGAAGCATCTCGAAGGAGACGAGGGCCATCGTGCTGGACCGTAACGGATTCACCTGCCAGATGTGCGGTGCCGCAGCGGGTGAGCCGCATCCGTACGACAATGGGCGGAAGACCCGCCTGCATCTGGGACATATCCTCGACAAGTCCATGGGCGGTGACGATGGCCCAAGCAACTTGCGCGCGATCTGCTCGGTATGCAATGAAGGTGCATCGAACCTTACGTTGAACCGCCCGGAGGCCATCAAACTCATTGCCCAAGTCCGCCGTGCGCCGGTAAAGGACCAGCTCGATGTGCTCGCTTGGCTCTTGTCCAAGTTCCCCAACCATCGCTGAAGGGAGTCGGGCGAGCAGTACCAAGCTGACGCAGGAGCCTTCCCATCCCCGGAGGTTTTGGTTTTCTCACCCCCGCTGTACCACCACCTTTCCGCTCAGCCAGTTCCCGCCCACCGGGCAGCGGACCAGATAGATGCCCGTGGCATAAGCGCTGAGGTCCACCTGCCGCGTTTCGCCCGCTTTCAATCCTTTCACCAGTTGTAGCACCTTGCCGCTGAGGTCGGTCACGTACAGTTCAGCGATGTCGGCGTCGGCCGTGATGTTCAGCAGGCCCGTGGTGGGATTGGGGTAGTAGCTCCAGTTGATGGACGTGGGCATCGCCGTTGTTCCGCCTACGCCACCGTCCGGTCCGGTCGCAGTGGTGTCCACGGGGTGCGCTGCGATCGGCACGGCCACCATGGAATCCGGATAGGCCAGTTCCAACTCAGGTAGCTGCTGCTGGCAATCGGGCATGTAGGTGAAGCTCTTGAGCACCCGCACCAGCAGATCGTTCAACGACTCCACCTCGTAGCGGTCGGTGGTGGGCTCCAGATGCGGCAGCCCCACGCCGCTGTGGTCGGTGAGGAAGGTGTAGGTGCCGTTGGTGCCGAGGGCCAGCGCGCGCATGAGGTACTCGGTGGACTTTTCTGTGCCGCTGGCCGCCACGGGCACGATGCGGATGCCCTTGGCCGCCGCCTGCCGCGCCAGTTGCTGCATGCGCTGTTTCACGCCCCAATTGATATGCGGCCCCGCATCCAGCACAAGGAACAGCACGCGGGCGCGGGCCTCGGTGCTCCACGACAGGTCGTTGATCGCCGAGTCCAAGGCCACCTCCACCGCTTCGGGCTCATCGCCGCCACCGTCCGCTTTCTGTTCCGAAATGAAGTTGACGGCCGTGGACAGCACCCGTGTGAAATCCATGGAGCGGGTGGTGTACTCCTCCCCGGCGCCCACGTCGCGGTAGAACACGTTGGCAAAGCGGAAGTTCAGCTGGTCGCCGATGCGCTTGGAGCGGTAGATGATGTCGTTCATCTCGGCCTTCAGGAAGTCGATCTCGTCCTGCATGGAGCCGGTGGCATCCACCACGAAGGCCACGTCCACCAGATCGCTCGGTCCGCACGGCATGTCCAGCACCAAGCGGTTCACCGCCTGTGTGAAAGGCTGGGCGCGGTCGATGCGGTGTGTGCGGCCACCATGCGTCACCTCGATGCGCAGCTGGCCGCTCTCCGCTTCAGCTTGGTGGTCCAGCATGGACCATAGCTCGGCCTTCCCGGTGTTGTCGGTGCGGGCTTCGTACAGCAGGGTGCCGTCCTTACGCAGGAGCCGCACCACGGCATCGGCGATGGGCAGGCCGTTGCGCGTTTGCAGGTCCAGCGTGTGGCGGCCGTTCGGGGCGATCCCCCAGAGGTCGCGCAAACCGGACAGGGCCTTCTCCGAAAGGTCCGTCCACTGGGTCCACTTCGCGAAGTCGTTCACCTCACCGGCGGTGAGCACCCCACGGGCCACGCGCGGTGGGGTGGCATGGCCGAAGGTGCCTGGCAGATCGGTGGGTGGCGCTGCCGAATGGCGCATGGCGGCCCGCTCGTGCATGGCCGCGTCTGCCATCACCCTGCTTTCCGTGGTGCGCGGCTTCCCGGCCGGTGCGCCTTTCTCCTTCGCCACCGCGAAGTCCACCTTCTCATCGGCCTTCACATGCACCGTGTGGGTGCTGGTCACGTAGCCGTCGTAGCTCACCTCGCAACGGTACAGGCCCGTATCCAGCCGCACGTTGAAGTTGCCGTACCGGTCGGTGAGCACCGAGGCCACCAGCTTGTCGCCCCGGTAGATGTCCACGTTGCCGAAGCCGAGGGCGCCCATCGCGGAGCCGGTGTTCAGGTTGCCGCTGATGGATTGGGCGTGCAGTATGGCGGAGGAGAAGAGGAGCGGTAGGAGGAATGAGATACGCATGGGCCGGAGGTTGATGATGGCACCCCGTACACGCGGTGTTGCCGTTGGTTCGATCGGGTGGTGGGATCCGTACTTCGCCGGGCTGTTCGCATCTTCGCCGCCATGCGGATCCTGATCACCGGAAGCAATGGCCTGCTGGGCCAGAAACTCGTTGAACAACTGCGGAACGAACCGGCCGTTGATCTCCTGGCGACCAGTCGGGGAGGGGATCGCACCCCGGATCCGCTTGGATCCCACTACCGGCCCATGGACATCACCATAGCCGCCGAGGTCGATGCGGTCTTCGATGCCTTCAAGCCTCAAGCGGTGATCCACACGGCGGCCATGACCAACGTGGATGCCTGCGAACTGGACCCGGTGGCCTGCACCCTCCAGAACGTGACGGCCACGGGACACCTGGTGCGCGCTTCGGAGCGGCATGACTCGCACTTCATCCTCCTGAGCACGGATTTCATTTTTGATGGCCTTAACGGTCCGTATCGGGAAGAGGACGAACCGGACCCGCTCAGTATCTACGGCAACAGCAAGCTCGCTGCCGAACGGATCGTGATCGACAGCCGGTTGTCGAAGTGGGCCATCGCGCGCACCATCATCGTGTACGGCATCGCCGAAGGGTTGAGCCGGAGCAACGTTGTGCTCTGGGCCAAGGAAGCTTTGGAGAAAGGCCAGCCCATCAAGGTGGTGGACGATCAATGGCGCATGCCCACCCTGTCCGAGGATCTGGCCGATGGCTGCATCCGGATCGCCAAGCTAGGGGCCGTCGGCATCTACCACCTCAGTGGACCGGATGGCATGAGCATCCTCGAACTGGTAAGCAGGGTAGGAGCGTTCTTCAAGCTGGACACCTCGGTGGTCTCGCCGGTGAAAAGCGACTCGCTGGGTCAGCCCGCGAAGCGTCCGCCGAAGACCGGGTTCGTGCTGGACAAGGCGCGTTACGACCTCGGCTATGCGCCGCGCGGCTTCGAGGAAGGGCTGGCCGTACTGCGCGATCAATTGGCGGGGGCGTAGGCGATACCTTGGAGCGCCCGAAGCAAGTCATCCACCCCAACACCTACGCCTCGCTTCGGTCACTTACGCCAAGGCCCGGCGCCGAAACACGCTCAAAGCATGAAGGCCACCCTGCTGAAGCTGTTGCAACGTGCCGGACTCGTGCGGCGCGAACCTCCGTTGCAACTGACCGAATTGCATGGCGGGAGCGCCGCCGAGGTCTTCACGCGCATCCACGACAGCAACTACTGGAACAGTGCGGAAAGCGTTTCCGGCACGGGGTCCGAACTGCGCCAGACCGGGGCACTGGTGGTGGCGCTGCCGGGACTGCTCAAGGAGTTCGGCATCACCTCGATGCTGGATGTGCCCTGCGGCGATATGAACTGGATGAAGGAAGTGCCGATGGATGGCATCCGGTACATCGGCGGGGACATCGTGGAAAAGCTGATCCAGGCGAACCGGGAACGCTTTGCCGCACGTCCCGAACTGGAATTCAGGGTGATGGACCTGCTGAAGGATCCATTGCCTGCCTGCGACCTCGTGCTGGTGCGCGACTGCATGGTACATCTGCCCTTGGCGGACATCGCCACGGCCCTGCACCGCATCAAGGCATCGGGCAGCAGGTACCTCCTCGCCACCACCTTCACCCGCCATGCAGGGAACAGGGACATCCGCATGGGCGATTGGCGCCCGGTGAACTTGGAAGCCGCCCCCTTCAACCTTCCCGCACCGTTGCGCACCATCGACGAGCACTGCGAGGAAGCAGAGGGCCGGTACAGCGATAAGGCCATGGGGCTTTGGGACCTGCGTGTGCTCTGAGTTGTCAGTTTTCGGTCGTCAGGTGTCAGTCCGCCTGCCGGACCTTTGGGTTCGGTACCTGCGGCGGTTACAGGTAGCCGATGGTTCATAGGTGCGTGCGACGGTCCGGCTCAGCAAGACATTGTGGATCGCGCACTGACAGCTGAAAACCGACAACCACCCACCCCCGGATCCAACGGATCGGCTACACTTGCGAAAGGGACGGCGACCATGCGCGACGAGGGGCATACCGGCAGGTGGAAGGAGCGGGTCAAGGACCTGTTCGATGTGCATCGCGAAGAGCGGCGCGGTGTGCTGGTGCTCATGGCGATCCTGCTGGGCTTTGCGGGCTGGGTGGTGTACGAGCAGTGGCTGCGGCCACCGAAGCAGCACGACCTTTCCCGGCAGCGCGAACGCATGGAGGCGTGGATCGCATCACGATCACAGGCTCAGGGCGATACGGTGCCGCTGAGGCTGTTCCACTTCGATCCCAACGTGACCGTGCGGGAGGAGTGGAGGGAGCTTGGGCTTACCGACCGGCAGGTCGACGGGATAGAACGATACCAGAGCAAAGGCGGCAGGTTCCGTACGAAGAAGGACCTTGCGCGGATGTACAGCATCAAGCCGGAGCAGTTCGCGGCGCTGGAACCCTTCATCCTGCTGCCCGACTCGTTCCAGCGGAAGGCATACGCCGACCGGAAGTACGCGCCTCACGAGCATGGTGATCGGTCGTTCGCCGAGCGGTCGCCAACGATCCGGGAACGAGCGCCTTATGAGCGGATGGCTCCACGATCGGTGGAGATCAATACCGCCGATACCACGGCCCTGAACGCCCAGCCCGGCACGGTCCGCCCCGCCAAAGGCATCGTGAACTACCGCGACAAACTCGGTGGCTTCGTATCCATGGACCAGCTTGCCGAGGTGTATATCCTCGGGGACAAGCCCGATGCCGTATTGAAGTTGAAGGAATTTCTGATCCTCGACACGCTCGCCGTGCGCCGCATTCCGATCAACACCTGCTCCGTGGAAGAGCTTGCCGCGCACCCCTATGTCCGGTGGAAGATCGCCAAGCCCCTGATCGCCTACCGTACCCAGCACGGGCCCTTCGCACAGGTGGCCGCCATCAGGGCATGCGCGGCGGTCGATGAAGCCCTCTTCCGTAAACTTGCGCCCTATCTCTCCGTGGAGTGAGCGAACTCGAGAACAGGCTGAAAGCCGCCATCCGTGCCGTACCGGATTTTCCCAAGCCGGGCATCCTGTTCCGCGACATCACCCCCGTATTGGAAGATGCCGCCCTGTGCAACGCCGCCGTGGAGGGCTTCCGCCGGGCGCTTGCTGCGCAGCGCATCGACGCCATCGCCGGGATCGAGAGCCGGGGCTTCCTCTTCGGCATGCCGCTCGCCATGGCGATGGGCATCCCCTTCGTGACCGTGCGCAAGAAGGGCAAGCTCCCGTGGAAGACCGTGAGCTACTCCTACGACCTCGAATACGGCAGCGCCGAGGTGGAGATGCACGTGGACAGTGTACGGCCCGGCATGCGCGTGATGGTCCACGATGACCTGCTGGCCACCGGAGGCACCGCCGCCGCTGCCGCCGAACTGATCCGCTTGCAGGGTGGCACGGTCGCCGCCTTCAGCTTCCTCATCGAACTCTCCTTCCTCAACGGAATGGACCGTCTGACGCCCTACGGGGCCGATGTGGTCCGGCTCGTCACCTATTGATCCTTCCGCCTGCGGGCACCCGACAAATGGAATTCAACCGTACTGAGAACCAGACGATGATCGCGCAGAGCGTGCGCGACCTGTGCGAACGCGAAGTGCGCCCCAACGTGATGGAGTGGGACGAAAGCCAGCACTTCCCCAAGGAGCTTTTCACCAAGCATTTCGGCCCGGCCGGCATGCTGGGCGTGTTCGTGCCGGAAGAATACGGCGGGTCCGGCTTGGGCTACCACGAGTATGTGGAGACCATCGTGGAGGTGGCCCGCATCTGCGGAAGCATCGGCCTTAGCGTGGCGGCCCACAACAGCCTCTGCACCGGCCACATCAACTACTTCGGCAGCCACGAGCAGAAGACGAAATGGCTCACCAAACTGGCCACCGGCGAATGGCTGGGCGCCTGGGCCCTCACCGAACCGAACACCGGCAGCGACGCCATGCGCATGAAATGCACGGCCCGCAAGGAGGGGAAGGAGTGGGTGCTGAACGGCACCAAATGCTGGATCACCCACGGCAAGAGCAGTGATGTGGTCGTTGCCATCGTGCGCACCGGCGAGCTGGGCGACAGCCGGGGCATGACCGCCTTCGTGATCGAGCGCGGTACCCCCGGCATGAAGGCCGGCAAGAAGGAGAACAAGCTGGGCATGCGCGCCAGCGAGACCGCCGAGGTGATCTTCGAGGATTGCCGCGTGCCCGAAGAGAACGTGCTGGGCAACGTGGGCGAAGGGTTCCAGCAGGCCATGAAGATCCTCGATGGCGGCCGCATCAGCATCGCCGCTCTCAGCTTGGGCATCGCCAAAGGCGCTTACGACGCCAGCGTGAAATACGCCAAGGAGCGCGAGCAGTTCGGCCAGCCCATCGCCAACTTCCAAGCCATCGCCTTCAAGCTGGCCGACATGGCCACCCGCATCGAAGCCTCCGAACTGCTGATCCAACAGGCCAGCCACTTCAAGAACACCGGGCAGAACAAGAAGGTGACCACCGCCGGTGCCATGGCCAAGTACTACGCCAGCGAGGTATGCGTGTGGGCCAGCAACGAGGCCGTGCAGATCTTCGGCGGCTACGGCTACACCAAGGATTTCCCCGTGGAGAAGTTCTACCGTGACAGCAAGCTCTGCACCATCGGCGAAGGCACCAGCGAGATCCAGAAGCTGGTGATCAGCAGGAATGTGCTGCGGGGATGAATTGGCGCAAGGCACGGAGCTTTGATGCATGCGACAATAGCCGCCCCGCTGTCGAACGGAAGATCGATGCGACCCGGTATGGAATGATGCAATGGCTCGTCATATCGCTGGTGATCGCGTCAATGGTCGCATCCGTGAAGGGGCAAACTGGCGACGGTGCCATAAGGGCACAGGTACTTGAGCTTGGCATCGTTGACAGCACCTTTGTTTTTGGCAAGTGGACCCAAGATGGCCGTACGGAGGAAACACAGTTGACATATTTGGGGGAACTGACCACGAGCGACGGGCGAACGTTGAAGGTTATGAACTCGACATGCATATGGGGATATTCCCGCAGGGCAACGAACAGGATCCTTGTCTTCGACGGCGAGGAGCGGTACATAGGCAATTATCCAGTAGGTATGACCTACGAGCTTCCTTCGAGCATAGAGAGCGGGCAACTGGTATTCCGATGCATGGAAAAGGGTGGTGGTAGGGGTGTTGTGACCAAGGTTGATCTCAGTGATGGGTTATTGAAGGAGTTTTTCGTGGACTGTTGGGGAGAGGTGTATTCTCTCAACAACGAGCCATGACGGGCGGTATCAGGGACCATCGACCTTATCCGCCAGCGGCGGAGCATCCTGCTGAAAGCCTGATCGCTGTTGCACGGATCGAATTCCCAATTATATTTGCGCCCTCTTAGCCGCCGGAGCCTGTTCAGAAGGCGGCCCTCAAAGCGAAAAGGACACACGACCATGCTGATCATCCCGGTCAAGGAAGGCGAGAGCATCGACAAGGCGCTCAAGAAGTTCAAGAAGAAGTTCGAGCGCACACAGACCATGCGTCAACTGCGCAGGCGCCAAAGCTTCACCAAGCCCTCCGTGGCCCGTCGCAAGGAGGTCATCCGCGCGGCCTACAAGCTGACGATGCAGAAAGGGGAGGAGTGATCCTCCGCACATTGTGAACTCACGAAAAGCCCCAGCGATGGGGCTTTTCTCATTGGGGGGCAGTTGTCGGTTGTC
>JAHBUM010000086.1 GCA_019638075.1 Flavobacteriales bacterium | reverse complement strand
GCCGTTTTCGGCATCACACCCAAGAATGCGGAGCAGACGTTGGCCATCAGCGCACTGATGGACCCCAACATACCGCTGGTGACCATGCAGGGCGCGGCGGGCACGGGAAAAACGCTGTTGGCCCTGGCGTGCGCCATGGAACAGCGCCGCGAGTACCGGCAGATCTACGTGACGCGCCCGGTGGTGCCACTCAGCAACAAGGACATCGGCTACCTGCCCGGCGACATCCAGAGCAAACTGGACCCCTACATGCAGCCGCTGTGGGATAACCTGAAGCTGATCAAGGGGCAGTTCGAGAAGCACGACAGCACGCCGAAGCGCATCGACGAGATGCTGGAGAACGAGAAGATCGCCATCGCGCCGCTCGCCTACATCCGTGGCCGAAGCCTCAGCAACATCTTCTTCATCGTGGACGAGGCGCAGAACCTCACACCGCTGGAGATCAAGACCGTGATCAGCCGCGCGGGCGAAGGCACCAAGATCGTCTTCACCGGAGACATCCACCAGATCGACACGCCCTACCTGGATACGGAGAGCAACGGCCTCAGCTATCTCATCGACAAGGCCAAGGGCGATCCGCTCTTCGCGCACATCACGCTGGAGAAAGGCGAGCGCAGCCCGCTGGCGAACCTGGCGAACGAGCTGTTGTAGGGGGATAGTTGCGAGTAAGTGAGTGAGCGAGTTGCGAGTAGGCGAGTGGTGAGTGCAGGCGGCTCACCACTCGCCTACTCGCAACTCGCTTACTCGCAACTCTTTCAGAACAGCTCCTCCACCTCGATGAACGCGAAATCCATCTTGAAGAGGCTCTCATAGTCCTTGCCGGTCTCGGCCATCTCCTCATCGCCGGCCTCGTAGTGCCAGTTCACACGCACGGGGCGGCCTTCGGCGGTAACGGCGTTCAGCCGGGAGAAGATGTTGTAGATGTGCTTGCTCGAGCTGGTGTCCAAGTAGTCCAGCTTCATGTTCACCGTGGTCTCGCCCTTCGCGTTCTGGAGGTACTCGTCCAGTCCGCCATACACGCGTGAATAGAACTGCTCGGAGTTGTGCGGCAGCGAGCGCCCGATGAACTCCATGATCCCATTGTCCACGTCCATGTCGATCTCGGGGGAGTTCTCGGTGCGGTCGATGTGGAAGTGTCTCGTGGTCATGGCGTGCAGGCTTTCCCAAAGGTGTGCAGCCCAGCGCCCCATCCGACAGCTGTTGCGGGTCAGCGATCAACAAGCCGTGTTGAAAACGGAAAAGCCGGACGTGGTGTCCGGCTTGTACGAAGCGGAACGTATGGTTAACGCGAGCGGTACTCGGTCAGGATCTCGCGATCGCTGGGCAGGATGATCTCCGAATCGTTCACACGGCGCACCCAGTACATGTACTTGCCGGTGCCTTGGCAGGCAAAGGCCGTCATGGTCTCCTGCGGGCCGAGCGCCTTGATGGGGAATGTGCGCCAGTTGCCGTTCTTCTCTTCCATGGCCACTTTCACCTCGATCATGTCGGAGCAGGCGTTCCGCAGATCCACCTGATAGGTGCCGCTGAAGTCGCGCTTGTACATCTCCTTGTAGACTTCGCATTTGTCACAGGGCGCACCCCAGCGGCTGGCGGTCTTCGTCAGGCAATCGGCGTAGCTCTGGTCCTGTGCCCCGGCCCAAAAGGCCGCAAGCAGCAACACGATGAGCAGGAAGGTCTTCTTCGCGTTCATTTGCAACGGTTGTTCGTCAGGATGATCTTGGCTTCGGCGTTGCCCATGCGTTTGCTGGCGTTCCAGTCCTTGCAGGCACCGGCCTGATCACCGGTCGCCTTGCGCGCCCAGCCACGGTTGTTGTAGGCTTCTTCGTTCTTCGGGTCCAGCGCGATCACCTTGTTGAAGTCGGCGATGGCGAGCTCGTGCTGCCCCAGTTTGCTGTACGCGCTGCCCCGGCTGGTGTAGGCCCATGTGTGATCGCCCTTGCGCACTATCACGGCGCTGAAGTCGGGAACGGCTTTGTCGTAGGCTCCGTTGAGGCTGTGGCAGAAGCCGCGTTGCAGGTGCGCGTTCAGGTGGCCGGGTTCCTGCTCGATCACCTGGCTGAACAGTGTGATGGCCGTGCCGTGGTCTCCGGCGCGATAAGCGCGTTCACCCGCTTGGTACAACTGCTCAACGGTGTTCGAGCTGACATTGTCCGCCAAGTACTGGGCCCAGCCTCCCGTTCCGTACATCACCATCGCCATCACCACCGGGATCGTTCGCATGTTCATCCGTGCCATTGTTCAGCGTGCGCTTCTACGGGTGGGCTTCGCCGGGGTTTCGTCACGGGACTTTTCACCTACTGCCTGAACGGACAGAACCAGATCGCGCAGGAGTTGGATGCTTGTGGAACCTTCCACATCCTGAGGCGGCCGGGGGATGGTCACCCGGCTGGTCAGGCGCACCACATCCAGCTTGAAGATCTCCTTCGAGATGCACTGGGCTTTGTCCGGCAGGCATTTCAGCACGATGCCGTCCTCTTCTGCGGAGAACAGGATGGCGTCGGGGGCGAGATCCTCCAACCGCAGCACGTCCTGCCTGAACCGGTTGCCTTGGTCGTAGTGGTCAAGCACCAGGCGTGCCTGCTTGTCCATCTTGAACGTGACCATGCCTGCGAAGGCGTCGTTCAACGGCCGCAGATCGGGGCTTTGGGCGTGGGCCGTGCCCAGCAAGAGAAGAGCGATGGGGATGGCGCGTAGTCGTCGATCCATTCGGGAACCAATGTGATCCGTGCTACGTACACCGGCGGCAACAAGTTCCACACACCGATGCCCTCCACGTCCCGATCATTCCGGGTATCCCTTCTCGCGATCATCCTGTCCATCGGTCCGGCGCTCGCGTGGGGGCAGGGCCGCTTCACCGTCAACGGCCGCATGAAGATCGAAGGCGGCGACCTGTCGAACACCCGCGCCGTGGTGATGAAGGATGGCGTGAAGGAACGCACCCTTACCAGCGGGCTCAGCAAGTTCACGCTCGATCTCGAGATCGGGCACAGCTACGTCATCGCCTTCGAGAAGGACGGCTATGTCTCGAAGAAGATCTCCTTCAACACCAATGCCCCGGCCGAGGCTGCGGCCAACGGGTTCACGCCGTTCGATTTCGCGGTGTCGCTCTTCAAGCAGTACGACGACATCAACATCGTGGTCTTCAACCAGCCGGTGGGCATGATCCGCTACGACGAGAAGACCGGCGACTTCGATTACGACACGGATTACACCAAGTCCATCCAATCGCAGGTACAGCAGGCGCTGGCGCAGGTGGAGCAGAAGCAGAAGGAAGAGGCCCAGGTGGCGAAGAAGAACGAGCAACGCGCGGCCGAAGAGGCCAAGGCTCAGGCGAAGGCCGATGCCGAAGCGCAGAAGGAGGCCGCAGCGAAGGCCAAGGCTGATGCGGAGGCACAGAAACAGGCCGATGCGAAAGCGAAGGCCGATGCCGAGGCACAAAAGCAGGCGGAGGCCAAAGCCAGGGCGGATGCCGAAGCAGCCAAGCGCGCCGCCGATGCACAGGCGAAGGCCGATGCGGATGCCGCGAAGAAGGAGGCCGCGAAGCCAGCACCCAAGCCACAGCCAGAAGTGAAGGCGGAGAAGCCCATGCCAGCGCCGAAGCCGGAAAAGAAAGTGGCCCCACCGCCCGTGCAGCGAACGGTCACTGCGAGCAAGGCCATTGCAGGTGAGGACATGCGCCGCTCCGCTGCTCCGGTGGTGCGCGAAGAAGCATCGCGTGTGGAGCGGGCCCGCATGCACACCGCACAGGACCCGCAACCTGAAGAGCAGGTCTATGAGCCGGAGATCGCCATGGACCAGCAGACCATCGTTGAACCCACGCGCGTAACAACGATCGTAACGGTCACCATCGGCGACAGCGTGGCGGAATACCGCAAGGTGACCCACAAGTGGGGAGGCCAGTACTTCTTCAAGAACGGCCAGACCTGCTCTGCGGAAGCCTACCAGCGCGGTACGCAGGCCGAGCAACTGGCAGGCGCCACCCCGCGTGGCAAGATGGATTGATCCAGTTGTCGGTTGTCAGTCTTCTTGGTGGACACTCCTTGGCGGAAGCTCAACGCTTCAAGCACCAAGAGGCTTTTGAGCTTGGAGCTTGAGCCTTGCAGCCTGAAACTTGAACACCTTACGGCCTCGGCACCTTCGTCATCGCCGACAAAGCGTCTACCGCTCAAGTCCCGCCCTGACAACTGACCACCGACCCCGCAGTAGCTTTCGCCCATGCCGTACCTGCGCGATGGCCGTGCCCCCGTGCCCACCGATGAGCGTGTGAGCGCCACCATGAGCCGCATAAGGGCGAAGAACACCAAGCCCGAACTGCTTGCACGACAACACCTGCGCTCGGCGGGCTTCACCGGCTACCGGTTGCATTACACCAAGGTTCCCGGCAGGCCGGACATCGCCTTCGTGGGGCGCAGGCTGGCCGTGTTCGTGCACGGCTGTTTCTGGCACGGCTGCCCGCATTGCAGGCCGCGCACACCGAAGAGCAACTCCGCCTTCTGGGTCAACAAGGTGGCCACCAACCAGGCGCGCGACAAGCGGAAGGTCGCGGAGCTGAAGAAGGCCGGATGGCGGGTGTTCACCGTGTGGGAATGCCGCCTGCGCAGTAGGCCGGAACGCGAGCTCGGCCGCGTGCTGCGCGCGCTTGCCGGTTGATGGGTCAGCGCGCGCGTCTTCCGAAGATGCGCGAGAAGAAACGCTTCTCGAACTCCCAGAAGAACCGGAATTGCCCGAAGAGCGCCCCGTAGATCAGCAGGAACAGGTTGTAGACGGGCAGGATCAGGATGTAGTAGAGAATGGTGAAGAGCAACGGCTGTTCACCATCCCCGGCGAAATACGCCACGATGGGCTTCTTCAGGAAAAGAATGGTGAACCCCGTGCAGGCGAACACCACAAGGATCAGCACCACGCGCACCGGACTCACCCCCCAGCGCTCGCCGAGACGTTGCATCCAGCCCGTAGGTCGTTGATCGTTCATAAGCAGTGCGCCCGCTCCCTCACCGGGAACGGGCGCGAAGTTCGGCAATGAACGGCCTTGTCAGTCCTGCCACTCGGCAAGGAACAGGTTGGTCTCCCGCGTGCCGCCGTTGTGGCGGTTGCTGCTGAAGACAAGGTGCTTCCCGTCCGGGCTGAAGACCGGGAACGCATCGAACTGATCGCTGAAGCTCACCTGCTCCAACCCGGTGCCGTCGATGTTGATCAGGTAGAGGGTGAAGGGGAAGCCGCGCGTGGCCGTGTGGTTGCTGGCGAAGATGATCTTCTCGCCGCTGGGGTGCCAGAAGGGTGCCCAGTTGGCCTGGCCCAGCTCGGAGATCTTGCGCGCATCACTCCCATCGGCGTTGGCCACGTACAGTTCCATGTTGGTGGGCATCACCAAGCCCTCCTTCAGCAGTTGCTTGTATTCGGCTTCCTCTGCCTTGTCCTTCGGGCGGCTGGCGCGCCACAGGAGTTTGGTGCCATCGGGGCTGAAGAACGCGCCGCCATCGTAGCCGAGGGTGCTGGTCACGCGCTTCACGTCGCTGCCGTCGATGTTCATGGTGTACAGGTCCAGATCGCCATCGCGCATGCTGGTGAACACGATGCGATCGCCTTTCGGCGAAACGGTGGCTTCGGCGTCATAGCCCGGTGTCTTCGTAAGCTGGTTGCGGATGTTGCCCTGTAGGTCGCTCACGTAGATGTCGAAGCTGGGATAGATCGGCCACACGTACTTGCCGTCGCTGCGGCGCTCGGGATGTGCGGGGCAGGCATGGCTTCCCTCGTGCGTGCTGCCGAACAGTACGAGGCTGTCGCCGGGCATGAAATAGCTGCACGTGGTGCGGCCACCGTTGATGCTCACCTTCTGCGGCGGTGTGGTGCGCAGGTCGTCGGTGAAGGGGTTGAACACATAGATCTGGTCGCAGCTTTCGCCCCATGCCGGGTTGGTGGCTTGGAACACGAGCCTGTCACCGGCAAAGCTCCAGTAGGCTTCGGCATTATCGCCGCCGAAGGTCAGCTTCTTCAGGCTCTTGAAGTGCTTCTCGCCCTCGGCGATCAGCGTGTCCTTCACCACGAGCGTATCGGCCGTGGCGGTGGAGGTATCCTTGTTGGTTTCCGGGGAAGTGCAGGCCACGGCCAGCAGGGGGAGGAGTGCGAGTGCGGTTTTCATTAGTTCGTAAGCGGGTGCGAAGCTACCCATCGTGGAGGACCGACCCGTCAGCGTGGATCGATCCGTGCGAGCATCGGGGTACATCGTCGTTTCACTGTGCGATCGTTCCAACTGGTGCGTAGGTCAATGTGCGCGGCCTTGCTCCCTCACGGAGGTTCCCGTATCGGAAGCGGCCGGTGCGGCCTGGCAGAATGCCCAGGGTGTTGGCGCCTGCGCTCCGCTGCCGATCGTACGGAGCACGGTGCGCATGCGCTGGTCGAGCAGTCGGGACAGGTTGCGGTCCCGGTTCTTTCGGATGGATCGGTGGCCGATGGTCATGTGCATGCGTTCTATTGATGCACGAAGCAACGAGGATGAAAGCATCGGCAAAATCCCCTGATCGGGGTGATCTTCCGATCGATCATCAACGATCGTTGGTTGGTGGATGGGATCTACCGTACCCAGGACAAGGCGCAGGTCCTAAGGCCGTAGCTTCGCGCGATGCGTGGCACGAAGGCGATGGCGCCCTTTCTGTGGGTGTGGGGGATATGGTCCTTGGTGATCGGGGTGGCCGTGCTGTTCACCGATCAACTGGAACTGCACCGGGCCATGCACCCATGGAGGTCGCCCGCACTGGATGCTGCGCTTGGTGCGCTCACGCATGTGGCCGATGGTTGGGTGCCGACCATCCTCGCGTTGCTGTTGCTGGTGTTCCGCGACCGCCGGTCATTCCTGTTCATGGGCCTCAGTTGTGGCATCAGTGCCATCGTGGTGCAGGTGCTCAAGCGCTGGTTCGATCACGACCGCCCCTTCATGTTCAAGGAGCAGCTGGGCGACATGCACTGGGTGGCGGGGCTGGACCTGCACCACCACCTGAGCTTTCCCAGCGGGCACACCACGGCGGCGTTCAGCATGTGCTTCGTGCTGGCCGTGCTCGTCGGCAGGCGCTCATGGGCCGTGCTTCTCGCCTTGCTCGCTGCCTTGCTGGCGCACACACGGGTGCATCTTTCCCAGCATTTCACCGAGGATGTTCTGGCCGGCGCTGCGATCGGGACTATCACCGCCGTGGCCGTGCATCACTGGCTCTATCGCAGCGCGTTCGCCGGAAAGCCATGGCTGGATCGGCGGCTGTTCACGTGAAGGAGTGCGCCCGTCGACCACTGACGGGCCGGAAAGCAAGAAGCGCCCGAAGGCGCTTCAAGAACGAACAGGACTTGGACTCTCCCTTCTTCGCCCTGCTCGTCGGCTTTGTGACGGCGGAGGATGGGAGGCGTCACACCTTCCTCTAAAAAAAGGTCCAGCGGAAGAGGACCCCGTTGTACGATCAGTGGCCTGTGTGGAAGATGCGGTAGATCCGGTCGGCGGCATCGTCGCTCACCAGCAAGCTGCCATCCGGGGCTTCCAGCACATCCACGGGGCGCCCTGTGGTCCGGTTCCCATCCAGCCAGCCTTCGGCGAAGACCTCCGTACGTGCGCTGCCATCCGGTTGGGGAAAGGCCACGACCACCCGGTAGCCGATGGGTTCGGAGCGGTTCCAACTCCCATGCTCGGCGATGAAGAGGGCGTTGCGGTAGCGATCCGGGAACATCGTGCCCGTGTAGAAGCGCGCACCCAGCGGTGCCACATGCGGCCCCAGCTTCGCAGCCGGGGCGGTGAACTCGGCGCATGCCCGTTGCTTGCCGAACTCCGGATCGGCAGTAGTGCCAGCGTGACAGAACGGATAGCCGAAATGCGCGCCGGAAGATGCCAGCCGGTTCAGTTCGCAATCGGGGCTGTCATCCCCCAGCCAGTCGCGGCCGTTGTCGGTGAACCAGAGATCGCCGGTCTGCGGGTGCCAGTCGAAGCCCACGGAATTGCGCACACCATGGGCGATGATCTCCAAGCCGGAGCCATCGATGTTCATCCGCGTGATGGTGGCGAAGATGCTGTCCTCGCTGAGGCAGTTGTTGCACGGGGCGCCCACCGGCACATACAGCTTCCCATCCGGCCCGAAGGCGATGAACTTCCAGCCGTGGTGCTTCTTGTCGGGGAATCTATCGGTGACCACCACCGGCGAAGGTGGATCGGCCAGTCGGTCCTCGATCCCCGGCAGTTTCACGATGCGGTCCACCGAACTGACGTACAGGTCGCCATCCTTGAAAGCGACACCGGCGGGCATGTTCAATCCCTTGGCGATGACATGCCTTTCATCGGGTCTTCCATCACCATCGCGATCGCGCAACGCGTGAACGATGCCCTCATCCCGTGTGCCCACGAACAATGTACCCTTCGCGCCCCAGCACATGGCACGCGCATTGGCAACACCATCGGCGTACACGCTTATGCGGAATCCTTCCGACAGCCTGATGTTCTTCAGTTCCGGATCGCTGTCGCGTACGGGTGGTACGCATACCGACCCGGAGAGGCCCAGTGCCAGCGGCACGAAAAGCAACGACCGGGGCGGCATGGCGCTGGTCGCGATCAGATCTTCGATTCAAGCACCAACTTGTCCAGATGCTGCTTGCGCAGTGCCCCGGTGCTGGCGAAGAACCATTCCTTAAGCCCGTAGTGATAGCCCCGGCGCAGACCCGTGCGGTGGGTGCCAAGCACGCCGCGCTTGCCGCTCAGTTTCTGCAACACGCGGGTCACCTTCACCTCCACCTCGGGGGCGGTCATCTTCTTGGCGTTGGTCTTCGCCCAAGACTTTGCGCGCTCCACGATGGTCTCCTTCGGCAGCAGCCCTTCCTTCGTGATCGCCGCGATCACCATATCGTCCCAAGGACTAAGGCGGTATCCGACGGTCACGGTGCGTTTCTTGCGGCCGCGCTTCCTGCCTGCGCGTTTCGCAGGCGCAGCGCCATCGGCTTTTCGCGGACGTCCGGCCTTGCGCTTCTCACCCTCTTCCGGCGCGGCCTTGGTCTCTTTCGCTTGGGTGGCCTTCAGCCGCGCAATGGTCTCGCGCACCCTGTCCAATTGGAAGATCAGGCGTTTGCGTTCCGCCCTGTATTGGCTTAGGGGTAGCTCGATGTTCTTCGTTCCGAGGCGTTCGTTGGCCATTGTTCAGTACGGTTTGCATGAGGTGCTTTCCTCCATGGGAAGCAGCGGGTGCAAGGTACGGTCGAAACATGGATGGACCCATTGGTTCTGCCATGAAGTGATGTGTGTGCGAGCAGATGGTCGGCACTCAGCAGCAGGCAGCAAATGCCCTCACAGAACATTGCTGCCGACTACTTCCCCCTGCTCCTCCTGATCGAATGATCCGTCATTTCACCGAGATGATCGCATCGGTACCGCGCGGAACGAAACGCCCGATGCGCGCATGCGGCGATCCTTCCGCAGCCAGCATGCGTGCGATCGCATCCTGTTCCCTGTGACCCACCGCGATCAACAGGCCACCGCTGGTCTGCGGATCGGCGAGCATGAACATGCGTTCCATCGTGCCCGCGCCCTGCACCTGTTGGCCGTAGCTCTTCCAGTTCCGCAAGGCGCCATCGGGGTAGCAACCCTGCGCGATGAAGGCCCGTGCAGCTTCGAGCTTCGGCACCGCATCGTAGTCCAGTTCTGCGCCGAGGCGGTCGCCGCACATTTCCAGCAGATGGCCCAGCAGCCCGAAACCGGTGACATCGGTGAGCGCATGCACGTGGCTCAGCGTCCCCAGCGCCGTTCCGATGGCGTTCAACCGCGACATCGTATCGCGGAGCAGCAACGCATCATCGGGTTGCAGGATGCCGCGTTTCTGCCCGGTGCTCAGGATGCCCACGCCGAGCGGTTTCGTAAGGAACAGCACATCGCCTTCCTGCGCGGTATCGTTGCGTTTCAGATGTGTTTCATGCACTTCGCCGGTCACGGCCAATCCGAAGAACGGCTCGGGCGCGTCGATGCTGTGTCCACCGGCAAGTGGGATCCCTGCATCGTGGCACGCCTTGCGGCCGCCTTCCAGCACCTGTTGCGCCAGTTCAGGCCCCAGCTTCTCCACGGGCCAGCCGAGGATGGCGACAGCAAGCAGTGGTTTCCCGCCCATGGCATACACATCGCTCAGCGCGTTGGTGGCGGCGATCCTTCCGAAGTCGAACGCATCATCAACGATGGGGGAGAAGAAGTCGGTGGTGCTGATGATACAACGACCGTCGCCGATGGCGTACACCGCGGCATCGTCGCGCGAGCCATAGCCCACGAGCAACGCGGGATCGGGCAGGGTGCCGATGCTGCTTTTGAGGATCAGCTCCAATTGGGCCGGAGCGATCTTGCAACCACAGCCCGCGCCGTGGCTGAATTGTGTGAGCCGGATGGGTGCTGCTGCTGATGCGGTCATGCGTGTTCGATCAATCGTTGTGCAAGTCCGGCAAGGTCGTTCGCAGAAGCGGGTACCTTGACCACGCGCTGCGGATCGCGTTGCGAGGCTCCGTGGAGGTACGCCTTGTCGTAGTAGCGCAGGGTGATCAAGGCGACCTGCCGGAGATCGCCTTCGGCCAAGGCCTCCAAGGCGGCCTTGCAGTGCTGCGGCCCCATGCGTTTGGCGATGCGGCGGATGGCCTCGGCGAGCTGCTCAGTGGGGAAGGATCCATAGTCCTTGACCGTTCGATCGGCGCGTTCCTCCACGGGCATCTCCACGAAATACAACCTGGCCGATCTCATGTTCGCGAAAAAGGCCTGCGGTATGTTCACCCGGCCGATCATCGTGCTTTCATCCTCCACCCATATCGGTCGTGTGCGGTCCATGCGAACGATCTGTTCCCACAACAGGTTCTCGAAATGCTCGGTTGTTGGCTGGGGCGCTTCACCCAGCGCACCGAAGGATGAGCCTTTGTGCGATGCCAGCGCCTCCAGATCGATCACCTGTTGCCCAAGCCCTTTCAGGCGATGCAGGGTCTCGGTCTTCCCCGAGCCGGTGTATCCGCCCAGCACGCAGAGGGGGAAAGGAGCGTTGAGGGCTTCTTGAACAAGGTTGCGGAAGCCCTTGTAGCCACGCTTCAGGGTACACACTTCGGCGAAGCCCGCCTTGTCAAGCAGCCAGCCCACGCTGCCGCTGCGCTCGCCACCGCGCCAGCAATGCACACGGATGCGGCCGTTGGGTGCGATGCGCCGCGCCTCTTCCACCAGCCACGCAAGCTTCGGGCCAACGATGCGCAGGCCTTCGAGCATGGCGACATCGCGGCCGCGCTGCTTGTAGAGCGTGCCCACGATGGCGCGCTCCTCGTTGCTGAAGAGCGGCATGTTGAAGGCACCGGGGATGTGACCGCGCGTATATTCACCCGGCGAGCGCACGTCGATGATCGGCGTATCGGAGGCCAGCCATTCGTGCGTGGCAAGTGCGTGTACCATTCCCGTTCACCGGCCTGCGATGGCCTTCAATGTGATGTTGCGTTCATGCTGAAGCCGGGCGCGTGGACTGCCGGAACGCCGTTGCCGGTGATGGTGGCCGTGTGTTCGATGCGCATGATGATGGCGAAGGTAGGGGTGACCGGCAACGGCGTTCCTGATCGTATCATTTGTATTTAACCTAATGGTTTAATATGTTTGCCCTCGCCTGCGTCCGCAAAGCCGGACTTCGGCGGGCAACGCCCATCACAGAGCAGCATGTCTCCCGCCATCGCCACCGACCGCCTCAGCGCCACTTTCCAAGCCCTCGCCGATCCCACGCGCCGTGCGATACTGGCGCGGCTTTCCAGCGGTCCGGCATCGGTGAACGAGCTGGCCGCGCCCTTCAGCATGAGCCTGCCCGCCGTGAGCAAGCACCTGAAAGTGCTGGAGAAGGCACAGTTGATCGCGCGCGGGAGGGAGGCGCAATGGCGGCCCTGCGAGTTGAAG
>JAHBUM010000085.1 GCA_019638075.1 Flavobacteriales bacterium | reverse complement strand
AACTGGTCCCTATCATCCGCAGATCTTCCCCAACTCCTCCTCCATGATGTCAAGCCCCTTGTTCAGCAGCTCATCGCCGATCACGAGGGGGCTCAGCACGCGGATCACGTTCTTGTCGGTGCCGGCGGTGATCACCACGAGGTCGCGCGCGGCGCAGGCGTTCATCAGCTTCGTGCAGGTGTCGGCGTCGGGCTTCGAGGGATCGCGCTTCACGTTGAACTCCATCGCCATCATGGCGCCGAGGCCGCGCACATCGCCGATGCAGTCGTGCTTCGCCTTCATCCGCTCGAAGCGCGTGCGGATCACCTCGCCCACGTGACGGCCCTTCGCGTTGATGTCGATCTCCTCCATGTACTTCACCGTGGCCAGCGCCGCCGCGCAGCTGATGGGGCTGCCGATGTAGGTGCCGCCGATGCTGCTGCCTGCGGCCTTGTCCATGATCTCGGCTTTGCCCATCACCGCAGCGATCGGCAATCCGCTGCCGAGGCTCTTGGCCCACGTGCTCAGGTCGGGCGTAACACCGAAGTGGCTGTACGCGCTCCATGCACCCGTACGACCGAAGCCCGCCTGGATCTCGTCGAAGATCAGCAGGATGCCGTGTTTGTCGCACCATTTGCGCAGGCCTTCCACATAGGCTTTCGGCGCCACGTTGAAGCCGCCTTCGCCCTGCACCAGTTCGATGATCACGCAGGCAAGGCTCTTCGGGTCCACGAGGTTGTGCGAGAGTTCTTCCAACCGGTGCAGTTCGTCTTGCGCGAACTCGGCTTCGCTGCGCCCCACACCATAGCGGAAGTAGTTCGGGTATTGCGTGCGGTACACCTCCGGCGCGAAGGGTCCGCAATCCGGTTTGTAGCCCACCTTGCTGGTGAGCGTCATCGCCATCATGGTGCGGCCGTGGAAAGCATCGCTGAAGCAGAGCACGCCGCTGCGTTTCGTGGCCTGCCGCGCGATCTTGATGGCGTTCTCCACCGCTTCGGCACCGGTGCTCACGAGCAGCGTCTTCGTGGGCCCGCCGTGCGGCAGCAGCGTGTTCAGCTTCTCGCACAGCGCGATGTACGGCTCGTAGCTGGCCACGTTGAAACTCACGTGCAGGAACTTCGCGGCCTGCTCCTGAATGGCCTTCACCACGGGCGGCGGACAATGGCCCGCGTTCACCACGCCGATGCCCCCGGCAAAGTCGATCAGCTCGCGGCCGTCAACGTCCGTGATGGTGGCGCCGCTGGCTTGCGCGGCGGTGGCATGGTTGAACATGCCCACCCCGTTCGGCACGGCGGCCTTGCGGCGGGCGATCAGTTCCTGGCTCTTCGTGAGTTGCTCCGTCATGATGGTGCGAAGTTGGGGAATGATGTGGACCGCAGGGGTGTGGGGACGGGGAGAATGCCAACAGGATGGGGAAAAGTGCGGAGTGCCACACCGGGCGGAGACGAGGTTTGGGCGTGCCCCCGCCTCAAATGCAGGCGGGGTCCGGCTCTTCGCTGCAAGTCCTCGGCGGCTTCGTTCCTCAGCCGCCTGCGGGCCTGCCTGCCGGCAGGCAGGCTTTCCGCTGCGATCCGTCACGCAAGCCACCGTTCCGCCGGTAGCTCCTCAGGTGGACAAGGTGGACACGGTAGCCGCCACCGTGTCCACCTTGTCCACCCCATACCATGGCGCACCCTTGTTCGCCATTGCACATGAACGTTTGTTCACGACAGGGCGGGGTCCTCTTCACGCCTCCGCCTTGTTTCGGCGTACAAAGCGAGAGACCCCATCAAGGTTCAAAGGGTCGAATGGCTGACCGATCTTCATCGGCGGATCTCAAAACCCGTCTGCGTCAGTACGGTGTCGATCGTTGGTGCGAGACGGATCCGATCAGTCCGGGTAAAGACGGTGTCCACGCCCACTTCGCCCGGCTCGCCCGTATTGACCGAAACAACAAGGATCTCGTTATCTCCCTCGAAGTGCGCGCTTCGTTCGTAAACGCCCACATGACTGTCGTGCTCGGCAAGAAAGAACGAATGAGGCAGCATCGAGCATCCATCGAAGAGATGAAGGGTCAGGTACCTCACTGCATGATCGCATTCGGGGGAGCTGTTCAGCACAAGCAACCCGACCCGTGGCCCACGTATCGGGATCTTCCCAACGACCCATGCGGTGTCAGCTTCCTGCATGTTCCTGTCGTGAAGAGCTTGGAACTCTTGGTGGGCCAGCCGGACCCATGCCGGATCGATCCGCTTCTCGACATGGTCAATGTCGAAGGCACGTTCTGCGATCACTGGGGCGCGCAGAAGCATCTCACAAAGGCCATGTGGCTCCGTATGCTCCTGATGGCCGAGCACGAGCGGAACAATGGAGAGCCATATCGCCGGGAGTTTCATGCCGGATGGTGCCTACAGCGATCGAAAGTAGCGTTGATCGTGTCTTTATATCTCAGCAGGTTCCTGCCTTGCGTTGGCGAAGGCAAGGCGCGAAGGCGAAGAAAGGAACCTTACGCCTCGAAGTCGTGTCGCCTCTCACCATGGCGCACCCTTGTTCGCCATTGCACGTGAACGCTTGTTCGCGACAGGGCGGGGGCCTCTTCACGCCTCCGCCTTGCTTCGGCGTACAAAGCGAGAAACCCTGCGCAGATACTGTTCCCCTCCACCCACTCGTCCGATGCCATCCAGCACCACAGCCTCTGCTGTTTGCCCAACCCCTTCAACGAGCCGCCCACGGTTTACTACACCTTGGAGCGCGCGGGCCGTATGCAACTGCTGGTGAACAGCGCCGATGGCCGCGACCTGAAGGTGCTGCACGAGGCCACGCAGGAGAAAGGCGACTACCAGTTCCAGTGGGACACCAATGCGCTTGTGCCCGGCATGTACTACGTAACGCTGCTGCTAGATGGCAAGCCCGTGGTGAAGAAGGCCGTGAAGGTTGGGTAGGTAGGGAGTTGAACGCCCCCTCTTCCGTCGGGGGGACAGGGTGCGAAAGTGCAAGGGTTCGGAACTCTCGCACTTTCGCACTCTGTCACTTTTCCACCCTCGCACCTTGCTTCCCATCCCCACCTTTGCCGCATGAACGACCGATCCCTCACCCTTGGTGCCCTCATGCTCTTCATCGCCGTGGCCTTGGGGGCCTTCGGGGCGCATGGCCTGAAGTCGCAGGTGGGGCCGGAGGCGGTGGCGCAGTGGCAGACCGGCGTGCAGTACCAGTTCTACCACGGGTTCGGGCTGGTGCTGCTGGCTGCTTTGGGTGGGCGGTTGCCGCAGAAGCGCATTCGCCTGATCGGCAACCTGTTCGTGGCGGGCATCCTGCTGTTCTCCGGTTCCATCTACCTGCTGGCCACGCGCGACATCCTTGGCACACAGGGGCTTACGCCGGTGCTGGGGCCTATAACCCCGTTGGGCGGGCTGTGCTTTCTGGCGGGCTGGGCGGTGCTGTTCATAACCGCGTGGCGCCGGGCTGACGATCGGTAGCCTGCCGACGTGGCGTTCCTGTATTTTTGCCGCTCAATTCACAATTCCATAAGGAACATGAACGAGTTCGGTCATAAACCGAAGAACGCCGACCTCTCGAAGGTGGGCTTGGGCAAAGTGGGCGAGATCTACTGGAACCTCGAACCCGCCGAGCTGGTGGAACAGTCCATCGTGAGCGGCCAAGGTGTGCTGGCCGACAGCGGCGCGCTGGCGATCGATACCGGCGAGTTCACCGGCCGCAGCCCCAAGGACAAGTTCTGCGTGAAGGATGCGAAGACCGAAAGCACCGTGTGGTGGGGCGATGTGAACTTCCCTTTCACCCCGGAGAACTTCGACCGCCTGCACGCCCGCATGGCCGCCTACCTGCAAGGCCGCGAAGTGTTCGTGAAGGATGCCTACGCCTGCGCCGATCCCGCCTTCAAGCTGAGCATCCGCGTGGTGGCCGAGTACCCGGCCAGCGCCATGTTCGCGGGCAACATGTTCCTGCGCCCCACGGGTGCCGAGCTGGATGCCTTCGAGCCCGAGTGGCACATCATCTGCGCGCCCGGCTTCCATGCCGACCCCGCCCTCGACGGCACCCGCCAGCACAACTTCGCCGTGCTCGACTTCACCCGCAAGATGATCCTGATCGGCGGCACCGGCTACACGGGAGAGATCAAGAAGGGCATCTTCACCGTGCTCAACTACGTGCTGCCGCAGGAGCGCAAGGTGCTTAGCATGCACTGCAGCGCCAACATCGGCAAGGGTGGTGATACGGCGGTGTTCTTCGGCCTCAGTGGCACCGGAAAGACCACCTTGAGCGCCGACCCCGAGCGCGCGCTGATCGGTGACGACGAGCATGGCTGGAGCGATGCGGGCGTGTTCAATTTCGAGGGTGGCTGCTACGCCAAGTGCATCGACCTGAGCAAGGAGAAGGAACCGCAGATCTGGGAGGCCATCAAGTTCGGCTCCATCCTGGAGAACATCGTGTTCGAGGAAGGCACCACGAAGGTTGATTTCGCCGACGGCTCCAAGACGGAGAACACCCGCGTGAGCTACCCCATCGAGCACATCCCCGGCGTGGCGGTACCGAGCATGGGCGGCCATCCCACGAACATCTTCTTCCTCACGTGCGATGCGTACGGCGTGCTGCCCCCGATCAGCAAACTGAGCCCGGGGCAGGCCATGTACCACTTCATCAGCGGCTACACCGCGAAGGTGGCGGGCACCGAGGCCGGCGTAACCGAGCCGCAGAGCACCTTCAGCGCCTGCTTCGGCAAGGCCTTCCTGCCGCTGCACCCGACGAAGTACGCGGACATGCTGGGCGAGAAGATGAAGCAGCACAACGTGCGCGTATGGCTGGTGAACACCGGCTGGAGCGGTGGCAGCTACGGCACCGGGGAGCGCATGAAGCTGAAGCTGACGCGCGCCATGATCGGTGCCGCGCTGCGTGGCGAACTGGACAATGTGGCCTACAACGAGCACCCGGTGTTCGGTGTGAGCTTCCCCACCAGCTGCCCCAACGTGCCCGCCGAAGTGCTCGATCCGCGCGCCACGTGGAAGGACAAGGCCGCTTACGACGCCACGGCCGAGAAACTGGCGAAACAGTTCAACGACAACTTCGCCAAGTACAGTCAGGGTGCCAGCGCCGAGATCCTCGCCGCCGCGCCCCGCACTGCGGTGAAGGCTTGAAGATGACAGAACGCGAGGCCCCTTCGCCGCGCAGGCGAAGGGGCCTTTTGCTGGACGCCGTGGTATGAGAATTGCAGCATCCACGGCCCTGAACGAACGGGAACGAAGCGGAATGAGACGAGCGAGCGTGATGGCTTTTCTTCTGGTGATGTGCGCTGGCATGGCGGCAACGGCCCAATCGTATTTGGACCGCACGCTGTATCCCGAGCGGCTGCACGATGATGTGGAACTGCTGCGCACCGCGATCCACGAGGCGCATCCCGATCCGTACCGCTACCACACCAAGGCCGAGCTGGATGCGCTGATAGACCGGGTGCGCGATTCGATCGTGCTGCCCATGTCGCTGGTGGAGTTCGAGCAGGCGCTGATGCCGGTGTTCCGTGGCGTGGGCGATGCGCATTGCCGCCCGGAGTGGCCGGTGCCCATGCAGGGCACCCTGCAGCGCGAGGCATCGTTGCTGCCGTTGCAGGTGAAGGTGCTGCCCGAAGGCGTGTTCGTGGAGGAGGAATTGAAAGGCTTCCGCAGCATACCGGTGGGCAGCCGCATCATCGCCATCAACGGCCTGCCCATCGAAAGGGCCATGGAGCGGCTGCTGGCGACGGTGGTATGCGATGGCGCCAACCGCACCTATGCCGAGCGTGTGGTGGAGCGCGAGTTCAACGTGCGCTACCACCTGTACGTGGAGCAGGCCGCCACCTACCGGGTGGCCTACCGCGCGCCCGACAAGAGCCTGGGTGAACAGGTCGTCTTCGGCATGACGGGAAGCGAGATCACCAGCACGCGCAAGCCGAAGGGCGCCTCGCTGCTGTCGTGGGGCGCCACCGCGTATCCGGAGAGCGGCGTGCTGTGGCTGAACCTGCGCACCTTGGATCCCGGTGAGCTGGACCTCGGCGGACAACGCCCCGACCGTTTCCTGCAGGCGATGCTGAGCGAGGCGCACAAGGACAAGGCGCGCACCTTGGTGATCGATGTGCGCGGCGCCGGAGGGCGCGAACTGGCGATGGCCGAGCTGGTGTATTCGGCCATCGCGCGCACACCGTTCAAGGTGCTGGATGCGATGATCGTGCGCAGCATAGCGCCGCCCCGCGCAAGGCCCACGCATGCCATACCGGAGGATTTCTATGCCAGCGCCAACGCGCGCTTCCTGCTGGCGGGCAAAGGCGACTACCGCCTGCCGGAGAGCGACAGCCGTCTGGCGGAACAGGCGCCGATGTCCAAGGCGTTCACGGGCAAGGTGTACGTGGTGTGCGATGGATACACGCGCGATGCGGCCGCAGCCTTGGTGATGATGGTGCGGCGCAACAAGCGCGGCCGCGTGATCGGGGAGGAGACCGGGTCCAACGCGTTCGGCTTCACCGGCGGGCCGGAATGGGTGGTGACGGCCCCGGCATCGGGACTGCGCTTCCATGTGCCGCTGCTGAAGTACGTGCCTGCCGGGCACGGCGAAGGCCCCACCGATCGCGGCGAGCAGCCCAACCACCAAGCCTATCCCACACCCGGCGGACTGGCTCGCGGACAGGACCAGTTGCGTTCGGCGCTGCTGGAGATGATACAGGAGCTCGAATGAGACCGCATCACCTGCTGCTGGCGTGCATCCCGTGCTTCATGGGCTGCGAGCCATCGGGTGGGGATCATGTGGAACAGGCCGGGTGGAGCTCGCTGCCCAACGCGTACGCCACCCATTTCGAGGTGCAGGTGCGCGGCGATGAGCGACGGTTGCTGGTGTTCGGCGCCGAAGGCCGTGCCGATACAGTTGGGAGATATCTGTACCGTGGCGAAGGGGAGATGCTGCCCGTGCCGGTGCAGCGGGCCGTTGTGTTAAGCACCACGCACCTCTCGTACTTCGGTTCGCTGGGCGCGGTGGATCAGGTGGTGGGCACCGCGTTCACAGCGCAGGTGCGCGATCCGCGGTTCGTGGAAGCCGCCCGCGATGGACGCCTGCAGGAGGTGTCAAGGGCCGATGGCATCGACCGGGAAAGGCTGCTGGCACTGGCCCCGCAGGTGATCTTCGACTATCCGTTCGGTATGGGCGACCGGCGCACCACGTCGCTGGCGAACACGGTGCATGTGACGGAGTACCTCGAAGAGCATCCGCTCGGCCGCGCGGAATGGATCCGGTTCTTCGGCATGCTGCTGGGGCGCGAACAACGTGCTGACAGCATCTTCAATGCGATCATGCACCGGTATTCCTTCCTGTGCGATCTCCGCGCGCATTTGCCCAAGGAGCCATCGGTGTTCTTCGGCAGCCATTGGGAGGGGGCATGGTCCGCACCGGCGGGTAACAGCTGCATGGCCGCATTGATCCGCGATGCAGGCGGGCGCTACGTCTTCGCGGATTCAGCGGCTCCGGGGAACATCGCCGTGCCATTGGAAAGGCTGCTCATCATGGGCGATACGGTGGATCACATCGGCGTGCTGCTCGCGCATGCGGGTCCTGTTGACAGGCGCGCGATGGTAGGCGGCGATCCGCGCATCGCACGGCTGAAAGGCGTGCGCGAAGGCGCGTTCGTGGGCAACAGTGCCACAAGGGATCTCTTCGGACAGGCGCTGCTGGAACCCGACGAGATGCTGCGCGATCTGCGTTGCATCCTCCATCCCGGCACTTGCGCGGGAAGGAAGGCGCGCTACTTCGAGGCGTTGCGTCAGTAGGGGATGCCCAGCCTGCGGTAGATGAAGCCCATCAACCATGCCGGGCCGATCATCAGGAATTGCAGATCGTCGAGGAAGCTGGGTTTGCGGCCTTCCACCTTGTGGCCATAGAACTGCCCGATCCAAGCGGCCACGAAGAGCGCGGTACAGATGGACCAGAGCGGTATGTCAACGTGGGTGTACAGGTACCGGCAGACAGCGATGCAGAAGGCGCTCCACAAACCCATGCCGATGGCGATGGTGAGTGAGAGCCGCAGATAGAAGAAGACCACGAAGGCCACGGCCAGTGTAGCCAGCATGTGCGGGCGCACGAACGGCGGCGCATCGGATAGCGGAATGCTGTACAGCAGCCCCACCACGCAGAAGTAGATCACGGGCACACAGATCCAGTGGATCGCCTTGTTCACCGGATTCTGATGGCTCACACCGTAGGCATCGAACCAGTCCTGCATGCTTCGTGTAGCCATGGTTCAGAGGTAACGTTGTTCGTGGATGTCGCAATGGTGCTGCGCGTGCCCGGCGATGATCAGGCCGAGGTCGCGTACCGAAAGCGTGCTGGAACCCGCCCTGCCACTGCGTTGGAGCATCGCCTCATCGAAACTGGTGAACAGGGCAAGGGTGGCCTGTCGGATCACGCGGTGCTCGTTCAGGATGGTGGCCAGCGGGATCCGGTCAGCCGCTGACGTGGCGGCATAGAGGTCCTCGTCGAAGCCCGGCAGAACGGTGCTGTCGTTGCGTGCGAAGCACAAGGCCCTGTACGCGAAGATGCGCTCGCAGTCGTTCAGGTGCTGAAGCACTTCCTTGATGCTCCACTTGCCTTCCGCATAGCGGTGCCCGCCACGGCTTTCATCCACCGCGCCGAACAATGCGATGGTGCGTTCCAGCGCATCGTGCAACGCTTCGGGCACGTTATCCTTCCCGGCCTTGCCGAGGTAGACACGGAAGTGGGGAGGCAGCGTGGGGGCTTGGTGTAGGGTGTTGTTCATGCGTTGATCGTATTTCGTCGCCGAAGCCAAGGTGTGCAGGCGATGCTGAAAGGTAGTGGATAGTTGTCAGGGGCAGTGGTCAGTTGTCAGGAGGCAGTTGTCAGTGAATGCCTGTCTCCGTGGCTTCTGCACCCAACGGGAACCCCGCCCAGCAGTTCCACCAAGGAGACTGACAACTGCCTCCTGACAACTGACAACTGCATTCAAGGATCCAAGAGATACGAAGCGGGCACACCGGCCAGCTCGCGGATCACCTTGACCCATCCGATGGGGCTTCGCCACCAGCGTCCGCGTTGCAGTTCGGGGTCTTCTATGCACCGGATGCCCACGGTGGTACTCGTGCCACATGCTTTGCCATACGTGAGCCTTGACCGGCGCGCGTGGATGCCGAACGAGATCACATCCGCCCGGTGGATACCCCGCGCCTTCGCCTCCTGTGCGAAACGTTGCGCATTGGCCCATGTACGGCTTTCGCCGAGCATCACGGTGGGCAGCCGGTGGATCCGTTCCGCCGGGATGCCTGCGGCGATCAAACTTTCCGCAGCAGCGTCGGCGAACGAAGGTGTGCCCTGTTCACGGCTGCCATCGGCGCGGTGGATGCTGACCGAGCGTTGCAGCGCGTGAAGGTTGATGCCGTTCACCTTCGTGTAGAGGATGAACAGCAATTCCCAGCGCGGGTCGGGATGTTCTTTGTGCGTGGGGGTGAACCGCAACCGCGCCGTGGTGCCGGTGATCGCGGCGTTCCTGCCATAACAGCGGTCCGTCACACTGTCGGCAAGGATCACGCCTTGATCCCCAAGGATGACGAGGCCGGCATCCTTCGCACCACAGGCGCTCACCCGCAGTTCTCCGGTAGCCGGACGTTGCAGATCCACCACCACGGTATCCCCGATGCGCAGGGTGTACGAGAAGTTGCGCGGCGTGCCGGTGATGTAGATGGTGTCATAAGCACCCTCGTCCAGCAGCGCCTTCACCTGTGGTATGTAGGCCTCTTCGATCCAGCCTTCCACCACGGCCACACGCGCCCCGCTCGGCGCATCAATGGCGAGGAAGGGGAATGACAGGGCCACGGTGATGATGCCCAAGGCGGCGATGCCCGCCATGATCGCGATCCAACGGGGCACCTTGCGCATGGTCACTGTGCGTCGAGCAGGGCTTCCTTCAGTTCCAGCAGTTCCGCGCGCGCCTTGCGGTCGCCTGTCACCAAGCACTGGAGCGCGCCCGCCTCGCAGGTGGCGATGGCATCCTCCACATGGCCGGTGTCGGCGAGCATCAGCGCGAGCTGGTGGTAGCTGGCGATGTGCGCGGGCTCGCCTGCGAGGATCGCTTGCAGGTCGGCGATGGCCTGGTCCATGTCGCCAGCGCGTTTCAGTTCCAGTGCGATGGCGTAGCGGAGGAAGGTGTCGCCCGGCTCTTCGGCCAGCATTTCGCGCAGTTGGCTGAGGCGTTCGGTGCTCATGGCAGGTGAAGGGTGCGAAGCTACCGCCGGGGCCGGGGTGGGCGTCAGCGCAGTTCTTGTTGTGCCCAAGTGATGAACTGCGCGGGATCTGGCGGCAGGAAGGTCCAGCCTGCATCGCGCCGCAACCACGTCAGCTGCCGTTTCGCGTAGTTGCGCGTGTGCTGTTTGATGAGGGCGATGGCTTCATCCAGCGTAAGCTCCCCGTCGAAATGCCGGAACAGTTCGGTGTAGCCAACGGTGCGCAGCGCGTTGTGGGTACGATGGGGCAGGAGGCCGCGCGCTTCATCCACCAAGCCTTCAGCCACCATGCGATCCACGCGGGTGTCGATGCGGGCATAGAGCTCGTGGCGCGGCAGATCCATGGCGATGCGGATGATGCGCATGTCGGTACGGTCCTGTGGTGCGGTGCGTTGTTCGCTGTACGGACGGCCGGTGGCAAGGCACACTTCCAGCGCGCGGATCACGCGGTGCGGGTTGTGGCGGTCGATGCGGTCGTGGGTGGCCGGGTCCAACTGCTGAAGCTGGTGCAACAGCGGGGCAAGGCCATCCTTCGCGAGACGTTCCTGCAACCGTTCGCGCAGCTCGGTACTTCCTGCCGGAAGCGGGTCCAGCCCTTTGATCAACGCATCGATGTACAGCCCGCTTCCGCCCACAAGGATGGCAACACCATGCTTTTCCAGCACATGCTGAAGCACCGGTTCCGCAGTGCGGGCGAAGGTGCCTGCGCTCCACGTTCCCTCCAGCGATAGATGGCCGAGGAAGTGGTGCTTCACGCCCAACAGCTCCGCTTCGGAAGGCCGCGCGGTGCCGATGCGCATGGCCCGGTAGAACTGCCTTGAATCAGCACTGATCACTTCCGTGCCGAAGTGCCTGCCGAGCGTGGCCGCTGCGTGGGTCTTGCCCGATGCCGTGGGACCGCCGATGACGAGGAGGGTGGGGGGCATGTGTAGTCAGCAGTTGGTAGTCGGCAGTCGGCAGTGCGGTACCTATGACAGTTGTATGTGGCCGATGGCACATAGGTACCTACGGCGGTCCGGCTCAACGCTGGACATAGCCGACCGCGAACTGCCGACTGCCAACTGCCGACTGCCAACTACGCATTTCACCGGAATTCATCGCCGAGATCGTCCACGCTGCCATGGCCGAACTCGTCGTGGTCCTCGCCGCCATCCTCCTCGCCCCACTCGTCATCATCATCGTAGGCGTGTTCCTCGTCGCCCAAGGCGTATGGGTCATCAGGCAATATGCCCGCCGTGAGGTCGTCCTCTTTGGAGTGCTCGTCGGGCGCGGTGCCCATGCTCATCACCACGCGCGGGTAGGTGGCACCGGCCTCGGGATCGCCGGCTTGGATCAGCTCCACCATGAACATCCACATGTGCAGGAAGTCGTAGGCGTAGATGAAACGCTGGCTGGTGCTGCGGATGTGATCGCTGATGTGGACCTGCTCCATCAGCGCGGGCACTTCACCCTCTTCGGCGAAGCCCAGATCGGCCAGCGGGATCTCCGGGCCCTTGTCCCAGTTCTCGTCGCTCACATAGAAGCTCGCCATCTCCTGGCCGATGAAGGCGAAGGCGTCCTTGATGGCGGTGTGCAGGTGGAGGAAGGTCTGCTCGCTGCCGATCTCGATGTCGCGAAAAGCCTCGCTCTCGTGGTCGATCAGGACGCGGAAACGGTAGATGCGCATGGGGAAAGTCGGCAGTAGCGAGTAGGCGATCGGCAGTACGATCCGCGCGCGAAGCTACGGAGCGCACCGCCGACTGCTTATTGCCGACCGTTCAACGGTCTTCAGTGACCACCGGTTCCACCCCGAGCTTCCGGCCGGTCTCCAGCATCAGCGCCCACGCTTGGGTCCGGTCATTCTGGATCACGCCATCGAGGATCGCGTCCTTGATCACCGTCTTGATGTCGCCGATCAGCTTGCACGGCTGGATGTTGAAGGCGCGCATGATGTCCTCGCCGGTGATGGGCGGTTGGAAGTTGCGCACGCG
>JAHBUM010000084.1 GCA_019638075.1 Flavobacteriales bacterium | reverse complement strand
GTGAAGCAGATCAGCGAGCGTGGCCGCGAGTACGAGAACAGCATCAGCATCGAATACCTGAAACGGCTGAACGAACGCTATGATGCGTGGATCGAGAAGTACGACAAGGGTAAACTGCTGGTGATCGACGTGGAGGACAACAGCTTCCACAACGACCCCGAGGATCTCGGCAAGATCATCAGCCGCATCGATGCGGAGATCCACGGCCTGTTCCCGATGGAGCCGGCCACGAAAGTGCCGGTGCGGACGATACAGGTCAAGGCCGGAGTGAAGAGCGGGAAAGCGAAAGGCGGGAAGGTGGCTGCCAAGCCGGTGAAGATGTCTTCGTCACGAACCAGCGGGAAGGCCGCAGTGAAGGCCGCGCCGAAGAAGAAGGCCAAGGCGCCCGCTGCGAAGAAGGTGGTGGCGAAGAAGGCCGGGAAGAAGCGGTAAGGCTCGCTATCGCTGGGGGGATCCACTGATGAAGGAGGGCTTCCTCATCGTTCCCGACGTTCTTGGCATGGAGCACCGGAACGAAGCGCTCAACGTGATCGCCACGCTGGACCGTTCCAACGAGGCCGTGATGAAGGATCGGGATCTTTTCGCGGTCCGCAAGGCATGCGCTGTTCTTCCTGCGCTTCTTCCGATCGTCCTCACTCCGCTGTTGCGCGATCTGATCGCATGCCACTGCGGTGCCGGGGCCTTCCTCACCAAGTCCATCTACTTCGACAAGCCCGCTTCGAGCAACTGGTTCGTTGCGTACCATCAGGACGTGAGCATTTCAGTGGAGCAGCGGCATGAGGTGGAGGGCTTCACCGGATGGACGGCGAAGCGTGGGATGATCGGGGTGGTGCCGCCGCTCGGGATCCTTGAGCGCACCCTGACCGTGCGGATGCACTTCGATGATGCGGATGAGCGGAACGGGGCGCTTCGCGTGATGCCGGGGAGCCATCGCGATGGGATCCGGAGAGAGAATTCCGGGCATGAGAAGGAGATGATGTGTCCGGTGAAAGCGGGCGGCGCCATGCTCATGCGTCCTCTCTTGATGCACGCCAGCAGTCGCTCCCTCGATGAGCGCCCCCGGCGGGTGCTTCACCTTGAGTTCAACACGCTTGAACTTCCCGCGCCCCTGCGCTGGGCGGAACGCATGGACCTTTCATAGGCATGGGTCCATGAACGCAGAAGCCCCGCCGATCGGCGGGGCTTCTGCGTAGGGGATGGCGGATCAGCGCTCGCTTACGCGCAGTGCCGCGCCTTTCGTTGGCGAGCGGTCCAGGTAAAGCGGCTTGGTGGCGAAGGGGGCATCGGCACCATAGCCTGTGGCTACGAGGCGGTCTCCTTCCACGCCTTTCGCGATGAGCGCGTTGCGCAAGGCATCGGCGCGGGCCTGCGAGCCATCGCCGCTGGCACCCAGCTCCAGCTTCAGCGTGTGGAAGGCCTTGAGGATCTCGGCCACGTTGTTGATCTGCACATCGGCGTTGCCGGTGGTCAGCTTGTTGCTCGGGCCCACTTGATCGAAGCCGATCCACGTCTTCTTGTCGGCCGGGATGGCGCGTTGGATGAAGAGCATGAGATCGTTCTCCACACCTCCCTGCGCACCCGTCACCTCGAAACCGGTGATGAGCTTGGTGGTATAGCCGGTCAAGCGCGGCTCCATCGTGGCGACCGTATCGCGCACCAGCCCGCCTTCGGCATTCGTAGCGTCGCTGATATTCACGTCGGTGGTCGCACTGTTGGCCGCATCGGTGGTGGCTGCGGCTGCGGTCTCATCCACGGTGGTGGCAGTGGCTGCCCCGTGGCCCGCTTCGTTGATGTGCGGTGCGATGATCAGCGCCACGATGCTCGTCAGCTTGATCAGGATGTTCATGCTCGGGCCGCTGGTGTCCTTGAAGGGATCGCCCACGGTATCACCCGTTACAGCGGCCTGGTGGGGCGGCGAAGGCTTGTCGGCCTTGTGCTTGTAGTACATCACACCGTCGATGTCCACCCCTTTCTCGAAGCTCTTCTTGGCATTGTCCCATGCGCCACCGGCGTTGTTCTGGAACATGCCCATGAGCACGCCGCTCACGGTGATGCCGGCGAGCAGGCCGCCGAGCGCTTCGGCGCCAAGGCCGGGTGTGAAGCCGACGATGATCGGGGCCAGCAAGGCCAGCGCACCCGGTGCGATCATCTCGCGGATGGACGCCTTGGTGCTGATGGCCACGCACTTCTCGTATTCCGGCTTGGCTTTGCCTTCCATGATGCCGGGGATCTCGCGGAACTGGCGGCGCACCTCCTTCACCATGTCCATGGCGGCTTTGCCCACCGCGCTGATGGCGAGGCTGCTGAAGAAGAAGGGGATCATGCCGCCCACGAACAACATGGCCAATACCTCGGCCTTGTATATGTCGATGCCGCTGATGCCCGACATGCCCACGTAGGCTGCGAAGAGCGCGAGTGCGGTGAGTGCGGCGGAAGCGATGGCGAAGCCTTTGCCCGTGGCGGCGGTGGTGTTCCCCACGGCGTCCAGGTTGTCGGTGCGCTCACGCACTTCCTTCGGCAGGCCGCTCATTTCGGCGATGCCACCGGCGTTGTCGGCGATGGGGCCGAAGGCGTCGATCGCGAGCTGCATGGCGGTGGTGGCCATCATGCCTGCCGCGGCGATCGCCACACCGTACATGCCGGCCAGCGCGAACGAGCCCCAGATGCCGGCGGCGAGGATCAGGATCGGCAGCACGGTGCTTTCCATGCCCATGGCGAGGCCGCCGATCACGTTGGTGCCGTGGCCGGTGCCGCTCTTCTTCACGATGCTCAACACCGGGCGACGGCCCATGCTGGTGTAGTACTCGGTGACCATGCTCATCAATGTGCCTACCACCAGGCCGAGGATGATGGCCCAGAACACGTTCATGCTGGTGATCTCGGTGGCGACGCCGTTGCGGACGAACTGCATGGTCTCGGGCAGCATCCACTGGATCAGCGGATAGCTGGTGATCGCCACCAGGACCATGGACCCCCAGTTGCCTTTGTTCAAGGCAGCCATCACGCTGTCGCTGTCCTTGTTGATGCGTACGAAGAGGGTGCCGATGATGCTGAACAGCACACCGAGACCGGCGATCACCATGGGGAGCAGGATCGGCGCCATGCCGCCGAAGTTGTCGGCGCTCACCACTTCGCGGCCGAGCACCATGGTGGCGAGCATCGTGGCCACGTAGCTGCCGAAGAGATCGGCACCCATGCCGGCCACATCACCCACGTTGTCGCCCACGTTGTCGGCGATCGTGGCGGGGTTGCGGGCATCATCCTCCGGGATGCCGGCCTCCACCTTGCCCACGAGATCGGCGCCCACGTCGGCGGCCTTGGTATAGATGCCACCGCCCACACGGGCGAAGAGCGCGATGGATTCAGCACCGAGGCTGAAGCCCGCGAGCACTTCGAGGCATTGCATCATGGCATCGTTCCATTGGGGAGAACCCGCAGGAATATCGCCCACATACATGCCCAGGAATACGATGAAAAGGGTGCTGAGACCCACGACAGCGAGGCCCGCCACACCGAGGCCCATCACGGTACCGCCGTTGAAGCTCACCTTGAGGCCCTGCGCCAGGCTGGTACGCGCGGCCTGTGTGGTGCGCACATTCGCCTTGGTGGCGATGCTCATGCCGATCCAGCCCGCGAAGGCGCTGAAGAACGCACCGATCAGGAAGGCGATGGCGATGACCCAGTCGGTATGTGCGGCAACGGCTTCCAACTCGGCGCTCCACGCCAACAGCACGGCGGCGATGGCGGCGAACACGCCCAGCACTTTCCATTCGGCTTTCAGGAAGGCACTGGCACCACGCGCGATGTAGCCAGCAAGCTCCTGCATGTTGGCATCGCCCGCGTCCTGCTTGTTCACCCATACGGCCTTGCCGATCATCACCAGCAGGCCCACCAATCCCATCAGGGGGATGTAGTACATCAGTTCACTTCCCATGTCGTCTTATCGTAAGGTTATGTGGTTGTCTCTCAGGGCCTTCGGGTTCGGGCGGGAGCGAAGGGGCCGCGAAAATAGGCAATGCGGTCCGATCGGTGATGGCAGGTCGTATGGTCCATACACCCGGTACTATTAGGAAGCAAGGACCCGCCCGATCAAGGCCGGGGCATATTGGAGATCCTGCGTTCATTTGCCCAAACCCTGCCCATGCGTTCATTGTCCTTCCTCCTTCAGCTCTGCTTCCCGCTGCTCCTTGCGGGGCAGGGGCACGACCTGATCGGCTACTGGCACAACTGGAACGATGCCAACGCGCCCTACATGGACCTTGACGCCGTGGACCCGCGCTACACGGTGATCGACATCGCCTTCGCGGAGCCGCTGCCCGGCACCACGTACGACATGGCCTTCGCGCCCAGCGGTACGCCGCAGGCCACCTTCATCGCGCAGGTGGCTGCCTTGCGGGCGCAGGGGAAGAAGGTGCTCATCAGCATCGGCGGCGCCAACGCCACGGTGCATCTGAACTCCGATGCCGAGCGCGACCAGTTCGTGAGCAGTTTGCTCGGGATCGTGCTCACCTACGGGTTCGATGGTATCGACATCGACCTGGAGGGAGCCTCGGTGAGCATCACGGGAGGCACCATCGCCAGTCCCACCGGCGCGGCCACGTTGCGGCTGATCGCGGCCATCACGGCCATCGGCTGCCAGTTCGAGGCCGCCACCGGCACGCCGATGATGCTGACCATGGCACCCGAAACGGCGTACGTGCAGGGCGGCATGAGCGCCTTCGGCAGCATCTGGGGCGCCTACCTGCCGATCATCGACGCGCTGCGCGACCGCATCGACGTCCTGCACGTGCAGTTGTACAACAGCGGCAGCATGTACGGCATCGACGGGGGCATCTACGAGCAGGGCACGGCCGACTTCATCGTGAGCCAGACGGAGGCCGTGATACAGGGCTTCTCCACTTCCGGCGGCGCGTTCGCCGGGCTGCCTGCGGGGAAGATCGCGATCGGCCTGCCCGCCTGCCCCAGCGCGGCCGGTGGCGGATACGTGGCGCCGGGCGTGCTGGCAGATGCCGTGCGCTACCTGCTGGGCACCGGGCCGCAGCCGGGCAATTACGCGCTCACCGCCACGTATCCCGATCTGCGCGGGCTGATGACGTGGAGCATCAATTGGGATGCGGCGGGCGCTTGCGCGGGCAGTGACGAATATGCGCAGAGCTACGAGGACCTGTTCGGCCTGAGCACCGGTGCGGAAGCGGCCCTTGCGCCTCTTCCGTTGGTGTGCTGGCCCACGGTGCTGGCGCCGGGCGGGTCGTTGCGCATCGGTGCTTCCAACGGTCCGGTACTATTGGAATGGCGCGACATGGGCGGACGGCTGGCATGCACGGTACCGGCCGCCAGCACCACGGTACCCGTGCCGGAGCAGCTTGCCCCGGGCATCTACCACATCGTGTTGCGTTCGCCCAATGGGCCGGCGCGATCGGCGCGGGTGGTGGTGCGGGGGATGTAGGGGACTTGCTTCGCCACGTTCGCCGCTGCGGTCGCACGCACGGCTTTAGCGAATTCAATCCCGCAGGCAACGGATGCAGTACCCGTTTCCTTTGTAATAGCCGAAGCGACCGATGCCGCCGTTGGAATGCCTCATCTGACGGCGCACCGCGAAGTTGAACTCGCCGTAGTTCGAGGAGGTCCACCATTCGCCATGGGTGCCCAGGTTGAAGAAGGTCCCCTCATCGAAACCACCGCGTGCGCCACCGGGAAGGCCGGAGAATCCGGTCTCGTTGGTGGCTCCGGTGTTGGGGGCGTTCCATACGGCCGTGGACTTCAACATGCCGCCCACGTTCTGGGCTTCGCCCCTGGTCCCGGCGCTGTTCAATTCATCCGCAGGCATGCCCAAGGTGCTCTCCAGTTGTTTCCACTCCGCATCAGTGGGCACGTGCCAGCCCATGGGGCACACGCCGCGCGGGTCCGTGGCCGCATACCAGTTGTACAGCTTGCCGTATGTGGCTCCGTGGGCGGCGCTGTTGTCGTAGTTGCTCCATGCGCCCGTTGCGCCCACTTGCAACCACGCGTTATTGTTCGTCACGTTGGGTATGGCGCTGCCGTCGCTATAATGGGCGGTGCGCAGGTTGGTCCCCATCCAGCATTGCTCGCCGATGCGAACCACGGGGTACACGTTCCCATCCGCATCCATCACGGTGGGTGCATCGGGACAGGTAACCCCGAAGAACGTGAACGTGCGCGTGGTGGATGCAACCGGCGTATGCTCGATCACCCCGCTGAACATGGCCGTATCGTTGGACGCATAGCCGATGTACCGCAACTGATCACCCGGCTGCCACGTGAACAGCGAGCGGTCGGACTTCGCCATGCCGGAACCACCGAGGTGCGTGAGTTCGCTGAGCGCATGGCCCGTTCCTTCCGCAGCCACCATGCGCAACGTGCGCCGCTGGCCGTTCTGTTCCACGCTCACGATATACAGGCCCGGCATGCCGCTGCTGTACCGGAAGCGGTGCAGGCCCACGGGGGCATCCACGCGCCGTGCGGCCACTTCGCGGCCCATGGCATCATGCACCGCAAGGCGCATTTCGCCGCCGGTCGAGGTCACCATGATCTCCGTGCTGCCACCGAAGGGGTTGGGCATGCTGCGGATCGGGGCTGCATCGCCGTTGTAGTCGCGGATGCCGGTGGAGAAGTCCAGCACGAGCGTCGTGTCGGGGTGATGCAGCATCGTGTCGCCACCTGCCGTGAGGTTCTCCACGTGGATGCTGTCCAAGGGGATGGGGCTTCCCCGCAAGCTGCCCTCGAAGGTGATGACGATGGCTTGTGCCGCGAGTGCTGCGGGCAATGCGCTGGCGAATGCAAGTGGGAGGTATCGGAGCGGCTTCATGCGTGTGATGCCGCAAAGTAAGTGCGTGCAGCAAGGACGGGTCCTTCTCCCTTTAGCTTTGCAACGCCCGCCACAGGCGGACAGGCCATGAAACTCGTCGTCGACGTAAAGGACAACAAGGCCGAACTCTTCCTCGAGCTCCTCAAGACCCTTTCCTACGTGAAGGTGAAGCCTGCGGCCGAGACGGACGAGAAGGCCGCCATCATCGCGAGCGTGAAGCAGGCCGTGGAAGAGATGAAGCTGGTGAAAGCCGGGAAGCTGAAGGGACGGCCGGTTGAGGAATTCCTCGATGAACTTTAGGTCGCAAGGCGCGCGACCGACCTATTGGTACACGTCCCGCCGGTTGCCGATGCGGCGCACGTCCACCACGCGGACCACATCGTCAATGACGTAGATCACGCGATAGTCGCCCACGCGGATACGCCACAATTCCTCGTTGCCTTTCAGCTTTTTGCAGCCCGCCGGGCGGGGCTCTTCCTTCAGCGCATCGATAGCCGGGGCGATGCGGGCAGTGACGAAGGCTGGCAGGGAACGAAGCGCCTTCACGGCGGGCTTCGAGAGGATCAGGCGGTAGCTCACAGCTTACCTTCCTTCTTGAGCAGGCGCTTCACATCTTCCCAATCGTACTTCTCGTCGTCCTTGGCCTGCTCGGCGAGGATGGTGTCCACCAGATCCTCCAGCAACTCATCGGCGGGGTCGATCTCCTCCACGTCGATCTGGATCACCCGCTTCTGGTTGACTTCATCGAACAATACCCGGACACCTTTCATCGCGCGATCGTGTTGGATGCCCAAAGGTAAGCCTTCCGAAACCGGGCCGCCAAAGCCCTACATCACCACATACATCACCATTCACTACTTCAGCATCGACGGCGCTTTGAAGAAGCCGGGACCCATTTCCATGAGCGTTGCGAAAGCAGCCTCGCTGACAGGCATGATGATATACGAGTCCCAAGGCAGGTCAAAGAGCAACAGCCTCTTTCCGATCAACCGAAGGTCTTGGTCAATGGACCCCAAGAGGCGTTGTATGAACCTCCCATCCCGTTGAGACTCTTCCGGGACCGAGCTTCTTAACGCCGCCGTATGTGTCCACGTGATGCCTTGTCCGATCCGTTCCTCGATGAACTCATCGATCTCTCCTTCATTCTCTTCGCCGTGCCAATCGACCAACAACAACGATCCTTCACGACTACCGAAGGCATAGAGCAGTTCAAGTGTTGATGGATCCTTTCCCATCCCTTCATGCTCCTCCCGGTACGAGTTCAGGAATTGCTCCCGATCATTCGTGTACGAACGGCAAAAAGTATCGAAAGGAGCCAAATGCTCCGCATAGAGCACGCGGCCCACTTTTTCCAGATCAACCTGACCTGAACCTTCATTCTTCTTCTTGAAGGGCCACATGATCCACTGTTCTTGGGCCCAGCGATCACTTCACCACATACATCACCTCCTTCACCGCCTTCACCACGCGCGGCACGCTGGGCAGCGAGGCATCGATCAGGTTCGGGGTGAAGGGCAGGGGCACGTCGGCTTGGTTCACGCGGAACACCGGCGCATCGAGGAAGTCGAAGGCATCCTTCTGCACGCGGTAGGCCACTTCGCTGCTGATGCTCGCGAACGGCCAGTTCTCGTCCACCACCACGAGGCGGTTGGTCTTCTTCACGCTCTTGATGATCGTGGCATGGTCCAGCGGACGGATCGTGCGCAGGTCGATCACCTCGGCGCTGATGCCCTCCTTGGCCAGTTCTTCCGCAGCGGCGAGGGCCACCTTCATCATCTTGTTGAAGGAGACGATGGTGACGTCCTTCCCTTCGCGTTTCACATCCGCTACGCCGATGGGCAGCAGGTACTCGCCATCGGGCACCTCGCCCTTGTCGCCGTACATGCGTTCGCTCTCCATGAAGAGCACCGGGTCGTTGTCGCGGATGGCGGCTTTGAGCAGGCCCTTGGCATCGTACGGGTTGCTGGGACTGATCACCTTGAGGCCGGGCACGTTGGCGTACATGGCCTCGAAGCTCTGGCTGTGCGTGGCGGCGAGCTGGCCGGCGCTGCCGTTGCCACCGCGGAACACGATGGGCACGTGGAACTGGCCGCCGCTCATCTGTAGCATCTTGGCCGCGTGGTTGATGATCTGGTCCGCCGCGAGGATGGCGAAGTTCCACGTCATGTACTCCACGATGGGCCGCAGGCCGTTCATGGCGGCACCCACGGCGATGCCCGTGAAGCCCAGCTCGGCGATGGGCGTGTCTATGATCCGCTTCTCGCCGAACTCGGCCAGCATGCCCTTGCTCACCTTGTAGGCGCCGTCGTACTCGGCCACCTCCTCGCCCATGAGGAGGACGTTGGGGTCGCGGCGCATTTCTTCGGACATGGCCTCGTTGAGGGCCTCACGCATCTGGATCGTACGCATCGTGTCTATGGATGGGGTCGCGAAGGTATGCCCGGATGATATTGGGGCACGGACAGATGTTCAATGTGCCGCCTTGGGCGCTGGTACCTAATTTCGCCGCCCGCGCACCGATCACCTCGTTGCGTGGAACGTCCCTCACGAAGCATGAAGATCCTCGTCCTACTGAGCCAAGTGCCCGATACCACGGCCCGCATCGCCTTCACCAACGGCAACACGCAGTTCGATGCCAGCGGTGTCACCTTCATCGTGAACCCCTACGACGAGTGGTACGCGCTCGTGCGTGCGTTGGAACTGAAGGAAGCGGCAGGTGCGGGTTCCGTGACCACCATCACCGTGGGCGGTGCCGATACCGATGCCACCATCCGCAAGGGGCTGGCGATCGGTGCCGATGAAGCCGTGCGCGTGGATGCCCAGCCCACCGAAGCCCTGCAAGTGGCCGAACAAGTGGCCGCGTACGCCAAGGACAAAGGCTTCGACCTGATCATCGCCGGAAAAGAGACCATCGACCACAACGGCGGACAGGTGGGCGGTATGGTGGCCGAACTGCTGGACCTTCCGTATGTGGCCCTCGCCAGCAAGCTCGATGTGGCCGCTGGCAAAGCCACCATCGAGCGCGACGTGCCCGGTGGCGTGGAAGTGGTGGAAGCCGCCCTGCCGCTGGTGCTCAGCGCCGCGAAGGGCATGGCCGAACAGCGCATCCCGAACATGCGCGGCATCATGGCGGCCCGCACCAAACCCTTGACCGTGGTGCCCGCTGCCGCGACGGACAACGTGGCCGCCACCGCATCCTTCGAGCTGCCACCCGCCAAAGGCGCCGTGAAGATGATCCCCGCCGATGACGCCGGGAAGCTGATCGAACTGCTGCACACCGAAGCGAAGGTGATCTGATCTCTCTACGGAAATCCAAGGCAAAGAATCGTACGGGCGCTTCACGATGCGCCCCCTCACAAAAAGATCCCCATGAGCACGATCGTATTCATCGACACACGCGGCGAGAAGCTGCCGAAGGCCGCACAGGAGGCCGTGACCTACGCCAGCCAGCTCGCCGGTGGATCTGTTACCGCAGTGACCTTCGGCGATGCCGCCGGACTGGAAAGCCTCGGCGCGCAGGGCGCATCCAAGGTGATCGTGGCGCGCGGCGTGAAGGCCGTGGATGGCCAGCAACTGACCAAGCTCGTGCTGGATGTGGCCGCCAAGGAAGGCGCGAACACCATCGTGTGCGTGCATGATGGTACCGGCAAAGCCGTTGCTCCCCGCCTCGCCGCGAAACTGAAGGCCGCTCACGTGGCCGGTGCGCTCGGCCTGCCCGACGGCGACAAGTTCAAGCGCAACGTGTTCAGCGGAAAAGCGCAGGCGTGGCTGCAAGTGACCAGCCCCAACAAGGTGATCAGCCTGATGCCGAACAGCATCGCCATCGCCAACAACGGCGGCACCGCCACGGTGGAGGAATACAGCGGCGATCTCGGCGCGGCTCGGATCACTGTGAAGGAGGTGCGCAAGGCCGGTGCCGGTGTTCCCCTGCCCGAAGCGGAGCTCGTGGTGAGCGCTGGTCGCGGTATGAAAGGCCCGGAGAACTGGGGCATGGTGGAGGAACTGGCCAAGGAGCTGGGTGCCGCTACCGCATGCAGCCGCCCCGTGGCTGACATGCACTGGCGCCCGCACCACGAGCACGTGGGGCAGACCGGCGTGGCCATCCGCCCGAACCTCTACATCGCCATCGGCATCAGCGGCGCCATCCAGCACCTCGCAGGCGTGAACCAGAGCAAGGTGATCGTGGTGATCAACAACGATCCCGAGGCGCCCTTCTTCAAGGCTGCGGACTACGGCATCGTGGGCGATGCGTTCCAAGTGCTGCCCAAGCTGGTGGAAGCGGCGAAGAAGCTGAACGCGGAGCGGTGAGTTCAGTTGTCAGGCTGCTGCTGTCGCGTGTTTGACCGGCAACCGACAACTACCCCCTATCTTCACGGCCCCGCCGGACTATGGACAAGGTCGAGCTACGCTTCCTTCGTATCACGTACAGTCACACCCACGCAGGGGCGTACGCGCTGATCCTGTCGGAAGTGCATGGCGACCGCCGCCTGCCGATCATCATCGGTGGAGTGGAGGCGCAGGCCATCGCCATACAGGTGGAGAACATCAAGCCCGCACGGCCGCTCACGCACGACCTCTTCAAGAACATGTCCGACACGCTCGGCATCAACCTGAAGGAGGTCATCATCAACGATCTGGTGGAGGGCATCTTCCACGCCAAGTTGGTGCTGGACCAGAGCGGCCACGAAGTGGAGATCGACGCGCGCAGCAGCGATGCCATCGCACTGGCCCTGCGTTTCGACTGCCCCATCTTCACCTACGAGTTCATCCTCGGTGCCGCCGGCCTGAAGGTGGAAGGAGGCGAGGAGGGCGAGGCCGCCGAAGAGGCCAAGGGCGAAAAGACGGCCGCCGCGATGACGATCGAAGAGCTGCGCTCGAAGCTCGAAGAAGCGCTGGACAGCGAGGACTACGAAGGCGCCTCGAAGATCCGCGACGAGATCAAGAAGCGGGAAGGAACGAATTGAGCAAGTCTCAAGTTCCAAGTCTCAAGCTCAAAGCTCAAAGCGTGGACGGAAGCTCCTTGGAGCTTTGAGCTTGAGACTTGACGCTTTGAGCTTATCAGTCCCTTGGGCTTGCCTCCCGGTCCTTGACCATGGCGGCTTGCACGAAGTACACCACCGCGCCCAGCCCCACGATCACAAGGCTGCCGAGGGTGAAGGCGGGTTTGAAGATGAGGAGGTTCACACAGAAGGCCAGCGCGCACACGATGTACAGCGCGGGGATCCACGGGTAGCCCACGGCTTTGTAGGGGCGCTCGGTGCCGGGTTCGCGCCTGCGCAGGATGAAGATGCCCGCGATGGTGACGATGTAGAAGAGCAGCGAAGCGAAGGTGGCATAGTCCAGCAGGTCGCCGTAGGTGCCGCTGAAGCAGAGGATGCACGCCCAGATGCACTGCACCCACAGCGCCCATTGCGGCACGCCCTTCCTGCTCAGTTCACCGGCCTTCCTGAAGAACAGCCCCTCCTTCGCCATGGCATAGTACATGCGCGGCCCCACCAGCACGTAGCCGTTGATGCAGCCGAAGGTGCTCACCATGATGAGGA
>JAHBUM010000083.1 GCA_019638075.1 Flavobacteriales bacterium | reverse complement strand
GGCATCCGTGATCGTGCATGTCCACGTGCCCGCTCTGAGGTTGTTCGCCGTGGCGCCGCTCTGCGCGGGTGTGGTGTTCCAGTTGTAGCTGTACGGCATCGTACCGCCGGTCGCGGTGATGGTGGCGCTACCCGTGTTACCGCCGAAGCAGTTCACGTTCGTCTGCGCCGCGATGTTCGCGGACAATGCTGCGCCGGGTTGTGCGATGGTGACGCTCTGCGTGGTGGTGCAACCCTTCGCATCGGTGATGGTGCATGTCCACGTGCCTGCGGCGAGGTTGTTCGCCGTGGCGGTGCCCTGCGCGGGTGTGGTGTTCCACGCGTAGCTGTACGGCGCGGTGCCGCCCGTGGCGGATGCCGTGGCGTTCCCGGTGGTGGCGCCGAAGCAGTTCACATCCGTCTGCGCGCTAAGGCTCGCGGCCAGTGCGGCGGTGGGCTGTGTGATGGTCACACTGCGTGTGGTGGTGCATCCGTTCGCGTCCGTCACCGTACAGGTCCACGTGCCTGCGGCGAGAGTGTTCGCAGTGGCGCTGCTCTGCACAGGCGTGGTGTTCCAACTGTACGTGTACGGCGCGGTACCACCGGCTGCATTGATCGTGGCGCTGCCCGTATTGCCACCGAAGCAGCTTACGTTGGTCTGCGCGCTGATGCTGGCAGCGAGTGCTGCGGCCGGTTGCGTGATGGTCACGCTCTGCGTGGTGGTGCAGCCGCGCGCATCGGTGATGGTGCATGTCCACGTACCTGCGGCGAGGCCCGTGGCGGTTGATGCGCTTTGTGCCGGCGTGGTGTTCCACGCGTAGCTGTACGGCGCGGTGCCGCCGTTCGCGGTGATCGTAGCAGCGCCGGTGTTGCCACCGAAGCAGTGTACGTTGGTCTGCGCGCTCAGGCTGCCTGCCAGTGCAGCCGCCGGTTGCGTGATGGTGACGTTGCGCGCCGTGGTGCATCCGTTGGCATCAGTGACCGTGCAGGTCCAGATGCCTGCGGTAAGGCCGTTCGCCGTGGCGGTGCTCCGCACGGGCGTGGTGTTCCATGCGTAGGTGTAGGGCGCTGTTCCTCCGCTCGCGGAAATGGTGGCGCTGCCGGTGTTGCCGCCGAAGCAGTGTACACTGGTCTGCGCGTCGATCGCGGTGCTGAGCGCGGCGGCCGATTGCGTGATGGTGACGCTGCGCACCGTGGAACATCCGTTGGCATCCGTCACCGTGCAAGTCCACGTGCCTGCGGCGAGGCCGGTGGCTGTCGCCGTGTTCTGTGCGGGCGTGGTGTTCCAGCCGTAGGTATATGGTGCGGTGCCGCCCGAAGCGGTGATCGTAGCACTGCCTGTGTTACCGCCGAAGCAGCCCACGTTGGTCTGTGCGCCGATGCTGGTGCTCAGGCTTCCGGTCGGCTGTGTGATGGTCACGCTCTGCGTGATGGTGCAACCCTTCGCATCGGTGATGGTGGCGGTCCACGTGCCTGCGGGGAGGTTGTTCGCCGTGGCGCCGCTCTGCGCGGGTGTGGTGTTCCAGTTGTAGGTGTAGGGCGCGGTGCCACCTTCAGCCGCAACGGTGGCGCTTCCCGTGTTCACGCCGAAGCAGCCTGCATCGGACTGTGAGGTCAGGCTTGCGGCGAGTGCTGCGGCGGGCTGTGTGATGGTCGCGTTCTGCGTGGTGGTGCAACCCTTCGCATCGGTGATGGTGCAGGTCCACGTGCCTGCGGTAAGGCCGGTGGCCGTTGCGGTGTTCTGCGCGGGCGTGGTGTTCCAACTGTACGTGTACGGTGCGGTTCCGCCCGAAGCGGATACCGTTGCGCTGCCCGTGCTGCCGCCGAAGCAGGATACGTTCGTGCGCGCGCCCAAGCTGCCTGCCAGTGCTGCGGCGGGCTGTGTGATGATGACGTTGCGCGTGGTGCTGCAACCGTTGGCATCGGTCACGGTGCATGCCCACGTGCCTGCGGTGAGGCCGCTCGCGGTGGCGCTGTTCTGTGCAGGCGTGGTGTTCCAGTTGTAGGTGTATGGCGCGGTGCCTCCGGTGACGTTCACCGTGGCGGCACCGCTGTTCCCGCCTAAGCAGCTTACGTTGGTCTGTGTGCCGATGCTGGTGGCGAGCGCTGCCGCCGGTTGTGTGATGGTGATGTTACGCGTGGTGGTGCACCCGTTGGCGTCGGTCACGGTGCAGGTCCATGTGCCTGAGATGAGGTTGTTCGCGGTGGCGCTGTTCTGCGCTGGTGTGGTGTTCCACGCGTAGGTGTAGGGTGCGGTGCCTCCCGTCACACCGATGGTCGCATTGCCGGTGTTGCCGCCGAAGCAGTTCACATTGGTCTGCGCATCCGTGCTGGTGGCGAGCGGTGCAGCGGGCTGTGTGATGGTGACGCTCTGCGTGGTGGTGCAGCCCTTCGCATCGGTGATGGTGCATGTCCACGTGCCTGCGGCGAGGTTGTTCGCGGTGGCGCTGTTCTGTGCGGGCGTGGTGTTCCAAGCATAGCCGTAAGGAGCGGTGCCTCCCGTGACACTGATGGTCGCATTGCCGGTGTTGCCGCCGAAGCAGTTCACATTGGTCTGCGCGCCGATGCCTGCGGCAAGCGCCGCAGCGGGTTGTGTGATGGTGACGTTGCGTGTGGCGGTGCATCCGTTGGCATCGGTCACGGTGCATGTCCACGTGCCTGCGGTGAGGTCGGTGGCCGTTGCGGTGTGCTGCACAGGCGTGGTGTTCCACGCGAAGGCGTACGGTGCGGTGCCGCCCGATGCGCCTACCGTGGCCGCGCCGTTGCTTCCACCGAAGCAGGATACATGGGTCGTGCTGCCCGCCGATGTGCTCAATGCGGTCGAAGGGCCGGTGATCGTCGTGCTCACGCTCTTCGCGCATCCGTAGCCATCGGTCACCGTCACCATGTAGTTGCCGGGCGCAAGCCCGGTGGCCGTGGCGGTGTTCTGGGCAGGGGAGCTGTTCCAGTTGTAGCTGTAGGGGAGAAGCCCGCCACCCACTTCCACGGTGGCTTCACCCGTATTCACGCCGAAGCAGCCCACATGCGATACGCCATTGATCACCGGTGCTATCACGGTGGGCTCCGTCATGTTGAAGCCGGAGGTGAACGTGCAGCCGTTGGCGTCGCTCACGCTCACGTTGAACATGCCTGCGCGAAGGCCGCTCAGGTTCTGGTTGGTGGAGGTGAAGCCGTTCGGTCCGGTCCAGTTGATGGAGTAGGGCGCTGTGCCACCCGTGAGCGCAAGGCTCAGGGTGCCGGTGCTGCCGCCGTTGCAGGCGATGTTCTCGCCGAAGGGCTGGATGGATGGCGTGAGCGTGCCGGTCAGTTCAGCGGGCGACCCCACGTTGTAGCTCTGCGTGCGTGTGCAGCCGATGCCATCGGTCACCACCACGGTGTAGGTGCCTGCGCCGATGTTGATCAGGTCCTCCGTCGTTGCGGTGAAGCCGTTCGGGCCGGTCCAGTTGAAGGTGTAGGGTGCTGCACCTCCCGAAACGGTGAGGTTGAGCGCGCCGTTGGATGCGCCGTGGCAGAGCGGGCGTGTGTTGGTGGCGGTGAGCTGCACGTTGCTCACGCGCACCTGCCGGCTCATCGTGCGCGTGCAGGTGCCATCGGTCACCACCACGGTGTAGGTCGTCGTGGTCAGCGGCTTGGCCCACGGGTGCGCGCTGGTCGCTGAACTGAGCGTTGCCGATGGGTTCCACGCATAGTTGGCGCCTCCGTTCACATGCAGCTGGATCGAATCGCCACGGCAGATGTACGCGGTGGCGGGCGAAAGCGTGGCGACCAGTGTATCGTTGATCTCGAAGGCCAGCGAATCGAGGTTCTGTGCCGGGCATAGCGGGTTGCCGAGGATGAAGAGCAGGTGCTCGGTGCCTTCGGCGATGCCGTCGGCGATGGGGTTCACGTTCACGCGCGCGGTGGTCTCGTTGGCAGGGATCGTGATGGTCTTCGCCACGGCGGGGTTCACATTGCCGACGGCCGTATAGTCGGTCCCGTTCGTGGCGGTGCCATGCAGGAAATAGGTCAGGTTGAGCGGCGTGGGTTGCGCAACAGGGCGCGTGAATTCGACCCAGCCGGGGTTGCAGCCTTCCACCATGTCCGCTGTCCCGTTCACGGTGTGGCTGGTCATCACCACTTGGTTGCTGCGGATGCGCTCGATGAACACACCGCTGTCGAACTTCCGGTCCGAAGCGTCGGCCACCACGAGTTTGAGGTGGTAGGTCTGGCAGGGATGCACGGCCGATTCGGCATAGAGTCCGCGCGTCAGGCCATCGTACTGGATGTGCTGCCCACCGGCATTGTCGTAGTAGTGAGCGCTGTTGGAGCCGTTGTTCACGTTGTTGATCGTGACGGCTTGGTTCGTGCCCGGAACCAGCGCGATGTTGTGGTCATTACCGATGCCCGCATCGCCCGTAATGCCCGGCCCGCTGATGAAGAAGCCGAACACATCGTTGTACTGCGAGCCCACCCATTCGTTGTATTCCTCGCTGCCCAGCACGAAGTTGAAGCGCAGGCTGTCGCCGCTGGGGATGATGTCGAACTCGAACAGGCATGCGTCGCGCGTGCTGCGCCCGGTCACCACGTTCAGCAGCGAATTACCGCCGGTGCCCTGCTCGAAGCTCTTGTTCTCCACGTTGTTCGGTCCTACCGCGTCCGCGATCTTGCCCGAGGTGAGCAGCACACCGGCGTCCAGGCCAAGGGTGTTGCCGCTGTAGGTGAATGTTCCGTAGCCCTGCGCGTGGCAGTTGATCACCGGATTGGAGATGGTGACGCCGGGGCCGGTGATGGTGGTGGCGAGTTGCTGCAGGTTCGTCTGCGGCGCCACCACGAGCTGTGCGCTGAGGGTGGTGGTAAGCGCGAAAGCCAGCCCCAGCAGGGCCGGCCGTTGGATCATGCTCCTGCGCCGCGTGATGGTCTTGTTCCGGATCATCGGTTGCGGGCTTGTGCGCAGGCCGCCTCGGCTTGCGCGATGGTGCTGTCCACCCGGCGCATGCGCGATGCAGCGGAGCGGGCGCTGAACAACTGTTGCGAGCGTGTCTCCAGCTCGGTGCGGGTAAGGCCCGGCAGCGCCTCCAGCACGATGATCCCCGCAGGCACACAGGCGAAGGCGATGTGCGCATCGCCCGTACGCTTCAGTTCGCGTGCAAGGTCGTCGCGTGTCTCGCTGGTCAGCCCGTCCATGTGGAACGTGATCCGTTCGCGGGCCAGCGCACGCTCTTGGGCCTGGCTTCGGGTGGAGAGCAGCACAAGTGCAAGCCCGAGCACGCGCAGGAAGATCGATGAGGTCTTCATGGTCTGTTCGTTCGGGCCGCCGGTGGATGAGTGGTCCTGCGACGGCCTTGGGAGAATGGTCCGGCGCGTTTATACCCCCCTCCGACGGGAAAGGTTCCGGCGCAGACGAACACGGTAGGATGGGCGACCGGCAGGGGAAGTTGTCGGTTGTCAGCTATCAGTTGTCAGGAAATGCCTGCTTCCGTGGCTTCTGCACAAAGCGGATCGTCCCAGCCATGCCAAAGGCCTTGCTTCGCCGAAGCGGCTTCCGTGCCTGCGCGCCTCCGCGCCGCTGAAGCGCGCTTTGGCGCACAAACGCGTAGCCGCTTCGGCGAAGGCAAGGCGCGCAGGCACAGCAGGCAGGCGCCCACCAAGGAGGGTGCCGCACGGATAAGAAGCACGAGAGGGGCTGGGGGCAGTTTTCAGTTGTCGGTTATCAGGAAATGCCTGCTTCCGTGGCTTCTGCACGGAGCGGATCGTCCCAGCGCCCACCAAGGAGCACTGACAACTGCCTACTGACAACCGACAACTATTCCCTACCCCAGCCGCTGCCTCAACGCCTCGTGCAGGATGATGCCCGTTGCCACCGACACGTTCAACGAGCCGATGGAACCCGCCATGGGGATCTTCACCAGTTCATCGGCCATGCGCAGCACGGCATCGCTGATCCCTTCATCCTCGGCGCCCATCACGATCACGAGTGGCCCTTTCAGGTCGCTTTGGGTGAGTGGTATCGCACCCTTCTCGGTGCAGGCTACGATGCGCAGGCCGTGATCGCGGGCCGCCCGCAGGCCGTCCGTCAACCGGCTTACCCGGCACACGGGTTTCCGCAGCAAGGCTCCGGCGGAGCTCTTCACGGCATCGGGTCCAAGGCGGGCCGTCCCCATCTTGGGTACCAGCAGGGCATGCACGCCGAAGCATTCCGCACTGCGGACGATGGCGCCCATGTTGCGCACGTCGGTCACGCTGTCCAGCGCGAGTATCAGGGGTGTTTCGCTGTTCTCGTACGCGCGCGTGATCACTTCATTCAGGTCCTGCTCCTCCACCTGGCTCAGGAACGCGATCACGCCCTGATGCTCCGTGCGGGTCAGGCGGTCCAGCTTCTCCACGGGCACGGGTTGCCACGGGATCTGCCGGTCCATCGCCAGTTGGCGGATCTCCTTGATGCCATCGCCGCCCGCCTCGCGCCGGATCAGCAGCTTCTCCACGTTCTTGCCCGCCCGCAGGGCTTCGATCACCGGCCACACGCCGCATACCATGTCGTTCGCTGCCATGCCTTGTACGCCGAAGTTTATGCGCCTTGGTCGCCGAAGCGGCTACGCGAAGGCAACAAGCGTGCGGCAAAGGTGGGGGTTCGAGGGCAGTTGTCAGTTCGCAGTAGTCAGTTGTCAGTCTCCTTGGGGGCTATTGTGCGTGGCTCCTTGTTCGGGGCAGGAGCTACGGAGGCAGATATTCCTGATAACCGACAACCGCCGCCCGACAACTCAGTTCTGATACACCCGCCCGTTGCGCCAGCTCTCCACGTTGCGGTACCAAGCGCCTTTCAGCAGCGGGTCGCGTTCCAGCACCAGGTCGTTGCCGTTGAGCGCGCCGTTGCGGCGTTTGAAGGTGAAGCTGAGGCTCATCAGGTTGTTCTCCTCACCGTAGATCCACGTCTCGCTAAGGTCGCTCTTGTAGATGGATGTGGGCATGCCGAAGATGATATGCACCAGGCCGCGGTCGGTGCGCCAGCCCTCGGTATCGGCGGTGAAGTGGCGGTTGGCGTTCTCCACCCGGCCGTAGAAGATGCGAATGGCCTCGCGCCCGCGCTCACGGTCACCGGCTGCATCGATCCAGAACCGTTCGATGGCTTGCCGCACATTGCCGCTCTTCACGATCCGGTCATATTCCTGGTTGGAGGTGATGTAGCGCAGCGGTTTCAGCAGGTCGTCCTCCGTGGCTATGATGGGGTAGGCCTCCGATACCGAGTACACCGAATAGCCCGGTGCGGCGGTGGTATCCGTGTATATGCGGTAGGCGCCGGGCCGCGTCAGGTGCAGGGTGAAGTGCCCATCGGCGTTCACGTGTACGGTGAAGCTGGAGTCCGCAGGAGCATTGGCGGCAGGATCGGCGGGGGCATTGGTGGTGAACACCGGCGCGGGGAGGGTCGTGCGTGCCGGGAAATGGCGAACGAGGAGGTCGCTCCCGGTGCATGTTTCGCACCGCACACGCACCGTTCCACCCCTGAAGTGGTCGCTGAAGTAGGGCAGGCCATGGCTGGTGTCCACGGGCATGAAGTACTGGCCGGAGGCCGGGCCGTCGCGGTCCACCCGGAGGAGCACCATGCTCTGCACATCGCGGTTCAGGTCGCGCGCGATCACCTTCAGCACGAAGGAGCGCCGATCGTTGCGCCGCAGGTCCATGCTGCCGATCAGATCCTTCTCTTCGGAAGACGATGGGCTGGCATCGCTGATCACGGTGCTGGCGCTGTCCACCAGCACCTTCGACCCGAAGGCGTCGTATGATTCGTAGCTGATGCGCACCGCCGCGTGGAAAGGCCCGCCGGTGCCATCGCTCTTGTACAGCAGGTCGGCCGTGTTCAGCTTGTAATACACACGGGAGCGATCGCCGCTGATGTGATGCACACGGGCCTGCAGTGGCATCTGGGCCGCGCTCTTGCCGTAGAGGTACGAGAGGTCGTCGCGCCTGCTCAGTGGGGCCGGGGACGAGCACCCGGCCAGCAGCAATGCCGCCAGCACAAGGTTGAAGAGGTGTTTCACGGCGTTCATCACAGCGGGTCGGCCGGTTGTTCCAACGCGCGCTCCAGCAGTTTCGCGTGCAGGGTCTTGTTGGTCTTCGCACCCAGCTCCTTCAGCATCTCCACCTGGCGCACGAGGTTGCCGGGGCCTTCGCTCAGCTTGCCGATGGCCTTCTCGTAGCTGTCGTTGGCCTCCTTCACGTTCTTGCCGATGCGTCCAAGGTCCTCGGTGAAGCCCACGAACTTCTCGTACAGTGCTCCTGCGCGCTCGGCGATGGCCACATGGTTGCGGGCTATGCGCTCGTTCTTCCAGATGCCGTGGATCGTGCGCAGGGTGGCCATCAGGGTGCTGTGCGTCACCATCACCACCTGCCGGTCGTAGGCCTCCTGGAAGATCTCGGGCCGCTCGCGCAGGGCCAGCAGGAAGGCCGGTTCGATGGGCACGAACATCAGCACGAAGTCCACGCTCTGTACGCCGTACAGCTTGCTGTAATCTTTTTCGCCGAGGCCCTTCGCGTGTGCGCGCAGGCTGTCCACGTGGGCTTTCAGCAGGCGTTCGCGTTCCCCTTCGTCGGTGCCCGCCACGAAGCGGTCGTAGTTCAGCAGCGATACTTTCGAGTCCACGATCAGGTGCTTGCCATCGGGCAGGTACACCACCGCATCGGGACGCAGGCGCGAGCCATCGCTCATGGTGGTGCTCTCCTGCATGCTGTACTCCTGGCCTTTCACCAGCCCCGAGCCTTCCAGCAGTTTCTCCAGCAGCATCTCGCCCCACGCACCCTGCGTTCGGGTGTCGCCTTTCAGCGCGCGGGTCAGGTTGTCGGCTTCCTGGCTCAGGCGCTGGTTCTGTTCCACCAGCTTGGCCACTTCGCTCTTCAGCAGATGGCGTTCGCGGCCTTCGCTCTCGTAGGCATCACGCACCTGCTTCTCGAAATCGCGGATGCGGTCGTGCAGCGGTTGCAGGATGGTGCCGAGCTTCTCCTGCTGTTGCAGGTTCAGCTCCTTCCCGCGTTCCGTGAGCAACCGGTTGGCGATGTTCTCGAACTCGGTGGCCATGCGCTGCTGCGCCTGTTCCAGCTCGGCGCGCTGCGTATCCAGTTTCTCCTGAAGGCTGCGGCTGCGCTGGGTCTCGGCGGCCAGCAGGGCGTTCAGGTCCATCGCTTCGCGGATGCGTTGCTGGTTCTCTCCGGCCTGTTCGTTCAGGCGGCGTTCCAGTTCGGTGCGTTCCTGGGCATGTTGTTCGCGCAACACGGCCAGCACGCCGCTGTCCTTCCCGCGCATGTACCACAGGCATGCCATCACCCCCGCGATCAGCCCCAACGCCAGCCCCAGCAACAATGCGATCATGTCCATTGGCACGAAGTTACGGCCTCAGTTATCGAGGATCACGACGAGTGCGCCCACCGGCACCTGTTCATACAGGTCTATCACATCGGCATTGCGCATGCGCACACAGCCCATGCTGCTGGCCGTGCCCACGCTCTTTTCGTTCGCCGTGCCGTGGATGTAGATGTAGCGCGCGTGGCTGTCCACGTTGCCGCCTTGGTTCACACCGGGTTCGAGGCCGTCGAGCCAGAGGACCCGCGAAGTGATCCAGTCCTTGTCCACGCCTGCGAAGTCCGGATCGGCGAACTGGCCGGTGAACACGCGGTCGCGGAAGATGCCGAGCGCGGGCACGCCATCACCGTACTTCTCGCTCACGCGGTGCAGGCCGGTGGGCGTGCGCCAGCTGCCATCGCGGCCGCCCAGGCCCGCCTTCGCGGTGGCCACGGGATACATCCGCTGCAGCTGCCCCGAGCGCACATGGAACAGGGCCTGCCGGTGTATCGAGACATAGAGCACATCGCCGCTGAAGGACTGTTGCGGGTAGCGTATCTGAAGGTATTCCAGCAGCATGTCCACCAAGCCTTGTGACGGGCCGCTGGCGGATGCTATCGCCACAGTGGCAAGCGTGAATGCCAGCATCATCGCGCGCACCATACGCCGAAGGTAGTGAACGCTCAGTGTTTGATGAAGCGTTGTGTCCTGCGCTCCCCGGCTGCGGAAAGGCGCACGGTGTACAGGCCCGGCGCCAGATGTGCGGTGCCAATGGTGTGGCTGCCGTTGCGTGCGGGTGCAGCCGGTTCGTTCAGGCAGATCTTCCCGAGCTGGTCTATCACCTCTATGTGGGTGGGTGCGAAGTCGGTCCACTGTAGGTGCAGCTGGTCGGTGGCGGGGTTGGGGTGGGCGCGCAGCCCGTTCGCAGTTGGTTGCTCGTCAAGGCCCACAGTGCCGGGCTTCAACTTCACCACCCAGAGGTCGCTCAGGCCGGCATGTGGGGGCAGGCCGTTGTCCGTGGACCGCGTGTTGCCCGTGAAGCACAGGCTGCCATCGGGCAGGAGCACCATTTCACTCCCCCCGTCGGAACCACTGCCGCCGTGGCGCTGTTGGCTGATCAGCGACAGGTCCGGCCCCAGTTTGCAGAGCCATGCATCCCCGCCTCCGAGCGCAGTGCCTGTGTGTGGATCTGTGGAGTCGGTGCTGACCAGAAGGTAGGCACCACCATCGGGCGTGGGTACGATGTCACGCGGGAATTCACTCCCGGCCCCTCCCAGCCTTACGGTGTTCATCGGCTCGCCGGTGCCGGGGTGCAGGCGCGCCACCCAAGCGTCGTAGCCGCCGTGGCCGGTGCCCATGTCGCCGTCCTCCGAATTGGTGCGGACGCTCACGAGGATGGTGCCATCCGGTGCGATGGCGAGGGTGTAGCCGGTATCCTCCCTACCCCCCCCGATGCACCGCTGCCACACTGGCTCGCTGCCGGGGTCCGCCGCGAACACCCAGGCATCAGGGCTGAATTCTTGGGCCGACGGGTGCAGCCCGGAGACATCGCCGTCGTTGGAGTAGGTGCCTCCGAGCACCACAACGCGGCCGCCGGGCAGTATGGCAAGATCCCCTATTCCGACCTCCGCTTCTGAACCGCCGTAACAACGGTCGTGGGTGATGTCCCCCTCGGCGTCCAGCCAAGCCACCCAGTAATCGCCGAAATTATTGCCGTGGCGGCCGCTGATGTGGCCATCCCTGGATAACGTATGGGCAAGGAGTACGTAGCCGCCGCCGGGCTGTTCCGCGATGCGCAGGCTGTTGTCCGCACTGGTCCCGCCGTAGCGCCGCTGCCAGGCGATGGCACCTTCCGCCGTCAGCTTCACCACCCAGATGTCGCTGTTCCCGTATCCGGGTCCGTCGAGGTCGCCATCACCGGAAAAGGTGATCCCGGTGAGGATGTAGCCGCCATCGGAACAGGTGCGGATCGCACACGGCTCCTCCTCGCGGTATCCCCCCAGGCAGCGCTGCCACTCCAGCCCACCGAGGGCATCCAGCTTCAGCACCCACAGGTCTGGGGCGGGGTCCAGTGGCGTGCTGTGCAGCCCCTCCACGATGCCATCCATGCTGTTGGTGCGGCCCAGCACGATGAAGCCCCCGTCGGGCGTGTGGTCGATGCTCATGCCGAGATCAATGAAGGAGCCACCGTATAGGCGCTGCCAGTCCACCGGTTGGGCTTGCGCTGTGGCAAGCAGGGTGGCCATGGCCATGCAAAGGTTCGTGCGCATGGCGGGTTCAGTGTTTGATGAAGCGTTGAGTCCTGCGCTCCCCGGCTGCGGAAAGGCGCACGGTGTACAGGCCCGGCGCCAGGTGTGCGGTGCCGATGGTGTGGTTGCCGTTGCGCGCGGGTGCGGCCGGTTCGCGCAGGCACACCTTCCCGAGCTGGTCGATCACCTCGATGTGGGTGGGTGCGAAGTCGGTCCATTGCAGGTGCAGCTGGTCGGTGGCGGGGTTGGGGTGGGCGCGCAGGGTGGCCTGCTGCATGTTCTCCGGCACGGCCACGGTGGGCGATTTCAGGATGTGCAGGGACCAGGGCGTTTTCAGATTGTTCGGCGGCTCCGGTATCCAGCGCGTAAGGGGAGGCTGGCCGGGCAGGCTGCCCACCTTGTAGCAGTAGGTGTACGCGGTCACCTCGATGGTGCTGCCGCTGATCTGGTATAGCCAGCTCGCATCCATCTGCCCCTGCGGGTTGTGCAGTCCCACCGTGCTGCTGGGGCGGCCCCAGAAGCCGGGGTTCTGCTGGCTGTGCAGGATGGTGGTGCCCGGCCCGAAGTCCACGGTGTAGTAGTGCTCCACGACGTAGCGTTGGATCTCGTACGGGCCGGGTGGCAGGCCCCATGTCTCAGATGTCTCGTATTCGTTGAACACGTACGTCTCGGGTGGCATGGCGGCCACCATGGTCCCGTCGGGTTCGCCCGAGTGGTAGACCCGGTACGGTGCGGCCACCTGACGCACGGCCTCGCCCGCGTTCAGGCGCCCCCAGCCGTTCCAGCCGTCGTAGCCCACCGCATAGTGGGGGTTCCATTGCGGCGTGCCCACGATGTCGGTGGCACTTTTCTCCATCACGCGTTCCACATCCTCAGGGCTCAGGTTGTTGGGTCGCCCGTTCCAAAGGCTGTGTTCGCCGATCATAAGGGCGGCCAC
>JAHBUM010000082.1 GCA_019638075.1 Flavobacteriales bacterium | reverse complement strand
TCTGCTTTGAAAGGCGGGCGGGGCGGAAGGTGCTTACCACCGTGCGAAGTTAGTCGTCCGGCCAGCGGGGGCAAGCTATTCAACGGGGCAACGGCGGCCTTGTTCCGGGGAAACGCAATTATCCACACGCAAGTGTCGGTTTGTGGAAAATTCCGGGGGCTTGTCGTGTGCGATCGAAGTACCTTCGGGCTCCCTTTCGGAGGGGGTGGCAAGAATGATGCTGAAGATGAGCGACGGACGAATTGGCAGATGGGCTTGTTCAAGCCACAGGGCCGAAGTTTCGAGCGCCAAGCTTCAACGGTCCCTGTCGGGGCGCATCCCGCTTTCCACTTCCCCGGGAACAATGAACGGAAACACGCATACGCTTTTGAGCTTGAGCCTTGAAGCTTGAGACTTGAACCTTGACCATGGCAGAAGGAGAAAAGATCATTCCGATCAACATCGAGAACGAGATGAAGACCGCCTACATCGATTATTCGATGTCGGTGATCGTGAGCCGGGCACTCCCGGATGTGCGCGATGGGCTGAAGCCCGTGCATCGCCGCGTGCTCTACGGCATGCAGGACCTTGGGGTGCTGAGCAACCGGCCCTACAAGAAGAGCGCCCGTATCGTAGGGGAGGTACTGGGCAAGTACCACCCGCACGGCGATGGCAGCGTGTACGACGCCATGGTGCGCATGGCGCAGGAGTGGAGCCTGCGCTATCCGCTCGTTGACGGCCAAGGCAACTTCGGCAGCCTCGATGGCGACAGCCCGGCCGCCATGCGATACACCGAGGCGCGCTTCAAGAAGATCGCCGAGGAGGTGCTGGCCGACCTTGACAAGGAGACGGTGGACATGCGCCCCAACTTCGACGATACGCTGGAAGAACCCAGCGTGATGCCTACCAAGATCCCGTGCCTGCTGGTGAACGGCGCGGCGGGCATCGCCGTGGGCATGGCCACCAACATGCCTCCGCACAACCTGAGCGAGGTCTGCGACGGCGTCGTGGCCTACATACAGGACAGGGACATCACCACCGATGGCCTGATGCAGCACATCAAGGGCCCCGATTTCCCCACGGGCGGCGTGATCCTCGGCACGGCGGGCATCCGCGAAGCGTATGAGACCGGCCGTGGCCGCGTGGTGCTGCGCGCCGCCTGCCACATCGAGGAGGACCAGAAGACCGGTCGGGAGACCATCATCTGCACCGAGATCCCGTTCCAGACCAACAAAGCCGTGCAGCTCGTGAAGGGCGTGGCCGACCTGGTGAACGAGAAGCGCATCGAGGGCATCAGCGATGTGAACGATTACAGCGACCGCACCGGCATCCGCATCGCGTACGACGTGAAGCGCGAGGCCATGGGCAGCGTGGTGCTGAACCAGTTGTACAAATACAGTTCGTTGCAGACCAGCTTCAGCGTGAACAACATCGCGCTGGTGGGCGGCCGTCCGGTGCTGCTGGGCCTGAAGCCCATGATCCAGCACTTCGTGGACCACCGCATGGACGTGGTGATCCGCCGCACGAAGTTCGACCTGCGCAAGGCCGAGGAGCGCGCCCACATCCTCGAGGGCCTGCTGATCGCGCTGGACCACCTCGATGCCGTGATCGCCCTGATCCGCGCCAGCCAGACGCCCGAAGAGGCGAGGGACGGCCTGATGGCGCAGTTCGGCCTCAGCGAGATCCAGTCCAAGGCGATCCTCGACATGCGCCTGCAACGCCTCACCGGGCTGGAGCGCGACAAGATCCGCGACGAGCACGCCGAGCTGATGAAGACCATCAACTACCTGAAGGAGGTGCTGGCGGACGAAGGCCTGCGCTTCAAGATCATCACCGACGAGACCTTGGAGATCAAGGAGAAGTACGGTGACAAGCGGCGCACGCAGATCATCGAGGCGCGCGGCGACATGCGCATGGAGGACCTGATCGCCGATGAAGCGGTGGTGGTCACCATCAGCCACCTCGGTTACATCAAGCGCACGGCCCTCACCGAATTCCGCACGCAGGGCAGGGGGGGCATCGGCAGCAAGGGCGGCACCACGCGCGATGAGGATTTCCTCGAACACCTCTTCGTGGCCACCAACCACAACTACCTGCTCATCTTCACCCAGAACGGCAAGGTGTTCTGGATGCGGGTGTTCGACATCCCCGAGGGCAACCGCCAGAGCAAGGGCCGCGCGATCCAGAACCTCGTGCAGCTCGAAGGCGGCGACAAGGTGGTGGCCTACCTCAATGTGGACGACCTCACCAGTGAGGAGTACGTGAACAACCACTATGTGGTGCTCTGCACGAAGAAGGGCGTCATCAAGAAGACCACCCTCGAAGCATACAGCCGCCCACGCGCCAACGGCATCATCGCCGTGGGTATCCGCGAGGGCGACGAACTGCTGGAAGCGAAGCTCACCACGGGCAAGAGCCACATCATCCTTGCCAGCAGCGATGGCCGAGCCGTACACTTCGAGGAGGAGGATGTGCGCCCCATGGGCCGCAGCGCCAGCGGTGTGCGCGGCATGAACCTCGAAGGCGGCAGCAAGAACAACGAGGTCATCGGCATGATCGCCATCGACAAGGACGACCTGCGCACCAGTCAGGTGCTGGTGGTGAGCCAGAACGGCTACGGCAAGCGCTCGGCCATCATGGAACTGGACGAGAAGACCGGTGAGTGGGAATATGCCTACCGCATGGTGAGCCGCGGCGGCAAGGGCGTGAAGACGATCCAAGTGACCGAGAAGACCGGCAACCTCGTGGCCATCAAGGTGGTGAAGGATGGCGACCAGCTCATGATCATCAACCGCAGCGGCATGACCATCCGCATGGGGCTGGACGAATTGCGGGTACTGGGCCGCGCCACACAGGGCGTGCGCCTGATCGACCTGCGCAAGAACGACCAGATCGCCGCCGTTGCCAAAGTGGACAGCGAACTGAACGAGGAGGAACAGCCCGAAGACGGCGAAGCCTCTGTGGACGGATCGGCACCCGATGGAGAGGCACCGGCCGAAGGCGGGCAGGCTGAAGACGAAGGAGAGGAAACTGATGCCTAAGTGTAGTTGTCAGGCCCCTTGGTGGGGCTGCTGGACGGGACCAACTAAAGCCACGGAGACAGGCATTCCCTGACAACTGACCACTGATAACTGACAACTAAGTTGGCACGGAAGTGGATAACGCGAAGATCGAGACGAGAACCCCGAACGACGAGAACCAACAATGAAGCACGCAGTATTGACCGGAGCGCTCCTGTTGAGCCTGAGCCTTAACGCCCAGAACGCCAACGTGGTAAGCGCCTACAATTACATGCAGGACGGCAAACTGGCCAAGGCCGTGGAGTACATCGAGCCGGCCATCCTCGATGCCAAGACCGGCGCCGCCGAGAAGACATGGCGCTACCGGGGCGACATCTACCGCATGATCGCCATGGGCGACGACGCCACGCTTAAGGGCCAGTTCCCCGATGCGCTGGACAAGGCCGTGGAGAGCTACCTGAAAGCCAACGAGTTGGACACCAAGGGCAGCTACAAGACCGAGAACGTGCGCGCGCTGGGCGCCCTGCAAGGCCTTTCGCTCAACAGCGGAAATGATGCCTTCACCGCGAAGAACTACGATGCCGCCATCGCCAACTACGCCCGCTCGGAGAAGATCGCCAAGGCCTTCGGGCAGGTGGATACTAACGCCATCTTCAACTCGGCGCTGGCCTACGAATCGAAGGGCGACGCCGCCGGAGCCATCGGGCGCTACCGCGAGGCACTGGCCGCAGGCTACAACAAGGCCGAGGTGTACCGTTACATCGCCAGCCTCCAGCGCAAGGCCGAGGACCTGAACGGAGCCATCGCCACCATCGGCGAGGGCCGCAAGAAGTTCCCCGATGACAAGGAGCTGATCCTCGACGAGATGAGCTACCTGCTCGCCGCCGACCGCTCCGCCGAAGCCGAGGAAAGCGTGAAGCTCGGCCTTTCAAAAGACCCGAACAACGCGGTGCTGTGGTCCATCCTCGCCAGCCTGTACGACAAGAAAGCCTCCGACGCCAAGGACGAGGCCGCCATGCTGGAGTGGTACGGCAAGGCCGAGGAAGCCTACAAGAAGAGCCTCGAACTGGACCCGAAGTTCTTCGACAGCTACTTCAACATCGGCGTGCTGTACAACAACCGCGCGGCCTACGAGTACGAGAAGTGCAACAAGATCAAGAGCGACACCGAGTACACCAAGTGCAAGAAGGTGGCCGACGACATCTACGTGAAGGCCGTGCCGTACTTCGAGCAGGCCCACGCCCTGAAAGCCGACGACATGCAGACCGTGCAGCAACTGATGAAGCTGTACGCCAAGAACGGCGATCAGGAGAAATACGCCAAGATGAAGGCGCTGCTGGGGAACTGACCCAAACCGAAGAGATAGGAGCGAGCCGGGCGATGAGTCCGGCTCGCTTGTTTTTTTTGGGGTGGGTGGATCAGAGGGCCAAAGGCCCGATCACATATCAGCCCATGGCAGCGCCATGGGTTGATGCGGCCGCATGTTCAGAGAGGGCCAAAGGCCCGACACATCGAGGATCGGTCGGTCTTGGCATGTCGCATATCTCAGAAGAGCTATCGTGGCAGGGTCAAATTGGCTCGATCTCCCCAAAGGTGATAGAGTGCCATGTACTGACCATTGGAAGAGATCATCGCATAGCCGTAGGCATCCTTCCAATCCTCATCTTCAACGGTCAGCCATGGGGTCTTGAACCTGCAAACCACAGCATCCGTATCGAACCAGCGCGGGAAACAACGATACGTATCCGCCCCGTTAATGGCGGTGTTGAAGCCATCGAAGTCGAGCGGGAATACAGCCGTGCCGTCATAGGTCCATGACCGCACATCCGTTGACGAATAACGGGTGGAGTCGAGGAACGGCCAATCGTTCTCCGAGGCGAATGTTATGACCGATGATGGATGGAATGTTCCGGGGTGGTCGCTTTTCCACAGGATGGCCCGATAGCCAGCGTGTCCGCCTTGGTCACCAACTTCAAGAGCTAAAAGAGCGGGTTCGTATCCTTGCCAAAATCCTGCGGGCATAGGGGATGTGCAGGATGCGATGCACAAAATGCAGCCGAACACGGCTACGGGGAATATTCGCTGGCTCACACCTGTCACACGTTGATCAAGCACGTTGTTGGCTACGTGACGAAGGTAAAGAGGTGCATCGCCTAAGCCGGGGCAGGACAATTGAGAACGAACAGTAGCGGAGAGGGGATGACTGTGCAGCCCGAAGACTTTGTGGACAACTTGTTCATATTTAGCGAAATACAACTTGACATAATATCAATTATGCGCCAATTGGGTCAAATTCAAGCGGGAAGCCGGAACGCGGCTCAACCCCGATCCCGGCGGCTCCATCCAGCACCAGCTGCCCCTGTTCCATCCGTAGCCCTTGGAACGGATCGTTGCGGATCAGCCATGGGCCGTCCAGATCCAAAAGCTCGGCCATGCCGCCCAGCGCCAGCATCGCGCCGCAGCCCAGCGAACTCTCGCTCATGGATCCCAGCATCACCTTCAGGCCCAGTTCACGTGCCCGGGCGGCCATCTGCGCGGCCACATCCAGCCCGCCGCACTTCATCAGCTTCAGGTTCACCCCGTCGAATGCCTCCGGTGCCCGTTCCAGATCCTCCGGCCCTTGGATGCTCTCGTCGCCGTACACCGGAACGCCCGATCGATCCTTCAGCGCCTTGTGCAGGTCCCAGCGGTCCTTGGCGAACGGCTGTTCCAGCCCGATCACCCGGTCAACACCCACGGCGTGTAACGCTGCCTCGGCTTGGCCGATCTCCGTCCAGCCTTGGTTCGCGTCAAGGAATAACTTCCTGGCATCCAGTTCTTTTAAACGCCTGATCACATCCATATCATTCGGTGCGCCCAATTTCACCTTCAGTATAGCAGCATTCGGTAATTCGCTCAACTTCAGTTCAATATCATCCACTTCGGAATGCCCCAAGGTGACCATGCTTTGCGCCATTGGGCTGTCGCGCAATGCTACGAACTCACTTCCAATACATCTCGATAGTTGACTGTTATTCAGGTCTATATATGCTACATGAAATGCCGCCCGTGCGGGTGGGCACAACGCATCAAGGGAAGCAAGGTCAAGCGTATCATGCTCAATATCGAACTTATGATTTAGGTAAAATGATATAATATCCTGTATAACAGCATTTTGATCGTATTTCAAGTACGGCGGCAAGGCGGCTTCGCCATAGCCATGCACCCCATCCTGCGTCAGCCGGACGAACACGGCATCGGTGCCATCGCGCAGCCCATGGGCGGTCCCGAACGGGTATTTGAAGAGCAGCCGGTAACGTGCGAGCGCGAGTTCCACGGTGGCGAAGGTCATACCCGGAACCGTCGGCATGGCCGGTGCCTTACCGAAACTGTGAACGATCTGTGAGGGAAAGGCGGAATGCAAGTAGGCAGTCAGCAGCAGGCAGTCGGCAGCAAATGCCCTGACGGAACTGCTGCTGCTGACTGCCGACTGCTGACTGCCGACTTCCCCACTCCCCCTACTTCACCATGTAGTAGATGTTGGTGAGCCACTTGGTGGTGTCCTTCTCGGCCGTTGGGTCGGTCACGTATTCCTCGATCACGTTGCCGTAGTGCGTGAGGCCCTTGGTTTTGATGTAGCCATCGAGGGCTTCGTGGGCGGCCATGCTTTGGTCGTAGGCGCCGTAGTATGCCACGTGGAGCATCCTACCGGCCGGGATCACGTGGGTATCGAAGCCGGGCACTTGGGTGGCCGCCGTGCCCTTCACGGGGAAACCAGCCATCAGGTCGGCGGTCTGGTCCTTCTCGTTCCACTCCCAGAACACGCCGCTGGGCGCACCGGCCATCTCCAGCCCGGCCGCGCCAGCTGCCGCACCTGCCGCTGCGAAGCTGGATCCGTAGAAGCCCTCCATGTCGGCCCATTTCACCTTCTTGTTGCGCTTGCCGATGAAGACCAGCTCGGGGCGGTCCACGGTCTCGATCACGTAGCCGCCGAAGGTCTTCTCGGCGAGGGCTGCTTTCCGGGCGGCCTCTTCGGCTTCCACCTGCTCCTTCAGCAAGCCAAGGCCGCGCTCGAAGTCCTTGCCGAGCATGGCGTCCATGTCCATGAACTTGCACATCACCTTGCTCATGAAATCGTTATCGCCGACCATGGCCCACGTGACCTTGGTACCCACTCCTTCGGGTTGCAACTCCACCAAGGCATCGGATTCCGATGTCCATGGTTCGAGGAACTTCACCCGGTTCTTCACGAACCGGTCGGGGACCAAGGAGTCGATCCGCTGCTCGCCTTTTCCCACATCCTTGTTGCCATCCCAGCGCGAAATGGCGCCGACAGTGCCGTCGGTACCTTCATAGGTCTTCTTCATTTCCGGGTCGTAGGCGTTCCAAGGGCTCCATTTGTCCATGGCGGCCAAGGAGTTCACGTGCCCATAGACGACCGGAGGCGGGGCTTCGATCGTCACGGAGCGTTCGTAGCGGTAGGTGTCCGGGCCGGTAAGCCCGAGGATCACAACGATGGCCACAAGGACCAGCACGATGATCAGGAGGGTCTTCAGTATGCGCATGACGGGTGGAATTTGTCCGAAAGATGCGACCGTACGGTCGAATTCCGATCCATCGGAGGGACGAATGGTGATGGCGCGCTGGCACGGTCTTTTCTTTGTACGCCCCACCGAACAGATCCATATCCATGACCACCCTACGCACGATCCTTGCCCCCATCGCCCTTGGCGCGCTGCTCATCGGCGGCTTCACCGCATGCAGCAAGAAGGTGAACCCCGCCGGGCAGAAAGTATCCCAGCCCTTCAACGGCAACAAGTACCAAAGCAACGGCACGTGGTTCCGGGGTACCGGCACCGGCGTTAGCCAAGCGCAGAACATCGCCCGCAGCAAGGCCGACCTCGATGCCAAGAACCAGCTGGCCGGGCAGGTAGGCACCAACATGCGAGCCGTCACGGACCAGTACCTCGGCGAAACGGGCAACACCGGCGCCTCCGACGTGGCGGACAAGTTCCAAAGCCTTGTACGCGAGGTGATGAACACCGAGATGGCCGACCTGCGCAAGTTCGACGAGGAGGTGCGCTACAACGAGACCACCAAGGATTACACGGTATACGTGGCCTACGAGATCCGGAAGAACGCCATGTTCCGTTTCATGAAGAAGCAGGCCAAGGCGGATGACAAGATCGACGCCATCACGCAGAAGAAGATCGACGAGATCCTGGACAAGGAGATCGAGAAGGCCGAGCGAGCGGGGGAATAGCAGTTGCCGGTTGTCAGGTCTGCTGTGCCGAACATCCACGGGTAACCTCCCGTAGCGTCGAGGCACCGCCTCGACCGCTCGATGGCAACGGTTCGATGGCGCGTTAACCCGTGACCGGTGCTCAGCCAGCCGGGCAGGTTCGCAGTCGTTTGGGCTGACGATCCGGCAGGCCGGTGCGCACGGCAGCAAATTTGCCGCCGCACGGCCAAACCTGAACGACGATGACCGACAACCCGATGATGGGCGCCTACGTGATCGGTGGCTTGGTGATGCTGGTGAGCTGGCTGGTGGGACAGCAACTGCGCAGCCGCTTCGCCAAGTATTCCAAGACGCCCCTGAGCAATGGCATGAGCGGTGCGGAGATCGCGCAGCGCATGTTGCACGACAATGGCATCTTCAACGTGAAGGTGACCCACGTGCCCGGCCAATTGACGGACCATTACAACCCGGCCAACCGCACGGTGAACCTGAGCGAAGCGGTTTACCACCAGCGGAACGCGGCAGCGGCGGCCGTTGCCGCGCATGAGGTGGGCCACGCCGTGCAACACGCCACGGCCTACCAATGGCTCACCATGCGCAGCAAGCTGGTCCCCGTGGTGAGCGTGGCCAGCAATTTGGTGCAATGGGTGCTGCTGGGTGGCATCCTGCTGATCAACACCTTCCCGCAGCTCCTGCTCTTCGGCATCGTGCTGTTCGCCCTGCTCACGCTGTTCAGCATCGTCACACTTCCTGTGGAATACGACGCCAGCAACCGGGCACTGGCCTGGATGAAACAACGCGGCATCGTGACCTCCGGCGAACTGGCGATGAGCGCCGATGCCCTGAAGTGGGCCGCACGTACCTACCTGATCGCGGCCATCGGCTCCATCGGCACGCTGATGTACTACGTGATGATGTACGTGAACCGGAGGGATTGAGCGCGGGCAGGCTCACTTCGCGTACAAGACCACCTCGGCTTCCGGCTTCAGTTTGCTGAAGACCTTGTCGGCCGTGATCAGCGGGATGCCCAGATGCACGGCGGTGGCGGCGATCACGGCGTCCGGCAGCTTCAGGCGGTGACGTAACCGAAGGTCCACCGCGATGTCTTGGATAGAGCGATGGATCTCTACCAACTCGCAACGGAGCAGGATGTTGGTGTCGATGACGACACGCTCATTCCTCATCGCGGAGCGCACGTTGGAACTTCACCGGATCGGTATGCAGGGGTGCGGTGCCGAGCAGGTCGCTGAAGTCGGCACCCTTCAGGGGCATGCTGCGACGCACGGCGGCCTTCACGATGCTCTTCACCCGTTTCCGGCTGGTGCGCTTGGTGACTACCTGTACCATGGTCCCGAATATAGGGTTGGGTTAGGCGATGAACGCGGAGCAGATCAATCGCATCTGCACGACTTCTTTACAGGACACCCATCCCTGAACTGACAGAAACCTTGACCCCGTTCTCATGAACCGCAAGCCACCCATTGCCATCCCTGAACTCCCCATGATCAAGCTCGATCCCGTCCTGATCGAAATAGCGAACGCTCAATAGCCTTCCCTCTTCGTAGACCATGATCGAGCTTAAGCTCCCCGAAGGATAGTGCCCCGTCGTGTTCCCATTGAGTTGGCCTTTCTCGTATCGGGCAATACGCTTGACCTGACCCTCGGGATAATACTGGGTGTATGTACTGTCCAGTCGGAAAACGCCGGCGAAACGCTTGCTCTCTACGATCTCGAAATGACGCGACCGTACGCTACCCGATGGATAAAACTCCGTGACCTCGTTGTACTGCTGGTCGTGCAGTGTTGACATGGCCTTGGTCTGGACCAATCGTTGCCGTTCATCATAGGTGAACGACATGCTCTGTCCATCGGGCCAACTCGTGATCCACTCAGGCTGGCCATTTCTGTTCCATGACGTGTCAATGGAATGGGTCTCACCATTCTCCCTGAATTCGGTCCCGCTCCCTTTCAGCCTACCGGCTCTGTCATATGAGAACCACCGATGCTCCCCTGTGGAATACCATATCGAAGTGACACGTTCATGCCTATCCCATACCGTATCAATACGTGTTTCCTGTGCCAGGATAGATGGACCTATTAAGACCCAGCCCGCCATGAAGTATGCAAGTCGGCTCAGGAACTGTTGGTAGGTTTTTCGCGCCATCCTCACCTCATCCGCATCACCACCGGCAGATGATCGCTGTACCCGCCCTTGTAGCTCTCGCCAGCGTAGCTCCGGTCTGGCGAGCGGCCGTAGCGCGGGTGGTTGAAGAGCAGGCGGCCATCCCAATGGGCCTTGGCATCCTTCACCTTCGGCAGGAAGGCCCGGCTCACGATCAGCTGGTCGAGGTACGACCATTCGCCTTGGTAGTTGTAGCTGCCATGGCCTGCGGGCTGTGCCATGCACATCAGGTCGAACAGGTCGGCTTGGGCGTTGGCATCGCAGGCGGCGCCCAGCCCCTCTTGTATGCTGCGCTCGCCGGGCGCATCGTTGAAGTCACCCATGATGAGCACCTGTGCGTCGGGGTCGCGTTTCAGCAGGGCATCCACGCGCTGGCGCACCACGCCTGCGGCGGCCATGCGCTTGGGCACGCTCGCCGCGCCATCGCGCTTGCTGGGCCAGTGGTTCACGAACACGTGCAGCTCCTTCCCTTCCGCAAGCCGCAACTGCGCATACAACACATCGCGGGTATGGTCGCCTTTCAAGGGCACGTTCAGCGCCTCCTCCTTCATCACTTCGGCATAGCGGGGATGCACCAGCAGCGCCACGTCGATGCCGCGCTCGTCGGGGGAATCGTGGTGGACGATGATGTAGCCCGCCTGCTCCAACACGCCGGTGGCGGCCAGTTCCGCCACCACCTTCCTGTTCTCCACTTCCACCAAGCCCAGCAGAGCGGGCGCTCCGTCCGCGCTCCAGCCGATGGCCTCGGCGAGGTGCTTCAGTTTGGTGGCGTAGCGCTCGGCGGTCCATGCGTAGGTGCCGTTCGGCAGGAAGTCATCGTCATTCGTGGCCGGGTCGTCCTCGGTATCGAAGAGGTTCTCCACGTTGTAGCTCACGATGGACCGGCCGCTCAGCGGGAGCAGGGCATCCTTGGGTTCCGGTCCTTCCGGCGCGGCCTGTTCCGGCTCTTCGTAACGGGCCTCCGCCGTGCCCGGCGAAGTGGCTCCGCTGCAACCTGCGAACAGCGCCAGTGCGATCCATGCGTACCTCATGTGGCTCATCGTTTTGCGGTGCGGCTGCGCGTGGGCTTCACGCCCAGCATGCCCAGCAGTCCACGGGTGAACTCGCGCAGCACCGTGTTGCCCAATTGGCGCACCATGGTGTTCTTGCTCACTTTCTCGAAGGTGCCCGGCTCCGCCTTCGCCTTGCGCTCCTGTTTGGGAGCCGGTGATGGTGCGATCTCCCCTGCCCCATCCTTCAGGCGCTGTTGCAGGCGCTTCTCCAAGATCTCGAACGCGCTTTCTGGGTCGATCACCTCGTTGTATTTCGTGGCGATGCGGCTCTGCGCCACCAGCCCGCCGATCTCCAGCGGGCTCAGGATGTCCATGCGGGTGACGGGTGCGCGCAGCAACGTGTAGGCCAGCGGTGTGGGCGTGCCCTTCTCGCTCAGGGCCGTCACCAGCGCTTCCCCGATACCGAGCGAGGTGATGAGCGCTTCGGTATCGTAGAACGTGGTGAGCGGGTAGTTCTGCGCGGTCTTTTTGATGGTGGTGCGATCCTTGGCGGTGAAGGCGCGCAGGGCATGCTGCACTTTCAATCCGAGCTGGCCCAGCACGCTTTCGGGCACGTCGCTGGGGTCCTGTGTGCAGAAGTACACCCCCACCCCTTTCGAGCGGATCAGTTTGATGATGGTCTCTATCTGGTCCAGCAACGCCTTGGAGGCGGTGTTGAAGATGAGGTGCGCCTCGTCGATGAAGAGTACCAGCTTGGGCTTTTCGGGATCGCCCACCTCGGGGAAGGTGTTGTAGATCTCGGCCAGCAGGCACAACATGAAGGTGCTGAAGAGCTTGGGCCGGTCCTGTATGTCGGTAAGGCGCACGATGCTGACCACGCCCCTGCCGTCCCGCGTCGCGAGCAGGTCCTCCACATCGAAACTGCGTTCGCCGAAGAAGGCATCGGCGCCCTGCTGCTCGATCTCGATCAGCTTGCGCAGGATGATGTTGACCGTGGCGGGACTCACCTGTCCGTACACTTTGCGGATCTCGTCCTTGCCGTCATCGGTCACGAACTGGAGCACGCGGCGCAGGTCCTTCAGGTCGATGAGGCCAAGCCCGTTGTCGTCGCAATACTTGAACACCA
>JAHBUM010000081.1 GCA_019638075.1 Flavobacteriales bacterium | reverse complement strand
GTGATAGACAGCAGCACGTTGTAGGGATCTACCGCAAAGGGCGCGAGGGGGATCGGGCGTGGATCCTTGGTCATGTAGGAACGCCGGAACCTGCCTACCGGACTGCTACTGTGTGTATACATCTTTCAAAGGGCCAACGGCCGGGACATACTGCGCCTTCGCGAAGCCGCTTCGGGCGGAGCAAGGTCAGCCCATGGCAACGCCATGGGTCCAAGATCCACGCGCGTTCAAGGAGGGCTGAAGGCCCGATACATACCGGGCAGAAGGATGTGTCGGGCCTTCAGCCCTCCGCGAACACGGCCGTATTTCCAACCCATGGCGTTGCCATGGGCTGGTATGTAGTCGGACCTTCAGTCCTCCCGCTCCGAGATGTGTACACACCGTAGCTACCGGATAGACCGCTTCGCGGATCTTCCGGCGTGACGATCCGTGAACGGCCGACAGACGGATCAACGCAAGGTGGACAGCTCATACCCCGCAGCGCGCAGGTGCTTCCAGTAGTCCGGGTAGCTCTTGTCCACCACATCGGGATCCCTGATAGTGACGCTTTCCAGCTTGAGCGCTAAGGGAGCGATGGAGAGGGCCATGCGGTGATCGATGTTGGGATCGAAGGGCAGCGGCGCGGTGTTGGTGATCGCGCCTCCCTGAATGAACGTGCCGCTGCGGTGACCGGCCGTACACCCAAGCGCACGCAGCACATCGCCCACGGCCTGCAGGCGATCGGTCTCCTTCACCACGAGGTTGTCCAACCCGGTGAGCGCGGCCCGCACCCCGCGCCCCGCCAGCGTGAAGGCCAGCGGCTGGAACAGGTCGGGCACGTGGCGCATGTTGAGCGGCGCATCGGGCCATGGTCCGGCCTCCGCGCGATGGACCAACGTGATGCCGTGCGCATCCTCCGCAGCATCCACCCACGGGGCCCACAGGTCCATGGCTTCACGATCGCCCTGTAGGGTATCCTTTTTCAACCCGCGCAGCAGCACCCGGCCGCCGGGGTCCAGCGCCACCTGTTCGAACCAGAACGCCGCGCTGCTCCAGTCGTGCGGCACGCTGTACGGCACGCGCTTGTACCGGCCGGGTGGTACGGTAACGCCATCCATCGTCAGGCTGGGCCGTACGCCGAAATGATCCAGCATCTTCAGCGTCATGCCCACGAAAGGCTCGCTCAGGCGCGTGCCCGTCCACTTCAGGTCCAAGCCGTTCTCCAGACAGGGCGCTATCAGCACGAGGGCGCTGAGGTATTGGCTGCTGATGGGCGAGTCGAAATGCACGTGGCCGCCTTTCATCCTGCGGCCGCGCACGCGATAGCCGTTGGCCTCCTTCGTGATATCGGCGCCGAGCATCCTCAGCGCCTGCACCAGATCGTCATGCGGGCGTTGCAACAGGCGGGGTATGCCGGTGAGCAGATGCTCCTCCCCTTCCTGCACGCTGGCCCACGCCAGCAGGAAGCGGAAAGTGGTGCCACCGGCCCCGCAATCCATCGTGTGCGGCCGATCGCGCAGCAGCTCGAGCATCACGCGGGTGTCGTCGCCATCGCTCAGGTCCGAGACCAGCGACAGGTCGCCCAGTAGCGATGCGATGACGAGCGCGCGGTTGCTCACGCTCTTGGAGCGTGGCAGGTCGATGGTGGCGTGAAGCGGGTGTGCGGGCCTGCGGACGGTGATCGCGGACATGATGCGAAGGTGCGATGCGATCGGGCCTTCCGCGAGGCCATGGGCGAGGCCCTGTGAACAGCCCGGCATGGAATACCCGGCGGGATCGGCGAACTTCGCGCCCTCCACCGCACCCTCCATGGACCTCAAACGCCGCCTCCAGCTCTACCTCGTGGGACTCATCATCGGCGGTGTGGCGGCCTACTTCTTCTATGGTGAACGCTTGACCAACAGTGCTTGGACACCGCAGGAGAAGATCAAGCAACGCCTGCGCAGCACCTTGATCCAAGCCGCGCCGGAGGCCGAGGCCCAACTACAGGAACGGTCCATCGACCTTGCCACGGTGCGCGCTTCGTTGGACAAGGCCGATGTGGACCTGAAGGATACCAAGCGCACGGACGACAGCCTGTACTACGCCGTGGACACGAAGCTTCAGGGCCGCGATGTGCGCCTGATCGTCGTGGGCCTGCGCGACTTCGATCGCGACAGCACGGCCACGCTTTGGCGGATCGAGGAGCGGTAGCCGTCAGATACGGTATCCCTGCGGCAAGGCGAGGTACTCCTGCTTCACCTCTTCATCGCCCAGTGCGCTGAAGGTGAAGATCCCCAAGGCCAGCCCGAAGGGGATGCTCAGGCAATTGAAGGCCGCGATCACCTGACTGGCCGTCCGGTTGCGGCGACGCGAGATCCAATAGCCACTGAGGATATTGAGGAGACCCCAGATCTCGATCACCGCGAAGATCACCCAGCCGCCGGTCTGGACCAAAGCGCCAACAAACCGCAGCATGGAGCCGTCCCCCCCTCTGTCGGCCACGAGATCGCTGCCGATGAAGAGCCCGAGGAAGATCAGCACGAACGCCACAAGGCCGCTCATGCACACGAACGCACCGTACGCATAGTGCAGGATGCTCAACAAGGAAAGATGTCGCTTCATCCGGTAAGGATCGTTGAGGTAACAACGTTACTGCGATCATGCCCCACGATGTCCGGATCTTGTCGAGCGGCGAGCACGGCTGATGGAGGGCGGCATCACCGCACGAGGTTCACGTGGCCCTTGGTCTCCACGCGCACACCTTCGCCTTCCACGTGGGTCATGCGCCAGTTGTACACGCCGATGGGCAGTTCCGCGCCGTCGGGTCCATCGCCCTTCCACATCGGATCGGCGGGACGCAGCTCCTTCACCACACGCCCCCACCGGTCGAAGATGTGCATGTGCCACTCACGGGCGAAGGGCACCACGCTGGGGCCGAACACATCGTTCACCAAGTCGCCATCAGGGGTGAAGGTGTTGGGCACGTAAACGCAGGAAGGCACCTCCCAATGATGGGCCTCCGTATCGGCACAACCGTGGATGTTGGTCATGCGCAGGGCGATGTGCAGGGTACCGGTGATGTCCGTGCCGTAGTGGTACCGTGTCACGCGGTCGTTGGACCAATGGCGGCCATCCACCTCCCATTCGTAGGCCATCAGGTGGTGTTCGGGGGCCACCAGCTGCACGGTCTCGCAGTCACCGGCCACATCGGCCAAGTAGCTGGCGAACGGCGTGGGGTACGAGCGCACGATGCGCGTGAGGCTGTCGAGGCATCCGCCTTCGCCCATCACCACCACCTTCACGGTATCGGGGCCGGATGCGATGGGCACCAAGCCCGTGTACGGATCGGTGCCCACCAGCGTGTCGTTGAAATACCACCACGAGGCCAGCGCGTACAACGACTCATCCACGATGGGGATGGGCTGGCCCACGCATGCGGTATCCGTCGTGAACGCCGGGATCGGCAATTGATGCAGCGTGAACGAGGTGCGCGCCGTATCGAGGCACGGCCCCGGCATTTCGGCCACGAGTTCCACGATGTGTTCACCGGCACCGACAAGGGATGCGACGAGGTGCGATTGTGTGCCGAGCAACGCGCCATCGAGCCACCAGCTCACGAGGGCATCCGAACTGGAGGTGTTGGTGGCCAGCACCACCGCCGGATCGCCGCACGGATCCACCGGTTCCAAGATGAACGAGGCTTCGGGCGTGGCGTAACCCATGATGTTCGATGACGTGCTGTCGCGGCAGCCGCTCAACGGATCGGCCACCACGAGCGACACCACATGCGATCCCGTGGCCGTGGTCTGTTGCGGCAGCGGATGGAACAGGTGCGAGAACACCGCACCATCCATGTACCATGTGCTGTTGAGCTGCGACCCTTGGCTGTTGTTGGTGTACAGCAGGGTGGCGGGCGCGCAGAACACCGGCTCGCTCACCGTGAACACAGCAACGGGCAGCGGCGCCACCACGAGCGGCCGCATAAGCGAAGCCGGGCAACCGTTGTCGATGGCGACCACGTTGAGCGTGACATCATACGTGCCCGCCGCAGCGTAGGTGTGCGTAAGGATGCTCAGTGTGGATGTGTTGCCATCGCCAAGATCCCATGTGGTCCCCGCCACGCCGGAGGTCAAGTTGGTGAGGCTCACCTCATCGCCCGCGCACACCGGCTGTGGGGCGATGGCGAACGCGACCTGTGGCGATGGCGACACCTCGATCACCACGCTCACCGTGTCGTAGCTGCATTGGTTGTCGCCGTACAGCGTAGCCAGCCAAGTGCCGGGGCCGTAGGTGTGCGACACGTGCTGCGCCGTGCTCACGTTGCCATCGCCAAGGTCCCAATGCCAGTTGGTGACACCGATGCTGTACTGGGTGAAGTTCACCGTGAGGGGCGAACAGCCGCTGGTGGTGTCCGTGTTGAAGAAGGCCGTGATACTGTTGGGCTGCACGGTGATCGTGTACGTGGCCGTATCACTTCCGCACGCATTGGTGGCGATGAGCGTCACCTGTCGCGTCACCGCATCCGGTCCGGTGGTATAGGTGTGTGTCACCAAGCTGTCCATGGTGGTGAGTGTGCTGCCATCACCGAAGTCCCAGTGGAAGGATTCCGCTTCACCGATGCTCACGTTGCTGAAGGTGACGGGCCACGGCGAACATCCTGTGTCGAAGTCGGGACCGAACAGCGCCGTGGGCGAAGGATGCACGATGACCGTCACGCTGCTGTCCACTGATGCGCAGAGGTTCGTGACCACCAAGGTGATGGTGTACGTGGTGTCGCGGTATAGGCTTGCCGGATAGCCGACCGGTGGCGGTATCACATCGGTGGTCGTGGTGCCATTGCCAAGGTCCCAGAAATAACCAAGCCCTTCACCCGTACTTGAGTTGTCGAATTCGACATTGAGCACCGCGCAACCATCAAGTTCCGGTCCTGCGGTGAAGCCCAGCGACGGTCCCTCCCACACCTCCACCGTGCTCATGATGGAATCCCTGCAACCGGCTCCGGTGCCCACGGTGAGCATCACTTCATACGTGCCCACACTTCCATACACATGCTGCGGCGAAGCGTCGGTGCTGGTGCCGCCATCACCGAACCGCCAGTTCCATGTAGTGTTGCCGTTGCTGGCATCCGCGAAGGGAAAGGCAGCACCGGCACACGCGATGGGCGCATGCGTGAACCCGGCTTCGGGCATGGGGTTCACCGTGGCCCATGCCGCCGTGCTGTCCGTGCATCCGTTCGCATCGGTGAAGTGGTAGCGCAGTTGGAAACTGCCCTCGCCGGTCAACGCCGGATCGAAACTTCCGGCATTGCTGTCCACGATGCCTGTTCCGGTCCACCATCCACCGACCGGGGTTGCCGTGGCGGTCTGAAGGCCCCCATCGGGGCATGCCTCCGGTGCGCTGGTCACCGCCAGTATCGGCAACGGATGCACCGTGATGGTCACGAGGTCCATGGTCACACAGGATCCTGTGCCTTCGCTGTAGACCAGCTCATGATCGCCTGCCCCGCCGGGTGTGAAAGCGCCCGCCGCCGTGATCCATGGCGAGCCGGGAACAACACTGCTCCACGTGCCTCCAACGGGCGATCCGGAGAGGTTCAACACCGGAGCGCCTATGCACACTTCCCGATCGGGACCGGCATCCGCAGGGTTGTCGATCTCGATGACCGTCACCCTCACATGCGCGCTGTCCACACACAGGTTCCCCGGAGCAAGAATGTCGGCATAAGTGTAGGTGAGCGTGAACTGCCCGGTCCCGTTCGGCGTGAACACACCAGCGGCATTCACATGAGCACCGGCCCAAGTTCCGTTCAGCGGGGAATAGCCGGAGAGCTGCTGCGGAAAGGGCTGGTCGCAGAAAGTGATGTCGTCACCGGCATCCACCACAGGCAGGGGATGCACGGTGGCCCACAAGGTGTCGCGACTCGTGCAGCCGTTGGGATCTCTGCGGCTGTACACCAGCGCGTGGCCCTGCCCGACGTTCGGACCGGCCAGCATTGGCGAAAAGCTGGTGCCGCTGACACCTTCTCCCTCCCATGTGCCACCGGCAGGCGAGGCGGTCAACGGCACGGCCGCCGCGCTGATGCAACGCACGAAGTCCGCGCCCACGGTGACGATCTCGGCGGGCACCACTTCCACCATCACGTCGTCATGCACCGCACAACTGCTGGTGCCCATGGTGTAGCGCAGGGTATGTTGCCCCACCTGATCGGGAGTGAAAAGGCCACCGGCGGTGATGCTTCCTCCGGTCCATGTTCCACCCGAAGGACTGCCCGCCAGTTGAAAGCTGCCCGTGCCGAGGCAGACCAAGGTATCGTTGCCTACCACGGGGATCGGGGGCAGCGGATCAACGCGCACTTGAACAGCCACCGTGGTGCTGCAATTCTGCGCGGAGACCACGGTGTAGTACAGCGTGTCCGTTCCCACACCGTTCGGCGTGAACGCACCTGCGCTCGTCACACGCGGGCCGCTCCACGTGCCGCCCGGCGTCACCGGTTGCATCACCTCGGCCGCGGGGCTGTTGCAGAAGATCCTTGCCGGGCCAGCATCCACCGTTGGGCGGGCGTTCACGGTGAAGGGCATCGAGGCGGTGACCGGGCATGCAGCGCCCGAACTCGTCACCATGATCGAGCCGCTTTGGGTGGGCGTGATGGTCACGCTCGGCTCGGTGCCCTGCTGGTTCCCGTCCAGTGTCCACACAAGGTTCGATGCACCAGACGCATTGAAGGTGATGTTGTCCCCCGCGCAGACCGAGGGCTGGGAAGGCGTGATGGTGATGGCCGGAACGACTTCCACACGCACGAACACGGTGCTGGGCGGGCCGGTGCAGCCGCCGCTCGCAGGCGTCACGGTATAAGGACCGGCCATCGCAGCCGTGGCGCCCGGTATCGTGGGTGCGGTCTGCGTGCTGCTGAAATTATTCGGCCCGCTCCATGTGAAGGTGACACCGCTGACGGGCGTGGCCTGTAACACGATGCTTTCACCGGGGCATACGGTGATGGTATCCGGCACGATCGGCGCTGCGGGTGCCACGCTCACGTTCACCCTGACGCTGTCCGCCGTGTTGCCACAAGCACTGTTGGCCGCAGCGCGCACCCAATGCTGACCCGACGTGGCATACGTGATCGTTCCCGGCACCTGTGCAGCCACCGTACCGGGACTGCCGTTCTGGAACGTCCAATCATAGCCGGTGATCGGGGTGCCGCATGCCGTGAAGGTGGCCTGCGGTGTAATGCTTCCACCGGCACAGATGGCATTGATCGCGCCAAGGGTCACTTGCGGTGGGGCGCCCACGTTGATGGTATGGGTCGCGGTACGCACACCGCAACTGTTGGTCTGCCGCTGTTCCACCGAGTAGACGCCGGGCGCATCGAAGCGGATCCGTGGAGAAATGGAGGCATTGCTCGTTCCGCTCACATAGGCCGTCTGTGCCCCGCCACCACAGGCGCTCTGCGTTTGGGTGATGTTCCACAATAACGTGGACGAACAGATGTCCGGCGTACCACTGGCATCCGCCATCAGCACTTCGTTCCCCACGCAAATGCTCTGGGGCGTGGGAGTGAAACCCGGCTGCATCGGCTCCTCGATGCAGATGCAGTGGACCACCGAATCGCGGCCGCACAGGTTGCTCCCCACGAGCAGCTTCACGCAATAATCGCCGGGCGTGGGAAAAGTGACCACCAGCTGATCGGCACCAGTGGTCCAGCCGTTGGGCTGGGTGTTGTTGGTGCTTCCCAGGCCGGCAGGCGGTGTGGGTAGTGCAGGCGAGATGCTCCAGACCTTCCTTGGAGCCCCGCATTGGGGCGCTTGGGAACCCGTGCTCTGGTTGATGAAGGAGACGGCCGTGCCCACGCAGGCCCTTTCGTCCGGCGGCAGGGAAAAAGCGGCCCTCGGCGCTTCCGACACCCTGATCTGCGGCACCGGCTGCGAGCGTGTTTCACAGGCGTTCACGGCATGCAACATCACGGTGAACTCATTGCCCGGCAACCCACAACTGGAGGTAAGGAACGTGTGGGCCACGTCCGGCTGCGGTGGCGAATCGAGGTAGAGCAGCGGCGTGCCATCACCGAAATCGATGTAGTGCTCGGTGCCCGGCGGGTTGTTCTGCACCTGCGTGGACAGGTAGAAGGGCAGCGTGCCACCCGCGCAGATGGATGTGTTCGCATCCGACGAGATACCGATGGCGGGGTTGGAGCCGATGTAGGTAACGAACCCGGCCACATGGCTGCAATTGGAGGCCGTGTTGGTGACCGTATAGGTGAGCGCCACATGATCGCCTGCGAAATAGGTGTGCGATGCCTGCCAGCCCGCCGTGGAATTCGTAAGTACCGGCGAGGCATCGCCCCAGTTCAACACATACGTATCGGCTGTGCCGGTGCTCGCATCGGTGAACGGAAAGAGGTATTGCGCATCACCGGTGCCGCAGAGCGCGAACGAGGTGATCCCATTGTACGTGCTTTGGGAGATGTTCCCGTCCGGCACATTGAGGTCGGCCCGGGGCGTGGGGCGCACGGTGACGGCGATGGTGGCGGTGGCCACGCACCCCGTATCGTCGGTCATGGTCACCGTCAGGTTCAGGTTCTGCTGCGCGTTCACGGGAACGGGAACGTTCAGCGTGGTCTGGTTCCCCGTAGTGGGCGCAATGTTGGAGGACCCGCTCCAGACATAGCTCAAGGGTGCGCGGCCCACCCCTGTCGCGGTCAGGTTAAGAGGGTCGGCACCACACCTGCTTAATGGCCCGGCCGGAAGCTGCACGGTGCATTGCGCATGAGCGACCAAGGCCAAGGCCATGACCGCACAGAAGGACATGAAGCGCGCCGCGAGCGCAGATGTGAGTGGTGGAATGGACAAGGCTATCGGACCAGCGCAGCAAAATACCGAAGTCCCGCGAACCGGAGCGGCCATCCGCCGAAAAACAGTGAATTCCCACCGGATACCGGCAAATACAGGCCATTTTCACGGAATAAAGGTCGAAAACCAACAGCACGCTCCCTACGGTTTTCACCGTAGCAACGGGTGACATCGCGTCTGTCCCCGATCAGCGGCGCTCCTTCACCCTTCGGCTCCGTTCAGCCTGTATCAGCCCCAGTTCGCGGCCGGTCTGCCCGCGCGCGCTGGTGTTCTCCTCGGCCCGGCGGATGAGGTAGGGCAGCACTTCGCGCACCGGTCCGTAGGGCACGTACTTGGCCACGTTGTAGCCCGCCGCCGCCATGTTGAAGCTGATGTTGTCGCTCATGCCGAGCAGTTGCGCGAACCACACGCGCTTGTCGGCGTGGGGCAGGCCGAGCTCGTTCATCAGGCGCGCCATCAGCAGGGTGCTCTGCTCGTTGTGCGTGCCCACGCATACGGCGAAGCGGTCGATGTGTGCGGCGCAATAGCGCAGGGCGTCGTCGTAGTCGCGGTCCACGGCGGGCTTGTCGGCGTGGATGGGCGATGGGTAGCCCTTCTCTGCGGCCCGCTCGCGTTCCTTCTCCATGTAGGCACCGCGCACCAGCTTCATGCCGATGTGGTAGCCGCCCGCGACGGCTTTGGCGTGGCTGGCCTTCAGGAAGGCGAGGCGGTCGTGGCGGTACAGTTGCACAGTGTTGAACACGATGGCTTTCTCCTTGTTGAAGCGCGCCATCATGGCATCGGCCATGCCGTCTATCGCGGGCTGCATCCAGCTTTCCTCGGCATCGATCAACACGGGGATGCCCGCCTTCGCGGCAGCGGCGCAGATCCTTTCCACCCGGCCCTGCACCAGCGCCCATTCCCGGCGATCCTCCTCGGTCAGGGCCTTGCCATCGCTCACATCGGTGAGCAGCTGCACGGGGGCGATGCCGCTGGGCTTGAACACGGAGAACGGGATGTCCGCGCGCTGCTTCGCGGCGTCGATGGTGCGCAGGATCTCTTCGACGGTATGGTCCAGCGCCTCGTCATCCTCCTGCCCTTCCACGCTGTGATCCAAGATGGTACCCACGCCGCTTTGCGCCAGCCGCGCGGCTGTCTTCAGGCTTTCTTCGATGGTCTCGCCACCGCAGAACTGCTTGAAGATGGTGGCCTTGATGATGCCTTTCACCGGCAGGCGTACGGCCAGCGCGAAGCGGCTGAGGCTGCTGCCCACCTTGGTGAGCGTGGGGTCGCCGATGATGCGGAAGAGCCATTGCGCCTGCCAGAGGTCGCGGTCGCTCATGGGGGCGAAGGCGGTGCGGGTGTCGCCCAGATCGGGCAGGATGGTGCGCGGCGGAGCGTCGGTGGGTTGCACGGGAAGGATGATCCTTCGTTCCTTTGGTAGGCAGAAGGCGCCCAAAAGTAGCATGGCAGCACCGCGCATGGAAGTGATGGAGATCAGTGCCGGGGGGCACCCGGTGGTGTTCGGCAGCGACGCCTTGCGCGCGCTGGACCGCAGGATAGGCGCGGAGGAATACAGCAGAGCCTTCATCCTCGGCGATGAGAACACGCTGCGCCATTGCCTGCCCGAACTGCTGGCGCATGTGCCGCGGCTGCGCGATGCACCCACGCTGGCGGTGGCACCGGGCGAGCGCTCGAAGGACATCGCGGTGTGCAGCGACATCTGGCGGCACCTTGCGGAGATGGAGGCCGACCGCCATGCGCTGCTGGTGTGTATAGGCGGCGGCGTGGTGACCGACCTCGGCGGCTTCGTGGCGGGCACCTACAAACGCGGCATCCGCTGCGTGCACGTGCCCACCTCATTGATGGGCATGGTGGATGCGGCCATCGGCGGCAAGACGGGCGTGGACCTCGCCGGGCTGAAGAACATGGTGGGCGTGTTCCACGATCCGCTGGCGGTGCATGTACATACACCCTTCCTGAAGAGCCTTGGGAAGCGCGAACTGCTGAACGGCCTTGCCGAAATGCTGAAGCACGGCCTTGTATGGGATGCCGCCGCATGGAACACCATCGGGGAAGCGCCCCTGCACGACATCGATGCCTTGAAGCCCTTGGTGGAACGGTCGGCCGCGATCAAAGCCGAAGTGGTGAAGGCCGATCCGCGCGAAAGCGGCCTGCGGAAGGTGCTGAACTTCGGCCATACCATCGGCCACGGGATCGAAGCGCACTCGTGGGAAAGCCCGCAACGCATGCTGCTGCACGGCGAAGCGGTGGCCATCGGCATGGTATGCGAAGCGTGGCTCAGCTGGCGCATGGGCCTGCTTTCACGCGAGGACTACGATGCCATCGCCATGCGACTGCTCGCGCTCTACAAGCCGTACCAGTTCAGCAGCGCGGACAACCACCGCCTGATCGAACTGATGCGCAACGACAAGAAGAACAGCGGCGGCCGGTTCCGCTTCACGCTGCTCACGGCCATCGGCAAAGCGAAGGTGGATGTGGAGGTGACCGCCGCGCAGGTGCAGGAGGCGTTGGAGCATTACCGGTTGTTGGTGCGGGAGGGGGGCATGTGACCATGTGTCCATGTGGGCATGTGACCATGGGCGGGGTTTACGAGGGTGGCGGTTCGGCAGACCTCTGTCATGATCTGTACGGTACGGTAGGCGAGTTCACCCGCTTCAGCGAATTCTCACTCTCCCCATCGACCACCAAGGAGCCTACCACCAAGGAGGCATTCCATGGACACATGAACACATGGTCACATGTGAGTTAGAACGCCGCCAACAAGATGTCCAGATCCTTGTACGGAAGCTTGAACGCCTCGCCGAGGATGGGGCTGGTGAGCGAGCCGTTGTATAGGTACACGCCGTGGCGCAGGCCGAGGTCGGTCTTGATGAGGTCCTCGAAACCGCCCACCTCGCCCATGCTGCCGAAGAGCGGGCCGAAGATGTTGCTGAGCGCGGTGCTGGCGGTGCGCGGCACGCGGCTGGCGATGTTGGGCACACAGTAATGCACCACGCCATAGCGTTTGTACACGGGATCGGTGTGCGTGGTGACCTCGCTCGTTTCAAAACAGCCGCCGCGATCGATACTGACGTCCACGATCACGCTGCCGTTCTTCATGTCCTTCACCATGTCCTCGGTCACCACCATGGGCGTGCGGCCGCGCTCGGGGCGCAGGGCACCGATGGCCACGTCGGCGTTGCGCAGCGCCTTGCGCAGTTCGGTCGGTTGGATCACGCTGGTCCACACGCGCTGGCCCAGATCGCCCTGCAGGCGGCGCAGGCGGTAGATGCTCTTGTCGAAGACCTTCACGCTGGCACCGAGGCCCATGGCGGCGCGCGTGGCGAACTCGCCCACCGTGCCGGCGCCGATGATGACCACTTCGCTCGGCTCCACACCGCTGATGCCGCCGAGCATGAGGCCCTGCCCGCCCTTGTCGGCGCTGAGGTATTCGCTGGCGATCTGCACGCTGGTGTTGCCCGCGATCTCGCCCATGGCGCGCACGATGGGGTAGATGCCCTCGCGGTCCTTGATGAAGTCCCACGCCACGGCCGTCATGCGCTTCTCCATCATGCGCTTCAGGGTGTCCTTGGGCTGCACGGTGAGCTGGAGGGCGGAGACGAGGATCTGCTTGTGGCGCAGCATCTCGATCTCGGCGTGCGTGGGTGGCGCCACCTTCAGGATCAGATCGGCCTTGAAGACCTGCTCGGGGCTGTCCACCACCATGGCACCCGCCTCGCTGTAATCGCTGTCTTGGAACTGGGCGGGCGTACCGGCACCGCGCTCGATCACCACTTCGTGGCCACGGCCCACCAGCACGGCAACGGCCGAAGGCGTGAGCGGCACGCGGTGCTCCTGAAAGGTGATCTCCTTGGGGATCCCGATGAAGAGGCTCTTCTTGCGGCGGCCCACC
>JAHBUM010000080.1 GCA_019638075.1 Flavobacteriales bacterium | reverse complement strand
GGCTCGGGCACCGTGGACCTGCCGCTGATCCCCGATAGGCCGGAGCGCACCCAGTACAGCAGGCTATACCTGCGCAACGGGAGCAACCAGCACCTCTTCCTGCCGCACAAGGATGCCGCGCAGGTGAAGATGATGGCAGGCGCAACGAACGCATACCACTCGGCCTGGGCACCTGTGACCGTGTACATCAACGGCCGGTACTTCGGCCTGTACGAACTGCGCGAGAAGATCGATGCCGAGTACTTCAAGACGCTGGAAGGCGCCCATGCCGACTCGTTGGACATCCTTACGGTGAGCGCTTGGAACGACCTCACGCTCTACGCCAACGAAGGCAGCACCAACGGCTTCTGGCGCGACATCTCCGCGATGCAGGCCATGGACGTGAGCAGTCCCACGTACTGGGAGGAACTGGATCAACGCTTCGACCTCACCTGGTACACCGATTACATCATCGGCGAGCAGTGGATGGGCAACACGGACTGGCCGTTGAACAACATCAAGATCTACCGGTCCAATGCCACGGGCCAGCGCTGGCGCTTCTGCATCACGGACCTTGAAACAGCCATGGCCCCGAACGGACAGACCGGCCCCGACTTCAACGCGCTGATCCACACCGCCTCGCAGGGTTCCGAAGTGCCGTACACCGGCATCTGGGAACGCAGCATCCTCAACCCGCGCTTCCACGACTATTACATCAACCGATTCGCCGATGTGATGAACAGCGCCTACCTCGATGAGCGCATCCAGGGCATCGCGCAGGACTTCTACGATCGCACCCGGCCCGACATGGGCGACCAACTGCTCCGCTGGCGCGGCACGGACACCACCGCGCTGCTGAGCCAGTACCAGGGCTACCACGAAGCCTTCATGAACGACCTTGCCCAACGCACGCCCTACGTGCGCGACGACATCCAGGAGTTCTTCGGCCTGCCGCGCCAGGTGGATGTGACATTGGATGTGCATCCGGCCGGTGCGGGAAAGATCCACATCAGCACCCTGAAGCCCGATGAGTACCCCTGGGAAGGCGTGTACTTCGATGGCGTTCCCGTAAGCATCACGGCGGAAGCGGCACCGGGCTTCGCGTTCCACTACTGGCACCAGAACGGCCTGTTCGCCGATACGCTCAACGCCGCGTTCCTCAATATCCTCACGGCGGATGCGATCCGTTTCGATGCGTACTTCAGGCAGAGCGGGATCGGCATCCGCGAATACGACGACCATCACTTCACCCTGCACCCCAACCCGGCTACCGGCACCTTGTTCCTGAGCACCGACAAGTCCTTCGCCGCAGCCACCCGCTACCAGATCGCCGACCCGCGCGGGGTGCTCGTGGATGAAGGAAGCCTGCCCGCCGGACAGCAACGCAACGCGCTGGACATCGGCAAGCTCGCCGAAGGCGCGTACCAGCTGCGCCTGTTCAACGGCGACCACCGCGAGGTGCTGCGCTTCGTGAAGATGTAGTCTCGATCCGCAGGGTTCGTGTCAGCACGCCATCGGGGCCGTGTGCGTTATCTTGGCACCATGCGCCTGCGCATATAGCCTTGGCACCAGAACACGAGCAACGCATGAACTCTGCCGAACTGAAGCTGGACCTGATGCAACGCCTCATGGCCTTCAAGGACACCGCTTTCCTTGAAAGACTGCATGGCCTCGTTGTGCGCAAGGAACGCGGCGAGGACATCCGTGAGCGAGAGATCGAGGGCATGATGGCCGCCGCGTCCACGTTCGATGCGGTCGCCTACGGGGAGAACGAGCCGGACATCAGCGGCATCACACTTCAGGAACCGAACCCCGGATACAAGCCGTGGAAGCCGGAAGTGTGATCCGCTGGGCCTTCATTCAGGCCGACGGGCGGCTTAAGCTGCGGCCCGCCGTCCTCATCAAGGCAGTGCCGCCGTTCAACGACTGGGTGATCTGCGCGATCAGCTCGCAGGTGCAGCGTTTTCAGCCCCAACTCGACGTTCTGCTGGACAAGACCCATCCCGACTTCCGCAACGTCGGCCTCGACTTTCCCAGCATCGTACGCACCGCGTATCTTACGACCATACCCGCACAGCAGGTGGAGGGGCGCATCGGTAGTCTGAGCGATGCGACCATGGCTGCCATCCGATCGAACCTTGGCCGATGGTTATCGGTCAGGTAGAAGCGCAGCCGATACGGGCTGGGGCATCCACATGGGCATCGCGCATCCTTTCACACCGGTCGATCCAGGGCCGCAAAGCGCGATCTTTGCGGCCCTTTCCGTTCCCATGCGCCCAAAAGCCTACGCACATCTGTTCCTCACCGTAGCGCTTCTCCCCGCTTCCGTCGTCGGCCAGATCACCATCAACGAAGCCAGCAGCCGCAACGCCCGCACCGTGGCCGATGCCGCAGGCGACCACCACGACTGGATCGAGATCCACAACGCCGGGGCCACCGCCGTGGACCTTGCGGGATATGCCCTCAGCGACGACCTTCTGCAACCCGCGCGCTGGGTCTTCCCCAGCGTGACCATTCCGGCGAACGACCACCAGCTGATCTTCTGCAGCGGCGATGACCGCGGCCCGCGCGAGGGCATGGCAGCCGTGGCGCAGTACACGGCCTTCGTGCCCGCCAACGGCTGGAACACGCACACGCTGGATGCGCCCTTCGCATGGGACGGCACATCGAACCTGATGATCCAACTGTGCGGCCTGCGCGGCGGCATGGGCGGCATGCTGAACGCGGTGTTCCAGCACACCACCACGCCGTTCGCATCCAGCGCGAACGTCTTCTGCCACGACCCTTCGCGCACATGCGACATGCAGTACGGCGACCTCTCGCACCGGCGCCCCGTGATGCGGCTGAACGGCGCCACCATCGGCACCAACGACTGGCTCAATGCCTTCGTGCAACTGCCCGCGCCGTACGCCAACTGGCAGGGTGGCGCCAAACAGGCCTACCTGATCCGCGCCAGCGAACTGCAGGCGGCCGGGCTTTCCGCAGGCCCCATCACCTCCCTCGCGTTCAACGTGGTGAACACCCATGGCGCCGAACTGGAACAGTTGGACATCCACATGGCGCTGACGGCGGAGGATGAGCTCTCCGCCACCTTCAAGCCCACGAGAGCCATCAACGAACTGCACACGAGCTTCAAGCTGGGGCGCAACGGCGAAACGGTATACCTCCATGCACCGGGTGGTGTGTTCCTCGACAGCCTGCATGTGCTACAAGGCGCACCGGACCACAGCAACGGCCGGTCGGTGGATGGCGGCGATGATGACCGGCTCTTCACCACGCCCACACCGGGCGCGAGCAACAACGGCCAGCCATCGTACACCGCGTATGCGACACGGCCCATCATCGACGGAACGCCCACATTGTCCACCGGCCCGGTGAACGTCGCCATCCACGACCTGAACCCGGCACCGAGCGAACTGCGCTACACCTTGGACGGCAGCGAGCCGACCGCGACCTCCACGCTGTACACCGGGCCGCTTACCATCAGCACAAGGTCGGTGCTCAAGGTACGTGCGTTCAAGGCGGGCCTGGCACCGAGCGCCGTGGCCACCGCCTCGTATCTGGTGGGTGTTCAGCACAGCACGGCGGTGCTCTCCGTGGTCACACCACAGAGCGGGCTGTATGGCCCGGAAGGCATCTTCACCAACTGGCAGCGCGATGATGAAGTGCAGGCCCACGTGGACTACTTCCGTCCCAACAGGCAGCTCATCGTTTCGCAGTTCGCGGGCATGCAGGTGGATGGCGGGATGGGAGGCAGCCGTGGCTTTCCGCAGCATTCGTTCCGGCTGGAGTTCGACAACGATGCGCTCGGTGATGGCCGCGTGAACTCCCCATTGATCCCCGATCGTCCGGCCCGCACGCGGTACAGCCGCATCTACCTGCGCAACGGCAGCAATCAATACCAGATCCTGCCGCACAAGGACGCCGCGCAGGTGAAGATGATGGCCGGTGAGACCATGAGCTACTACGCGGCCTGGACTCCCGTGACCGTGTACATCAACGGCCAGTACTTCGGCCTGTACGAGATGCGCGAGAAGTTCGATGACGAGTACTTCCGCACGCTGGAGGGCGCCGATGCCAGCACGGTGGACCTTCTATCAGTGAGCACATGGAGCGGGAATGTGCTGCGGCCCACCGAAGGCGAAGTGGATCCCTTCTGGCGCGACATGTCAGCGTTCCATCTGCTCGATCCCGCGCAGGAGGATTTCTGGGATCTTACCAATGACCGCTTCGACCTGACGTGGTACACCGACTACATCATCGGGCAGCAGTGGATGGGCACACGCGACTGGCCCGGCAACAACATCAAGATCCAGCGCTCCAACGTGACCGGCTACAAATGGCGCTTCTGCACGGTGGACCTTGAGGTGGCCCTTGCACCGAACGGGCAGTCTGACCACCTGTTCGATGCCTTCACCTACACGGCCACGCAACCCACGGACATCCCCTACACGCGCATCTGGCAGCGCGCCATACAGAACCGCCGCTTCCACGACCACTTCATCAACCGCTTCGCCGACGTGATGAACAGCGCCTACCTGAACGAACGCCTCGTGGGCATCGCTGAAGCGGCATACGATCTCACGCGGCCCGAAATGGGCAGGCAGTTCCAGCGGTGGAGCACCACCGATACCACCACCATGCTGGCACAGTTCGATGCCAACCACGCGGCCTTCGTGGCCGACCTCGAACGGCGCACCCCCGTGGTCCGCGACCAGATCCAGGACTTCTTCAGCCTGCCGCGCCAGGTGGATGTGACCCTGGATGTGGTGCCCACAGGCGCGGGATCCATCCGCATCAGCACGCTGCATCCCGGCACGTATCCATGGGAAGGCGTGTATTTCGATGGTGTGCCCGTGCGCATCGAGGCCGTGGCGAACGAGGGATACGTCTTCAGCCACTGGACACCGAACGCGGCGATCGGCGATATGCTGAACGCGGTGTTCCTGGACACGCTCACGGCCAACGCCCTGCTCTTCGAGGCGAACTTCATCCAGGATTTCCCCACCGCCATGCCAGCGGCCGCCACGCCCCTGCTCACCGTGGCACCCAACCCGGCCACCACTGAACTGATGATACACACCGCAGCGATGGAGGGCACCCTGCGTTACGAGGTCATGGACCTGCGCGGCCAGCTCGTGCAGCAGGGCCGCCTGGATCCCGGAAGCCGCTCCGCCGTGCAATTGGAGCCGTTCGCAAGCGGCTCCTACCAGATGCGCGTGACCAATGCCGCAGGCGAAAGGGCCATCGCACGTTTCGTGAAATTGTAAAGGACCGAACGACCGCATGACCGAACGACGCTCCGACCGCCACATCGACCTCTCCTTCCTCTCCGGGCCGCGCTCCCGCTGGAAGGAATTCAAGACCGTGATCAACATCGCGCGTGAGTTCATCTACGGGTTCCGGCGCCTGCACTTCGTGGGACCCTGTGTCACCTTCTTCGGCAGCGCCCGCTTCACGGAGGATCATCCGTACTACGAGACCGCGCGCGATCTCGCCCGGCGCGTGGGGCGCGTGGGTTTCACGGTGATGACCGGCGGCGGGCCGGGCATCATGGAAGCGGCCAACCGCGGCGCGCGCGACGTGGGCGCGCGCAGCGTGGGTTGCAACATCGTGCTGCCGCAGGAGCAGTACGCCAATCCCTACCTGGACGAAAGCCTCACCTTCGAACGCTTCTTCGTGCGCAAGGTGCTGCTGGTGAAGTACAGCATCTGCTTCGTGGTGATGCCCGGCGGTGCAGGCACGGTGGATGAACTGTTCGAGACCATCACGCTGATCCAGACCGGCAAGGTGAAGGACTTCCCCATCCTGCTCTACGGCCGCGATTATTGGGCACCCACATTGGCCCAGATCGACCGCATGGTGGCCGAAGGGACGATCGGCAAGGAGGAACTGCGCTTCGTCACCGTGGTGGACTCCATCGAAGAAGCCACCACCTTCCTGCAGGAACAATTGGTGGCGATGTGGCAACGCTCCCAGCGCCGCGAGGAACGGCCCTCATGGTGGTTCCTGGAGAAGCGTGTTAAGGATACGTTACCGGCTTCGGCGCCGGTGTAACGGATCGTTAACCCGGGATCAAGGGTCAGGTAACAGGCCCCGGGGACTTTTGCGGCGCGAACAGGTTCATTGTTCGCCACCGCGATGTACCGCAACATCCTCGCTCTCCTCACCCTCCTCTTCGTGAACATCGCCGCCGCCCAGAAAGGCACGGTGGCCGGGACCATCACTGCGAACGAAGGCGGAAGCATCCTGCCGATGCCCTTCGTGAACGTGGCGATCAAAGGCACCACCACCGGCGCCACCACCGACCTCGACGGCAGGTTCAGCTTCCCTGCGGAAGCAGGCACACACACGCTGCTCGTGAGCTTCGTGGGCTACGAGACCACCGAACAGCCGATCACCGTGACCGCCGATGCCCGCACCATCGCCGACGTGGAGATGAAGACGCAGGGCATCGAGATGAAGGAGTTCGAGGTGGTGACCGTGAAGCGCACCGCGACGGAAGCCGCCGTGCTGCTGGAGACACGCACCAGCGAACAGGTGGTGAACGGCATGAGCCGCGAGCAGATCGCCAAAGGGCAGGACCGCAACGCAGGCGAAGTGGTGAAACGCATACCGGGCGTGACCCTGCTGGGCGATCGCTTCGTGATGATCCGCGGGCTGGCCGACCGCTACAACACCGTGCTGCTGAACGAAGTGACCGCACCCAGCCTCGAAGCCGACAAGCGCGCGTTCAGTTTCGACCTGATCCCCAGCGCGGCACTGGACCGCGTGCTGATCCACAAGACCGGCGCCCCCGAACTGCCCGGCGAGTTCGCGGGTGGCGTGATCCGCGTGGGCACCCTCGGCATGCCGCAGGAGAACGAGACGCGCGCCACATGGTCCATGGGCTTCCGCAACGGCACCACCGGCAACGGGTTCATGCTGGACAAGGCGGGCACCACCGATGCGCTCGGCTTCGACAACGGCCGCACGCTGCCCGGCGGCTTCCCTGCGCACATGAACAGGGTGGGCGGCGAAGAGCTGATGAACGCAGGCCGCTCGCTCACCAACGACTGGAGCGCCCGCACCACCACCGCGCTGCCCGACCAGCGCCTCGGGCTGCTCATCGCGCGGCGCTTCGGCAAGCCGGGCGGTTCGCAGTTCGGCACCGTCACCACGGTGGACTACGCCCTCACCTCCACGGCCTACACCGCGCGCAACTACAACTACGGCAGCTACGATCCCATGCAGGGCCGCAGCGACACCCTGTACCGCTACACCGATCAGGAGCACATCCGCACGGCGCGGATCAGCGTGCTCCACAACTGGACGGCCCTGATCGGGAAGAAGAGCAGGATCGAGTTCAAGAACCTCTTCAACCAGCAGGGCGAAGGACGGTCCACCCTGCGCACGGGCGTGGACTTCGATGGTGGTTTCGATGTGCGCAACGTGGCCTTCCGCTGGCAGGAACGCACCATCTACAGCGGCCAGTTGAACGGCACCCACGACCTCAACGGCGACCGCACCACGATGACATGGACGGCCGGGTACGGACTGGCACTGAGCAAGGAACCCGATTACCGACGCGCGCGCACCACGCGCCCCAGCGGCCAGAGCGACAGCGATACGCCCTACCGCATCCAGATCGCGCCCACCGCGAGCGCCACCAACGCCGGGCGCTTCTTCAGCGACCTGAACGAGAACATGGTGACCGCCCGCGCCGGTGTGGAGCAGAAGGTGGGCCGCGACGATGGCCGCCTGACCGCGAAGCTGCGCGCGGGGTTCTTCACCGAGCACAAGGAGCGTTCGTTCAGCGCACGCTGGATGTCGTTCGTGCGGAGCAGCTTCACGCAGTTCGACCAAGCCCTGCTGGACCAGCCGTTGGACGTGGCCTTCAGCGATGCCAACATCAACACCACCACCGGCTTCAAGCTGACCGAAGGCACCAACCCCAGCGATGCCTACACGGCGGCGAACACCCTGATGGCGGGCTACTTCGGCGGCACCTTCACACTGGACAGCGCGCTCACCGTTTCGGCCGGAGTGCGTGCCGAGCACAACCGGCAGCAGCTCTCCAGCGGCACCTACACCAACGGGATCATCAGCGTGGATACGCCGGTGCTCAGCATCCTGCCCTCCCTGAACGCGAGCTACGGACTGACACGACGCTCGCTCGTGCGCGCCGCCGTGAGCCAGGCCGTGAACCGTCCCGAGTTCCGCGAGCTGGCGCCCTTCGTGTTCTACGACTTCAGCAGCAACACCTCGTTGAGCGGCAACCCCGCGCTGAAGACCGCGCGCATCCTCAACCTCGACGCACGCTGGGAGTTCTACCCCACGATGAACGAAATGATGAGCATCGGTGTGTTCTACAAGCACTTCACCGACCCCATCGAGACCTTCTTCGTGAGCAGCACCGGCGGCGGCACACGCAACCTCACCTTCGGCAACGCCACCACCGCACGCAGCGCAGGCGTGGAGGCCGAAGTGCGGCGCACGCTCGCTTCGCTTTCGTCCAAGCCGTGGGCGGAGAAGTGGGGCGTGGTGCTGAACGCTTCGTACATCCACAGCACCGTGGCGCTCGGCGACCGGGCCGTGGCCCAGAAGAAGGAGCGCCCCATGATGGGCCAAAGCCCCTACGTGGCCAACGCCGGCATCTACTTCGACGACAGCGCGAAGGGCATGCGGGCGAGCGTGCAGTGGAACGTGTTCGGGCGCAGGCTCTTCGCCGTGGGCAGCGCGCTCTTCCCCGACATCTACGAGATGCCGCGCAACTCCCTCGACGTGACCGCATCGAAGAAACTGGGCCGGCACTTCGAGGTGAAGGTGGGCGCGCAGGACATCCTGAACCAGCGCATACACCTGAAGCAGGACGGCAACGGCGACGGCACCATCAATGCCCGCGACGAGGATGTGCTATCCTTCCGCCGGGGCGCGTATTTCACGGGTGGGGTGGGTTACATCTTCTGAGAGGAGGTAAGGACAGTTGTCGGTTGTCAGGGGCCAGTTGTCAGTCTCCTTGGTGGTACCCCTTGATGGGAAGCTCCAAGCTTCAAGCTCAAAGCTTCAAGGCTTTTGAGCTTGAAGCTTTGAGCTTGTGCCTTGAAGCTTGAACATCTTGATAGGCTGCTGGGCGAGAAGCCCCGTGCAGAAGCCACGGAGACAGGCATTCCCTGACAACTGAGGACTGAGGACCGACAACCGACAGCTATCCCCGATCACACCAGTGATAACACGAACACAACATTGCTGCACGATCACATAAGATCCGGCTCATCATGGCATAAGATGCGGGCCGTCCTTTTGCAGCCGTAAAAACACACGAAACGAGAACGGACATGAACATCTTCAAGAACGGATCGCTCTGCACGCTGCTCCTTGCAGGTGCGGCGCTCACCTTCACAAGCTGCAAGAAGGACAAGGATGCGGATCCCGTGACCCCCACGCCCACGCCTTCCAACGTGGTGGTCATCGACCAGCCCATCACCGCCAGCACGGAATGGACCGCCAACCACCGCTACCTGATCAAAGGCTTCGTGCATGTGGAGGCGGGCGCCACGCTCACCATCGCACCCGGCACAGTGATCTTCGGAGACAAGGACACCAAGGGCACATTGATCGTGAAGCGCGGCGCGCGGATCGATGCGGCAGGCACCCCTTCGCAGCCCATCGTGTTCACCAGTGCCCAGCCCGCCGGTGAGCGCGCACCCGGCGACTGGGGCGGCATCATCCTGTGCGGCCGTTCCACCACCAACCTGCCCGGCGGCAGTGGCCTGGTGGAAGGCGGCGTGGAAGCCGAGTTCGGCGGCAGCGACGGAAGCGACGACAGCGGCCGCATGAGCTACGTGCGCATCGAGTTCCCCGGCATCGCGTTCCAAGAGAACAACGAGATCAACGGCCTCACCCTCGCAGGCGTGGGCAGCGCCACCCAACTGGACCACATCCAAGTGAGCTACAGCGGCGATGACAGCTTCGAGTGGTTCGGCGGCACCGTGAACGCAAAGCATCTGGTCGCCTTCGCAGGCTTGGATGACGATCTGGACATGGACAACGGCTTCAGCGGCAGCGTGCAGTTCGCACTGGTGCTGCGCGACCCCCGGCAGGCCGACGTGAGCGGAAGCAACGGCTTGGAGCATGACAACGATGCTACAGGCACCACTTCAACCCCCATCACCGCGCCGGTCCTCAGCAACATCACCATCCTTGGCCCGCTGGTGACCACCGATGCCGCAGCCATGAACAGCAACTACAAGCGCGCCGCCCACCTGCGCCGCAACACGCGCACCAAGGTGTTCAACAGCGTCTTCACCGGCTTCCCCACGGGCCTGCTGATCGATGGCGGCACCACCGAGACCAACGCCACGAACAACGACCTGCGGGTGCGCAACACCATCCTCGCCGGCATGACCGGCGACTTCGCCGTGGCCAGCGGAAGCACTTGGGACATCAGCACTTGGTTCAGCACCGCCGGATGGGGCAATGCCACGCATGCCACCGGCGACCTCGGCCTTGGCCTGCCGGTGAGCCTTACCAGCCCGCAACTGCTGCCCGAAGGTGCCAGCCCGCTGATGAGCGGCGCCGACTTCTCGGACCCCGCCCTCTCCGGCGGTTTCTTCCAGCAAGTGAGCCATCGCGGCGCGTTCGGTACCACGAACTGGACCAGCGGATGGACCAACTGGGATCCGCAGAACACGACGTACTAAGCAGGCTTCTTCCCGGCTTGGGTGGGAATGTGCAGAGGGTCACACGGAACGGTGTGGCCCTTTGTGCGTTCACCCCTTCAGGAAAGGCTGGGCCACCCACAGCAGCACCACATACCGCGCGGCCTTACCGACCAGCATGAGCAGCGCCGACGGAGCGAACGGCACCCGAAAAAGGCCGAGCGCGATGGCGATGGGGTCGCCGACCACCGGAAGCCAGCACAGCAGCGCCGCCCATGCGCCACGGCGCTGTACGAGCGCCTGCCAACGATCGGCCTTGCCCACATCGATGCGCAGCCAACGTACCAACCGATCCGCAGGAAACCAGCGGCCGATACCGTAGTTGAGCAAGCCACCCAACGTATTACCCGCCGTGGCGGCAACGAACAGTGGAAAGGCGCTGCCACCAAGCGCGGCCATGCCCAACAGGACCGCCTCCGAACTGAACGGCAGAATGGTCGCGGCCAGGAAGGATGCGAGGAACAGCCCCATCATCCCCCATTCCGCCCACCCCGGCCCCAATTCCATGCTCCGATCGCCGCAGCCTGAGTGGCAATGGCGAGCGCGGCAAGATAGGCCGTTACCTTCGGCATGGACTTTGACCCCTGCCCCCTCATGATCCGCACCGCCATCGCCGCGCTCTCCTTGGCCCTTCTGCTTCCCGCCTCTGCACAGGTGATGAAGGATGGTTTCTGGCAGCAGCGCTCATCCACCGCCAGCGGCGGCTTGGAGGTGGGCGTGCCCCTGCGCGAGTTCGAGCGCACGTGGGGAAGCACCACCTTCGGCCTTTCCGCCAACATCGCCATCCCGATGCGCACCCTGCCGCTGGAGTTCGGCTACGACTTCGCGTGGGGCCGCATGGGCAGCGAAGTGCGCACCTTGGACCGGCCCACCGGCAACATCATCGGCAGCCGGGGCCGCCGCCGCGTGGATGTGAAGTGCAGCGTGCTCGGCCATCACGCCTTGGTTCGCTTCAACCCGCTGCGCGGCAAGCTGCGGCCCTACGGCGATGCCATGCTGGGCGCCCGCAACTTCATCACCCGATCCACCCTGACCACCGAGCAGGGAAAGGCCGACGAAGTGCGCGACGGCCAGTGGGTAGCCAGCGTGGGGTGGGCGGCTGGGCTGATGTACAGTTTCAGCCGACAGATCTTCGTGGAAGGCCGCGTGGAGCGCCTCTACAACGGCAAGGTGGACTACGTGAACCCGCAGACCATCGACATAGCCTCCGATGGCAGCGTGACCTACGAAAAGCTCAGCGGCCACACCGGATCGCTCCAGATCCACTTGGGCGTGGGGCTGCGGTTTTAGGGGGGTAGTTGTCAGTTGTCGGTTCGCAGTTGTCAGTCTCCCGCATGGCTCCTTGGTGGGCTGCTGTGCCGTGCAACAGCCACCGCAGCAGGCATTCCCTGACAACTGCGAACCGACAACTGACAACTACCTACCTGTTGGTAACCTTTGCGTAACGCGGCGCATCCGCCTCTGAACTCCGCGTTTTTTGCTCGTAAACTTGCGCCGACCAAGCGGGCCAGAACGTCCGCATCTCCCATTGGACGGGCAAAAACGCATCCATAGCGCACTCATTTCCGTGTTCCACAAGGATGGGCTCGAACCCATCGTGCGCGAACTGGACCGGCTCGGCGTACACCTCTATTCCACCGGCGGCACACAGGAGTTCATTGAAGGACTCGGCGTGAAGGTGACCCCGGTGGAAGACCTCACCACCTACCCCAGCATCCTCGGCGGCCGCGTGAAAACGCTGCACCCGAAAGTCCACGGCGGACTGCTGGGGCGTCCCGACCTGTCGGAAGACGCCGCTGCCATCGCCGCCCACGGAATTGTTCCATTTGAACTCGTGGTCGTGAATCTGTACCCCTTCCAGGAAACCATTGCCAAACCCAACGTCACGCTGCCCGAAGCCATCGAGCAGATTGATATCGGCGGCCCGAGCATGATTCGGTCAGCCTCCAAGAATCACGCCTATGTCGGGGTCGTCACGCAGCCATCGCAGTTCGATGCCGTGCTGGCAGAACTTCAGGCAGGTCAACTTTCACTGGAATTGCGGCGGAAACTCGCGGCGGCGGCCTTCGAGATGACTGCGAAATACGACCGCGCCATTGCCGATTACCTCGCGAAAGTCACTGCGGAGCCCGCTGCCGAAGAGACGCCGTTCCCCACGGAATTGACCGTGCGTTTTCATCGCCAGCAGTCGCTACGCTACGGCGAA
>JAHBUM010000008.1 GCA_019638075.1 Flavobacteriales bacterium | reverse complement strand
CACGACCGTTACTTCCTGGACAACGTGGCCGGCTGGATCCTGGAGTTGGACCGCGGCGAAGGCATTCCGTACAAAGGCAACTACACCAACTGGCTGGAGCAGAAGACCGCCCGCCTGGCACAGGAAGAGAAGACCGAGAGCAAGCGCCAGCGCGTGTTGAAGCAGGAGTTGGAATGGGTGCGCAGCAATGCCAAAGCCCGTCGCACCAAGAGCAAAGCACGTCTCGAGAACTACGAGAAGATGCAGAGCGAAACGGTGAAGGAGAAGGAGGCCAAGTTGGAGATCTACATCCCCAACGGCCAGCGCTTGGGCGATAAGGTGATCGAGTTCAAGGGCGTCACCAAAGCCTTCGGCGACCGCGTGCTCTTCGAGGACATCAGCTTCACCCTGCCACCTGCGGGCATCGTGGGCATCATCGGCCCCAACGGTGCGGGCAAGACCACCATGTTCCGCATGATCATGGGCGAGGAGAAGCCCGATGCCGGCACCGTCACCCTCGGCGAGACCGTGCAACTGGCCTACGTGGATCAGAGCCACAAGGACCTGCTGCCCGAGAAGACCGTGTACCAGGTGCTGAGCAACGACCAGGAGAACATGAACATCGGCGGTACGCTGGTGAATAGCCGCGCCTACCTCGCGCGCTTCAACTTCACCGGGCCGGACCAGAACAAGAAGGTGGGTGTGCTCTCCGGCGGTGAGCGCAACCGCCTGCACCTGGCCATGACGCTGAAGAACGGCAGCAACGTGCTCCTGCTCGATGAACCGACCAACGACCTGGACGTGAACACGCTCCGCGCGCTGGAAGAAGGCATCCAGGACTACAGCGGCTGCGCGGTCATCATCAGCCACGACCGCTGGTTCCTCGATCGTGTGTGTACCCACATCCTCGCCTTCGAGGGCGACAGCAAAGTGTACTGGTTCGAGGGCGGCTTCAGCGACTACGAGGAGAACTACAAGAAGCGTGTGGGCGACATCGTGCCGCAGCGCTTGAAGTACAAGAAGCTGGTGCGGGGCTGATCGGAGGATTAAACGATCGGAATATGAGAAGCCCGGCGCAGATCACCGGGCTTCTTCGTGGCTTCAGTTCCTCATGAAGGTCTTGGAGAGGACACCACACTTGTAAATGGTAGGTGGTAGATCCCATTGGGCTGGCCGGATAGGTCGAACTCCGTGCGCAAACCTTCGGTCATGGAACAAAGGACTTCCTTGCCAGTTTCGTTGAAGCCCGCGCAGATCCAACGAACGGGCCTTTGGAGGCTGTTCGGGTTGGACCCAACCTCGTACCTTCGCCGCCCATATCCAACGACCCATGCCCCAAGACGCGAATGCCCGCCTGAACGCCAAGCGCAAGGCCACCCAGAAGATCGCCCGCCTGAAAGCCCAAGCCGCCGCCGCCGAGGCGAAAGCCCCGAAGAAGGAGAAGAAGGCGGAGGAGTGATCACTGCTCCCCATTGAACGCAAAGGAGGCTGTCTCGTAGCAGACGGCCTCCTTTGCGTTCCTTCGGCTCTGTCGGAGTTCCGGTTCGGGATATGCTGGTCCCGGTCTGCTACTACCGAGAAAATTCCATTCGCGTGGAGAGGCAAGGAAGCACGCATTCTCTGATCGCCCATCACATGCCCACACGGGCCATTCCGAGCTGCTGCATACAATAGCGTTGAAAGTCGAACGGAGGAGGGGAGGGTACGATGCGCTGCCAGATCAGGGTTAGGCGCGACCGTCCAGTTCGTGGTACGCCTCGAATCTGCGCAGCGGTCTCCCGAAGGGGACCCTGCGCTTCTTTGGATCCGTACCTTGGCTTTCGGATGGCACGATGCACATGGATAGAAGTGGTGCGTTCGGCTTCGAGGCCGCAGGGTCCCTTTCAGGAGAATCTGCGGAGGTTTAAACAACCAGAGCGCTGGGGCAACGGAGCGTGGTCGGCTCTTCAGTCCTCCCGCTCCGAAAGGCGAAGGGCCCTTCCACCATCCGGCGGAAAGGCCCCTCATCAAGATCCTGTGCATCTGTAAGCCGGGTCCTGTTCCTCCTTGCGAAGGCCCCCACCATCTATCTAGTCCCGTCGTCACCAACGGGATCCATCGACCTACCCTCCGTGCTCCAACATGCGTTGGAAGGACGGGCTTTCCCCGCTCCGGCATTACGGAACGCACGGTATACATGGTCTTTCAGCGCGTGAGGTTTACCAAGCTGCCCTGTCGCCAGGAGCACTGGTGCGCTTTTACCACACCTTTTCACCCTTACCCATCTTGCGATGGGCGGTTTCCCTTTCTGCGGCACTTTCTGTAAGCCACCCGTTCCCAAGTGGCCTCCTTCCCGTTAGGAAGCACGCTGCCCTACGCTGCCCGGACTTTCCTCCTTCCACCTTGCGGCGGACGGCGGTGGAGCGATGCACAGGAGATCAAAGAACGCGACCGGCTACCCGGCCTGCCCATACCGTTTCAATGACGCAGGATCTCCACCTCCGTGGCGCCCGATCCGTAACGCGCCATGTTGGCGTCGTGGAACCGTACGCCATCGTAGTACTGAAGCATGCGCCGCACTTCTTCGCGCAGCACCCCCTCGCCCACCCCGTGGATCACGATCAGCTTGCGCTTGCCATCGCGGATGGCGCCTTCCAACGCGCGCTCGAAATACGCGAGCTGGTACTTCAGCTTCTCCCCATCGCTCAGGCGGGTCTCGTCCTCCACCAGCTCGTGCAGGTGCAGGTCCACCTCGGCCACGCTGTTGTCCTCGGGCTTCCTCGGTGTCTTGCCCGGCCGGTTGTCGCCCTTTCTCCGCTGGTGCTTCTCCTCCATCACGTCGTTGGCGGCCACCATGCCGGCCTGGTGATCGCTGATACGATAGGCCTGTTCCACCACCTTCGGGTCGTAAGGCACCACCTCTTTCGCTGATCGCACGAGGACGAAGCCATCGTCCGTCCTGATCTTCACGCGGCCCGGTGCCGGAACGTCCAGCACCACGCCGCCGCCCACCTCGTCCACGAAGGCGACACGATCACCCTTGTTCAGTTTCGGCACGGCCATGCGGCAAAAGTACGCGGCATGCACCACGGGCGTATGTTCGCTGCATGGAAGAACGCGGCCCTTGGAGAACCCTTCGCGTGGAAGAGCGCTACAGCACACCGTGGATCGCGGTTAGCCACCACGACGTGATCGACCCGAGCGGCCAGCCCGGGATCTATGGCGTGATCCACTTCAAGAACCTCGCGGTGGGCATCGTGGCGCTGGATGCTGACCTGAACACGTGGATCGTGGGGCAGTACCGCTACCCGCTGGGTGTGTACAGCTGGGAGATCCCCGAAGGTGGTGGGCGCCGCGACCGGCCCGCGATCGAAAGCGCCAGGCGCGAACTACGCGAAGAGGTGGGCATCGAAGCCGAACGCTGGACCGAGATACTCCACATGGACCTGAGCAATTCCGCCAGCGACGAAGAGGCCATCCTCTACGTGGCACAGGGCCTCACCTTCTTCGAGCCCGAGCCGGACCACAACGAGGAACTGGCCATGCGCAAATTGCCCTTCGATGAACTGTACGCCATGGTCGCGCGCGGCGAGATCCGCGACAGCCTTACCGTGGCGGCGGTGATGAAGGTGAAGTTGATGCTGATGGACGGCTCGCTGCCGCGTTAGTTGCAGGGGACAGTTGTCAGTCTCCTTGGTGGGAACTGCCGCGCAGATCCTGTGTTCCACCCAGAAGCTGCGGAAGCAGGCATTCCTGACAACCGACAACGGATAACTGACAACTGCGAACAGACTTCAGAACGCGAACCCATGGAAAAGCACCCGCCCCGTGGATCGCACTTCCATCCCCGGCAGGGGCACCTTCACGCCATTGAGCACGAACAGGATGGTACGCACCACCTTGGAGCCTGACTTGATCCGTGTGAGGTCGATGTCCGGCGCCAGATAGAACTGCCTGAAGCGGCCATCACCGGCCACCGGGAATGCGGTGAGCATGTTATCACCGCCATAGCCGAACGCCACGTTGAGCCAGCCCGGAAGCCCACTACGAGACAGGAAGCTCTTCGCGTTCGCGCTCAGCCAGATGGTCTGGCCGTTGTAGTCCTTGAGGATCCGCTCGCCCACGCTTTCGCCCAGCAGATCGGGGCGCTGCGCGGCATAGGGCGTGAGGTGCGCCGAGAGCTTCACCGTGATGCGCTGCTCCTTCCACAGCCCCTGCTGGCCCATGAAGAACCCAGCACCGGCCACGTTCGCAGCCATGTCGCTCCAGGAAAAGCCCCAGCCGGCAGATGTGCCGTCCAGCACCTCCACGCCCGTGAGGAAAGCCAGCCCAAGGCTTCCGCCGATGAACAGGGCCTGCCGATGGGACGTTCCACAGCGGTCCCACGCCGCGTGCCCCCAACGGCCCAGCGTGTAGGCGCTGAAGAAGTGCCCGGCCTTGTCCATCTGGAGCCATTCGCCGCTGTCATCGAACGAGTGGAACGCGGAACGGTCGTACTGCGTATACCACGCCCCGTTGAGCAGGGCTATGGCACCCACCATTGAACCACCTGATACCAAAGCCGTTGTGATCTGGCACGAGGCCACCTTTCGGGGGGGGGGCTCGTCCATGGATAACGCCTGGGATCCTACTGGCTCTCCTTGGCCGTACCCTACCGAACACAGGAAAAAGACCGCAATGGCCACTGAACAACGAGCGATCGTACGCACCCCGAGCATCCGGCCCAAAAGTAGCTTCTCGGGATCGGGCATTACCTTCACCGGTTAATAGCTGTACCGGCCAACACCTCTCCCACCCAGGCCAACCACGTTGAACCGCCTTTTCGCGATACTATCCTGCCTGTTCGGCGCAACCTTGGCTTGGGCCGATGGGCCAGCCATGCCTGCCTCCCCCTTAGGAGGTGCCTTGCTCATCCCCGCCGCGAACGGGAACTTCGATACCTGGGTGCCGAATTCGGATATGGCCGCCGTATTGAGCCCTGGCGCGATGGAGCTGCGCGGGCCGATAGCCGCTCCCACGTGGCACACGCGGCTCAGCTTCGCCGGTATCGGCCGTGGCGGTAACATCTCCACACGTTGGAGCGCCGGGCACGTGGCCCATACCGATTCCAGCCTGCTCTGGACCGGCGGGCATATCGGTGTGCAATACCTGTTACAACCCGAAGGGCTTCGCCAGAACTTCCACGTGGCGGAGCGTGAGCCGGGTACGGGGCCGCTGGAACTCTTCATCGGCCTCAACTCGCCCCTGTGCGTTTCGGCCTTCGGACAGGACCTGTTGTTCCACGATGTGGACGGAGCGTTCGTACACGCCTACCAGGGCCTCACCGTATGGGATGACTGTGGCACACCGCTGAACGCCTGGTACGACCTGCACACATCGCCCGGCCGCATCCGCATCGTGGTGGACGATACGCATGCCGTGTACCCCATCACGGTAGACCCGGTGAGCACCACTGCGAACCGGCAGATCAACGCCCTGTCAGGAGGCAAATTCGGTTCGTGCGTGGCATCCGCCGGCGACCTGAACGGCGATGGCTACTCCGATGTGGTCGTAGGCGCGCCCGAAACAGCCAATGGCGGCGAGGCATACGTGTACTACGGCAGCGCCACGGGCATCGGGGCCGCCCCGGACGTGATCCTGAGCAGTGGCAAGCCGGGTTCCAACTTCGGCCTCGGCGTGGATGGTGCAGGGGATGTGAACGGTGATGGGTACGGCGACCTGATCGTGGGCGCTTCGGGGTGGGACGACAACGCAGCCACTCCGGTGGAAGGCGCTGTGTTCGTCTACCACGGCTCGGCCACGGGTATCAGCGCAGCACCAAGCTACATCCTGCAAGTCAACACGGCCAACAGCTACATGGGGTCCAGTGTGGCCGGGCTGGGCGACATCAATGGCGATGGGTACAGCGACATCGTGGCCGGTGGTTTCCTGGCGGCCTACCCCAGCACGAGTGAAGGCGCTGCCTGGATCTTCCTCGGCACGGCCACGGGCCTGAACCTGAACCCTCGGCACCGACTGGAACAGAATTTCGGCTCCGCGCAATTCGGTTTCTCGGTGGGCGGTGCGGGCGATGTGAACGGAGATGGATTCAACGATGTGGTGATCGGTGCGCACAAGATCCGCATCCCGGCCGCAGCGCCAGCCGTTACCGGTGGGGTCTACATCTATCATGGTTCGGCCAACGCACTGGGGGCCGGTCTTAATCCCGCTGCCACGCTCGCCTTCACCACAACGAGCTTTTCCACAAGGAACGGATGGGCTGTGTCCTCTGCCGGCGATGTGAACGGCGACGGGTACAGCGATGTGATCATCGGCGACTGGCAGGACCAGATCGGATCGGAAGTGTTCGAAGGGGTGGCCGCAGTGTACCACGGCTCTGCCACCGGCCTGAATACCACACCAGCCACGATCATGGAAGGTGGCGCAGCCAACCGCTACTTCGGCCGTAGCGTGGGCACGGCGGGCGACGTGAACGGCGATGGCTATGCCGATGTCATCGTCGGTTGTTCGCAATGGAGCAACGGGCAGGCCAACGAAGGCGCCGCGTTCCTGTACCTCGGATCGCCCACCGGCATCAGTTCCTCCGCCTTCTTCCGCTACGAGCCGAACCTGAACGGCGCCCTGATGGGGGAATGGGTCGGGACCGCCGGCGATGTGAACGGTGACGGATACAGCGACATGATCGTGGGTGCCATCGGTACCACCGGGGGGGGCTCGGCCTTCATCTACCATGGAGGCACGTACAATGTGAGCCAGACCCCCGCTTTCACGCGCTCGTCCGCCTTTGCTAACGCACGCCTGGGCACCTCCGTAGCCAACGCCGGCGATGTGAACGGCGATGGCTACGCCGATGCCATCGTGGGCGCGCCGGGCGCGAGCAGCGGAGAGGCGGGCGAAGGGCTGGCCTACCTGCACTATGGCAGCGCCACCGGCCTTTCGGCATTTCCGTCCGTCATCCTGCAGGTGAATATCGCCGGGGGGGCGTTCGGCAGCAGTGTGGCCAGCGCCGGTGATGTGAACGGCGATGGCTATGCCGATGTGGTCGTTGGGGCGCCGTTGAGCAATGGCATAGGCCGGGCGTACATCTTCCATGGCGGGCCGGGCGGCCTCAACCCCACCCCTGCCCTTACGCTGAGCGGCACGTCGGGTTCGCTCTTCGGCACCTCGGTGTTCACTGCGGGCGATCACAACGCCGATGGCTATGCCGATGTGCTCGTGGGCGCGCCGGGAAGCGATCTTGTCTTCGTGTACCCAGGCACTCCCACCGGTCTCGACCCCACGCCGGTCGTGCTGAACGCACCACGGTCCGGCAGCCGTTTCGGTGCTGCGGTATGCACGGCAGGCGATGTGAACGGCGATGGCTTCTCCGACTTCATCATCGGCGCGCCGGACTACTCCAACGTTCAAGTGGAGGAAGGCGCCTTCCATCTGTACCAGGGCGCATTGCTTACGCTGCCCACCGCACCCATATACTCCTACGAGAGCAACGTTGCGGGAATGCACCTGGGCAGCTCTGTGGCCGGGATCGGGGATGTGAACGGCGACGGACGTTACGACATCGCAGCCGGTGGGCCCAATAGCACCAGCCCTGAGAGCAATGAAGGCTGGGTCTACATATTCTACGGCTCATCCGTTGCAACAGGGGTCTCAGGCTCTACCATCGTCCAAAGCAACCTCGTTGACGCCCGCATGGGGACCAGCTTGGCCGAGGCAGGTGATGTGAACGGCGACGGGTACGCCGACTTCGTTACCGGCGGGCCGGGAACAAGTAATGGCGAAACAGGGGAAGGCCGGGCGTGGGTCTACCTCGGCGGCCCCACGGGCATCGTGTTAGCGAACAACATCGCGCTGGAGCCGAACATCGCCAACGAAGCCTTCGGCACCGCCGTGGCCGGTGGCGGCGATGTGGACGGCGATGGGTACAGCGATGTGATCATCGGCTCGCCGAACGCCTCGCCCACCTTGGCGAACGAAGGCACGGTACGCCTGTATCGCGGCAACAACGGCCAAGCCTACAACCGCCTCACCCGCCAGTACATGGTGGACCTCGCCAGCCCGCTCGCCACCAACAGCATGGACTTCGACGACCACTACTTCTTCGGTATCGGGCACCGTGCGCGCAGCCATATCCAACGCACCACGGCGCGCCTGTGCTGGGAAGTGGTGCATGAGGGGCAACCCTTCTCCGGCACGCCCATCACCAACAGCGTCGCTTCGTCGGCGAACAGCGCGGCATATACCAACCTCGGACTGTCTGGAGTGGAGATCAAGGAGATCGTGACCAAGATACCCAGCCGTTTCCGCAACCGGTGGCGTGTACGGGTCGAATACCCCATCCACAAGTCCATCGACGGGCAGCGCTTCAGCCGCTGGTTCTATGGCTATGCCTCGGGTGTGGGCGACATCGGGGTATTGCCGGTCACGCTGCTCTCCTTCACCGGATCCGCGCTTAACGAAGGGAACCTGCTGGAGTGGAGCACCGGATCGGAACAGAACAGTTCCTATTTCCTCGTGGAGCGCAGCGCCGATGGCTCGGTCTTCATCCCCATCGGGACCATGGAGGCCGCAGGCGAAAGCGCCACCCTCCGCACCTACGAGCTGCTCGACAGCAGTGCGCCGGACGGCCTCTCCTACTACCGCCTGCGCATGGTGGACCGCGACGGCGCGGAGGAGCTATCGGGCATCATCGCGGTGATGCGCAGTCTGAAGTCCGTTGTGGTATACCCCGTTCCCGTGGATGATGCGCTTTACTGGAGCGCCACTGATGCCGGTATCACACGACTGGTCGTACGCGATGCGCTGGGCCGCACCGTGGTGGATGCGATGTCGCAGGGCAGCATGTACCAAGGCGCCGATCTCGCACGGCTCTCCACAGGCAGCTATTCGCTCCTGCTCATGGACGAGCACGGCGGACCGATCGCCCGCACGCGCTTCGTGAAGCGTTGAGTGCTGTCAGTTGTCGGTTGTCAGTTCGCAGTTGTCAGTCTCCTTGGTGGGACTGCTGGGGAGGCTTCGCGTACAGCAGCTACGGAAGCAGGCATTCCCCTGACAACTGACGACCGACAACCGACAACTGCCCTCACGCCCCGATCGTCTTCTGGCAGGCCGCCAGCAGTTTCTTCGCGTTATCCGTCGTATCGGATTCGGCGTACACCCGTAGCACCGGCTCCGTGCCGCTCGCGCGGATCATGATCCACTGCTCCTTGTCCAGATGGAACTTGTGGCCGTCGATGGTCTCCACCGTGCGTACCGGCCATTCGCCGAACGCGGTGTAGGCCCCGTCGTTGCAGCCTTTCAGCACCTGCTGCTTCAGTGCTTCGCTGATGTGCAGGTCGGCCCGCTCGTACTTGAACGCGCCCACGATGGCGTACACCTCGTCGATCAGGTCGTCGAGGCTTTTGCCGCTCTTCGCCATGAATTCCCAGATGGTGAGGCCCATCCAGATACCGTCGCGCTCGGGGATGTGGCCCTTGATGGCGATGCCACCGCTCTCCTCGCCACCCAGCACCACGTCCTCGCTGATCATGATGCCGCAGATCCACTTGAAGCCGATCTTGGTCACCTGGTATTCCAGCCCGTAGTGGGCGCACAGCTTCTTCACCTTCGGTGTGGTGCTCACGGCCACCACCACCTTGCCGGTGAACTTCTTGTACTTCACCAGGTAGTGGATCAGCAGCAGGATGATGTGGTGCGAGTCGATGAACTCGCCCTTGCCGTTGTACAGGCCGATACGGTCGGCATCGCCATCCGTGGCCAAGCCGCAGTCGATGCCGCCCTGCTTGATCAGGTTGCTGAACTCCTGCAGGTTCTTGTGGATCGGCTCCGGAGCCTGCCCCATGAACGAGGGGTTGTAGTCGCAATGCAGCTTCACGGCATCGGGAAGGATGCGCTTGATCACGTTCTGGCCGGCGCCGTACATGGCATCATAGCCCCAGCGCAGGCCGCTCTCGCGGATGGCCCTCATGTCGAAGTTGGCCTCCACGTGCTGCACGTACATGGTCTCCAGATCGATGTCCTTGATCAGCCCATCGGCCTTGGCCTTCTTCAGATCGATGTTGGCGAGGTCCAGTCCATGCTTGTCCGGGATGATGTCCTCCACCTCCTGCACGTGCTCGGGCACCAGCGGGCCGCCGTAGATGCCCTTCAGCTTGTAGCCGTTGTAGCTGGGCGGGTTGTGGCTGGCGGTGAGGATCACACCCATCGCGCTCTTCGTGTTGAAGGCACCGAGGCTCACCATCGGCGTGCTCACGAAACCTTTCGCCAGGTACACGGTGATCCCATGGCTCACGAACACCTTCGTTGCCGTTTCGGCGAACAGTTCACCGGCGAAACGGCAATCGTGGCCCACCACGATGCTGGGCGGATCAGGGAAGTTCTTCTTCACCCATTGTGCCACGGCCACGCTTACACGGGCCACATTATCCACGGTGAAATCATCGGCGATGATCGCGCGCCAGCCGTCGGTTCCGAACTTGATCTTGGTCATGGTCTTGAAATGAAGTCGCGAAAATAGGGGGCTGTGCGCCTGCCGGACATGAACGGAAGGTCTCGAATGGTCAACAACTACCGGTAGATACCGCGCTGGTTCAGCGCACGCTGGTATTTCCGCGCGTATACCAGATGCTGGTCATAGGTCTTCGCGAAATCCGAATAACCGCTCAGGTCGGCGCGGGCGCAGAAATAGAGGAAGTCATGCTTCTCTGCGTTCAACACCGCATCGATCATGCTGGTCTCGGGCATGTTGATCGGCCCCGGCGGAAGGCCCAGGTTCTTGTAGGTATTGTACGGCGACACCACCTCCTTGTCCGCGTTCAGCACGCGGCTGATGCTGTCCAACCCCAGCGCGAACTTCAACGTGGGGTCCGCCTGCAACGGCATGCCGATGCGCAACCGGTTGAGGTACACCCCGGCGATCTTCGGTGCATCCGTACGCTTCACCGTTTCCGCTTGAACGATGGAAGCGAGCGTGGCCACTTCCACCGAGGATAGCTTCAATGAATCCGCCCTGGCCATGCGCGCGGTATTCCAGAAGGCATCGTGCTCCTTCCCCATCCGTTCGATGAACTGCTCCGGCGTGGTGGTCCACCAGAACTCATAGGTGTTCGGGATGAATTGTGCGATGAAGGTCTCCGCCGCGTAGCCCGCCTTGCGCTGGACATCGCCATCCATCAGCATCTGAAGGAAGGCCAGGGAATCGGGCTCCAACACGCGGCCGAGTTTGCCCGCCAGCTCGGGCAATCGCTTGATGCCGTTGAAGGTGACACGCACCGGCTCCTGCTCGCCCGCCCGCAATCGGTTCACGAGCGCGTTCATGCTCATGCCATGCGGTATGCGATAACGGCCGGGACGTACACGACTGGTATACTTCTTCTGCTCGCACAACCAGCGGAAAGCCCGTTCATCGCCGATCGCCCCGAGGGCCTGCAGGCTATCAACGACCACATCGAAGTCCGCGCCGCGCGGGATGTACAGCACTTTGCTGTCCTCGGCGAAGTCGGCGGCCGGTCCTGTCACCTTCTTCCATGCCCAGAAACCGGCCAGACCGGCCAGCACCAGCACAAGAATGGCAACACCGCCTGCAATGCGTCCGCGCTTCGCCATGGCTCAATAGGTAGCTACTCCGTTGAACACATGCTGGACCGGTCCGATGAGCCATACTTCCGTGAAGCCTCCAGCCGAAGCGGATCGCGCCTCCACGGAAAGCGAGCCGCCGGGAGCTTTGACAGGAACGGGGGCCTGGACCAGCCCGCGCTGCATTGCGCTCAACGCTGCGGCCACCACGCCCGTACCGCAACTCAAGGTCTCGGCCTCCACGCCACGCTCGTAGGTGCGCATGTGTACGGCGCCATCCTTCACGTTGAGGAAATTCACGTTGGTGCCGCCCGGCGCATGCGCAGGTGCGTAGCGCCGCCGTGGTCCTTCTTCCATGATCGCCACGGCAGCCGGATCCTTCACCCACACCAGTTCATGCGGCGATCCGTTCTGTACGAAGTCCACTTCGCCCGGCATCCGCTCCACCGCCTTCACATCGCGCAGGCTGATCGCCACCTGTCCGCCGCGCCATTCACCTTGATGCGGCCCGTCGATCGCGGTGAACGCTGCGGAAGGCGCATCGCCGTCCAGCCCGCTCCAGTACGCGAACGCGCAACGGCTGCCGTTCCCGCAGAAGCTCCTGCTCGCATCGGGGTTGAAGAACTCCATGTGGAACCGTGTACCGGCCTCGCGGGGTGCCTGGATCAAGATCAGGCCATCGCTGCCGATGCCGAAATGGCGGTCGCACAGGCGCTTCACCAGACCGTCCGATCCAGGGAATGAACCCGCGCGATCATCCACGAGGATGAAATCGTTGCCGGTGCCGTGCCACTTGGCGAAATGCAGTTCCATCGTGGCGTCAAATATCGGGCTTCGTTCGTGGCATTCGCCGAACACGTTGAACAGGTCGATCCAGTTCTCCTACGCCATGCTCCTCGCACCGCCGAAGGCTTTGCGAAGGCGCTGTCGGCGAAGAAGCTGGGTCGATGCTATGGCGGGTTCCATCGAACGCCATTCGATCCCGATCAACATTTCTTAACGCGACAACGCGGCGGTCCGGGCCTGACAGAACGTTCAGACAGCAGCGCCGGTACGAATTTTGATCCACCGAAAGCCAACAACAGATGACCATGAAACGTGCATTCGGATACTTCGCCATGGGCCTCTCAGGTGCGCTGCTGGCGCTCGGAGGCCACGACATGCTTTCTTCAACGAACAACACCGCTGCTTCCATCGCGACGGCACCGCCACCTGTGCGCTATGTGAGCCTGCCCGGCACCGATGGCGCGTCCACCACGGCGGTGGATTTCACTTACGCCGCCGAACAGACGGTGAACGCGGTGGTACACGTGACCACCGAAACGGCCGTGAACGTGCGCGACCCCTTCGCGGACTTTTTCTGGGGCTATCGCGCGCCGCAGCAGCAACAGCTCCGCCAAGGCGCCGGCAGCGGCGTGATCGTGAGCAGCGACGGCTACATCGTGACCAACAACCACGTGGTGGAAGGCGCGGACAAGATCCAAGTACACCTGAACGATAACCGGCAGTTCGAGGGCAAGGTTATCGGCCGCGACCCGAGCACGGACCTCGCCCTACTGAAGGTGGATGCAAAGGACCTTTCCACCGTGCCCTACGGCAACAGCGACGATGTGCGCGTGGGCGAATGGGTGCTCGCCGTGGGCAACCCCATGAACCTGACCAGCACCGTGACGGCCGGCATCGTGAGCGCCAAGGCCCGTAACATCAACCTCCTTCAGTACGATGCCGCCCGCGACATCATCCCACTGGAATCCTTCATCCAAACGGATGCTGCGGTGAACCCCGGCAACAGCGGTGGTGCCTTGGTGGATGCCAACGGCCGCCTCGTGGGCATCAACACCGCCATCGCCAGCCAGACCGGCTCTTATTCCGGCTACTCCTTCGCCATACCGGTGAACATCGTGCAGAAGGTGGCCAACGACCTGCTGGAGTTCGGCAGCGTGCAACGCGCCTACATCGGTGTGAGCATCCGCGACATGGACCAGAAGCTGGCGGACGAGACGGGATTGGGCCGTATCAAAGGCGTCTACGTGAACGGCATCACCGACGGTGGCGCTGCCCAGAAGGCAGGCATGCAGGCTGGTGATGTGATCGTGAAGGTGGGTAACATCGACGTGAACAACGTGCCGCAGTTGCAGGAACAGGTCGGCAAGTTCCGTCCGGGCAACAAGGTTCCGGTGACCGTCTTCCGCAAGGGCTCGGAGCAGGTGTTCGACATGACGTTGCGCGGCAAGGAAGGCTCCACCGTGGCCGCCGTGGATACCCGCAGCGTGGGCTCCGCATCGCTCGGCGCAGAGTTCGGCGCGCCTTCTACTTCGGAGTTGAAGGCGCTCGGCTTGGAGAACGGCGTGAAGGTCACGGCGATCAACGGCGGCAAGTTCCGCAGCAGCGGCATCAAGGAAGGCTTCATCATCACCCGTATCGACCAGCAAGCCGTGAAGGATCCGGCCCAACTGGCCAAATTGCTGGAAAGCAAGCGCGGCGGGGTGCTTGTCGAGGGCGTTTACCCGAACGGGACCCGCGCCTACTACGGACTGGGCCTGTAGTGTGGTGGTGGAACATGGCAGAGAGCCGACCTGTCCGAATGGCCGGGTGAGGGAGTGAGGACGTGATGAAGGAGAGGAAGTGAGGACGTCCACCCTCACTTCCTCTCCTTCTTTACGGCCGTGTCCGCCGATGAAAGGTCCTTGAAGGAACCGTGAAGCAGGGCGATCAACTATTCATGGCCTTCTTCAACCCAGCGGCTGCCGCACTGCGCACCTTGCCCCGAACGATCGGCGACCAACCGAGCAACAAGCCGGTCGTGCCCAACGCCTGACGGCTCCACTTCCATAAGTTGAACCTGTCCTGCTGAACGAGGATGAGCCCATCCTTCAGCGAGAAGGTGGATGTGATGATGTTATGGACCGGCCGCCCCGTCCTGCTGAACGTGTACCACGCCTCCCAGCGGACTTTCCCACCTGTGGCGTTCTCTTCCAAGATCTTGTACGTGATCCGAAGATCGGTGCCGCTCGTCAGCAGCATCCTCCACATGGCGCGGGCGCCCTTCGCATCGAGGCCGGGGAACACCGGATCGCTGAAGCGGGCCTCCTCGTGGTAGCAAGCGCCCATGGCTGACCAGTCGCGCTGCGCGAAGGCCGAATAGAACCGTTCCAATACCATCATCGTGGTGAAACTACGCAGCCTCTTCAGAACTTCGCTCCATGACCAGTCACCACAGCTATGCCATACAAGTGGAGTGGACCGGCGACCGGGGCACCGGCACCGACCACTACCGCAGCTACAAGCGCGACCATGTGATCCGCATCGCGGGCAAGCCGGACCTGTTCGGCTCATCCGACCTCACCTTCCGTGGCGACCCTTCGCGCCACAACCCGGAGGACATGCTGGTTGCGGCCCTGAGCGCGTGCCACATGATGAGCTACCTGCACGTGTGCGCGATCAACGGTGTGGTGGTGACGGCATACATCGACAACGCCACCGGCACCATGGAGACCCTGCCCGATGGCAGCGGTCGCTTCCTTGAAGTGGCACTGCACCCCGAAGTGACCGTGCGCGATGCGGACATGGCCGCGAAAGCCGAGGAACTCCATCACAGGGCGCATGAGCTGTGCTTCATCGCCAATTCGGTGAATTTTCCGGTGCGGTGCAAGGGGGAGGTGATCGTGGAAAACTGATCCCTTCCCCCCTCTTGTCGCCGGGTAACTTCGTGGCCCCTGCGAACAAGCAGGCTTCAGCCATGTCCTTCAGTCACCCCCACAGCCTGTTCCGCTGAAGGCGGTATCCATACTCAGACCATGCAGTTCTCCCACCTCCACGTCCACACCCAATATTCCCTCCTCGACGGGGCCGCCAGCATCCCTTCGCTCTACAAGAAGGCGGCGAAGGACGGCCAGCGCGCGCTCGCCATCACCGACCACGGCAACATGTTCGGCGCGTTCAAGTTCGTGGCCGAGGCGGGCAAGCACAAGAACGAGGATGGCAGCTTGAAGGTGAAGCCCATCGTGGGTTGCGAATTCTACGTGGTGGCCGACCGCACGCGCAAGAACTTCACGCGGGAGGAGAAGGACAAGCGTTTCCACCAGCTGATGCTGGCGAAGGACCCCACGGGCTACAAGAACCTGAGCAAATTGTGCTCGCTGGGCTACATCGATGGCTTCTACAGCAAGTACCCGCGCATCGACAAACAGCTGATCGAGCAATACCATGAAGGGCTGATCGCCACCACGTGCTGCTTGGGTGCCAGCGTGCCGCAGGCCATCCTGCGCGGCGACATGGACAAGGCCGAGGACGAGTTCAAGTGGTGGCTCGACCTCTTCGGCGAGGACTACTACATCGAGCTGCAACGCCACGGCATTCCCGAGCAGGACAAGGTGAACGCCGTGCTGGTGCAGTGGAGCCGCAAGTACAACGTACCCATCATCGCCAGCAACGACAGCCACTACACCGATCAGGACGACAGCAACGCGCATGACATCCTGCTGTGCGTGAACACCGGCGAGAAGCAGAGCACGCCCATCGCCACGGACGAGGACGCCTCCACGAAGGGCAAACGCTTCGGCTTCCCCAACGACCAGTTCTTCTTCAAGACGCAGGCGCAGATGGCCGAGACCTTCCGCGATCTGCCCGAAGCCTTGGACAACACGAACCTGATCGTGGACAAGGTGCAGACCTTGAAGCTGAAGCAGGATATCCTGCTGCCCAATTACCAGCTGCCCGATGGCTTCACCGATCAGGATGAATACCTGAAGCATCTTACTTATCAGGGTGCGATCAAGCGCTGGCTACGCACAGATACCGATCAAAGCACCCGTACCGGCGACCCTGTCATCCCGGCCTTGAGCCGGGAGGGTCGCAGCAACGGGAGCATTGGCCAAGGATCGGTTTCCGGCGGCGGCATAGATTCCCTCGACCCCACCATCAAGGAGCGCCTCGATTTCGAGCTCTTCGTGATCCGCACGATGGGCTTCGCGGGCTACTTCCTCATCGTGCAGGACTTCATCAACCACGGCCGCGACATCGGCGTGTTGATCGGGCCGGGCCGTGGCAGTGCGGCGGGCAGCGCTGTGGCCTATTGCATCGGCATCACCAACATCGACCCCATCAAGTACGACCTGCTCTTCGAACGGTTCCTGAACCCGGACCGCAAGAGCATGCCCGATATCGATACCGACTTCGACGACGAAGGCCGCCAGAAGGTGATCGACTACGTGGTGGAGAAGTACGGCCAGAACCAGGTGGCCCAGATCGTCACCTACGGCAGCATGGCCGCCAAGAGCAGCATCCGCGACGTGGCGCGCGTGATGGACCTGCCGTTGAACGAGGCCGACCGCCTTGCCAAGCTGGTGCCCGAACGACCCGGCATCGAACTGGGCCGCCTCCTGCGCGCACCGCTCGATGGCGAAGGCAGTTTGAAGAGCAAGGAGAACCTCGGTGCCGACGAGATCGCGTTGGTGAAACAACTGCGCGAGATCCTCGACAGCGGCGAGCTCACCAGCGATGTGCTGAACGCGGCCGAAAAGCTCGAAGGCTCCGTGCGCGGAACGGGTGTCCACGCGGCGGGCATCATCATCGCGCCGAAGGACCTCACCGAGATCCTGCCCGTATGCACCAGCAAGGAAAGCACATTGCTGCTCACACAGTACGACGGCAAGGTGGTGGAGGACGCCGGTGTGATCAAGATGGACTTCCTCGGGTTGAAGACGCTCACGATCATCCGCGATGCGCTGCGCATGATCAAGGCCAACCATGGGGTGGACATCGCCATCGACGACATTCCGCTGGACGATGCGAAGACCTACGCGCTCTACCAACGCGCCGAGACCAACGGCACCTTCCAGTTCGAAAGCGCGGGCATGCAGAAGTACCTGCGCGAGCTGAAGGCCGACCAATTCGGCGACCTCATCGCCATGAACGCCCTGTACCGGCCGGGGCCGCTGGAATACATCCCCACCTTCATCAAGCGGAAACACGGCTTGGAGAAGATCGTGTACGACCTCCCTGAAATGGAGGACCTGCTGAAGGAGACCTACGGCGTCACCGTCTATCAGGAGCAGGTGATGTTGCTCTCGCAGAAGCTCGCTGGTTTCACGAAAGGCGATGCCGACGTGCTGCGGAAGGCGATGGGCAAGAAGGACCGCGCCACGCTGGACAAGATGAAGGGCAAGTTCCTCGAAGGCACCAAGGAGCGCGGCTTCGATGCGAAGGTGTGCGACAAGGTGTGGACCGACTGGGAGGCCTTCGCGCAATACGCCTTCAACAAATCGCACAGCACGTGCTATGCGTTCGTGGCCTACCAGACCGCGTGGCTGAAGGCGAACTACCCGAGCGAGTACATGGCCAGCGTGCTCACGCATTCGCAGGGCAGCATCGACAAGATCACCTTCTTCATGGAGGAGTGCCGCCGCATGGGCATCTCCGTGCTCGGCCCCGATGTGAACGAGAGCCAGTTGCAGTTCAGCGTGAACAAGCAGGGGCAGATCAGGTTCGGCTTGGGTGCGGTGAAAGGCGTGGGCGAAGCGGCGGTGGAAGGCCTCGTGACCGAACGGAAGGAGAACGGCCCGTACAAGGACATCTACGACCTGATGCGCCGTGTGAACCTGCGCGCTGCCAACCGCAAAGCCTTGGAAAGCCTCGCCTACGCCGGTGCGTTCGACGGCTTCCCGAAGAGCCACCGCGCGCACTTCTTCTTCAGCGCGGGCGAAGGCAAGCCCACCTTCATCGAGACACTCGTACGCTACGGCCAGCAGTGTCAGGACGGTGCCGACAGCGCACAGGTGAACATGTTCGGCGATGCGGACGAGGGCGCTGCCATCCCCGAACCGATGCTGCCCGCGATAGATCCGTGGAGCGCGCTGGAGCAGTTGCACTACGAGAAGGAGGTGATCGGCTTCTACCTCAGCGGCCACCCGCTGGACGATCACCGCTTGGAGATCAAGTACCTCTGCAACACCAGTTTGCCCGACCTGAAGGAACTGGACAAACTCGCCGGGCGCGACCTCACCTTCGCAGGCATCGTCACCAAGGCCGAGCACCGCATCGCCAAGAGCGGCAAGCCCTTCGGCAGCCTTTCGCTGGAAGACCACAGCGGCACGCACGAGTTCATGTTCTTCAGCGAGGACTACATGAAATTCAAGCTGTACCTACAAAGCGGTGCGCTGCTGCTGGTGAAAGGCAAGGCCATGGCCCGCACATGGGGCCGCGATGAAGGGCAGATGGAGCTGAAGGTGTACAACATCGACCTGCTCGGCGATGCGCGGGAGAAGTACATCACCAAACTGAACCTGAAGCTGGACGCCGACCGGGTGGACGACGCTTTGGCCCGCGAGCTTGGACAGCTATTGAAAGCGTCGCCGGGCAAGTGCAGGGTGAACATCCAACTGGTGAGCGAGCAGGAGAAGATGGTGTTGGAAGCGCCCACCAAGGGTATCAGCGTGGCGGTGAGCGAAGACCTGATCCGGTCGTTGGATGGGCTTACGGATGTAACGTATACGCTGAATTGATCGCTTCCGTGCCGACACCAAAGCACGACCTACCTGTGGGCTTCGACCAGATCCTTGCTTGGATGGACCGATGCACGCTTCAGGAGAAGAGCATGTTGCTTCGTGCCCTGATCAACGATACGGCCGCACTCACCATGGCGAGCGAACCGAGCTTGGCCAAGGATTGGTCGGACCCAGCGAAGGATGAAGCAAGGAAGGATCCATAGGCCCATTGCCTGAGTGCTGCATCATTCACCCTTGGGATCCTGCCTTTCTGTCACGATACTTTCCATGGCAAGGAACTTGCCCCAAGGCGGTACCTTTGTGCGCACAACACGTGGAAAACTGATCGGGTGGCCCTCCTGCACCGATCGCCAAGGTTCCACAACTTGCACGACCAACGAACCGTAACAAACGAGGCATTGCAAGATGCCCACCCAAGAACATGGCACTCGAACTCACCGACAGCAACTTTGAAGAACTCGCGCTGAAGAGCGACAAACCCGTACTGGTCGATTTCTGGGCGGAATGGTGCGGCCCCTGCCGCATGGTAGGCCCCGTGGTGGAAGAACTCGCCAAGGAATACGATGGCAAGGCCGTCGTAGGCAAGGTGAACGTGGACAACAACCCGCAGACCGCCATGAAGTACGGCATCCGCAGCATCCCCACCATCCTGTTCATCAAGAACGGCGAAGTGGTGGACCGCAGCGTGGGCGCCGTGCCCAAGAGCCAGTTGAGCCAGAAGCTGGAAGGCCAGCTCGCCTGAACCGGCCCACACCGGCATTGAACGACCCCGCATGGCCTGCCGTGCGGGGTCGTTCGTTATCCATATTGGTCCTGTTCGGCGTAACGTTGTACAAGATCATCCAAGACCTCCGATCCCATGGAAGACCACGACAAGTACCGGAAGACACCCCTCTTCAAGAAGGCTGAAGAGATCCGCAAACTCGCCACCGCCATCGTGGAAAGCGCGCCCGACGAGGCAAAGAGCGAGGGGAAGAACGCATCGCGCCAGCGTTTCGAGAGCCACATGCTGAAGCAGAGCAAGAACGACATCATGGACCACGCTTACACCATCGGGGCCAAGATCGCCGGGGCATACGCCATGAACATGTACGACCTGCAGATGGAGAACGCCTGCCTGATCCGGCGGTCGTGCCGCGAAATGGTGGTGGCGCTGCGCGGCTTGGAAATGGCCGGTTACAGCGAACAATCCTACTTCGACCTCCTGCGCAATGCCGTGGAGGAATTCCGGCCGCTCTTCGCGGAATGGGTGGGCACGTTCAAGGATTCGGACTACTTCTATGATGAGTGGGAACTCTTCAATCCGCCCGGCGCCAGTCGTTACTAAGCACTGAAGAGGTCGCTCACACGTTCACCCCGATCTTTGCGCCATGCCCATCGAGCAGAAAGCCCTCCAAGTGCTCAGCCAGCTTGAGTTCCACTCCCGTCAGGTGGTGGAAGGCTTCCTCGCGGGCCTGCACAAAAGCCCGTTCCACGGCTTCAGCGTGGAGTTCGCCGAGCACAGGTTCTACAACCCCGGTGAAAGCACGCGCCACATAGACTGGAAGCTCTACGCGCGCACGGACAAGCTCTTCGTGAAGCGGTACGAGGAGGAGACGAACCTCCGCTGCCAGTTGGTGTTGGATGCGAGCAGCAGCATGTACTATCCCGATGAAGTGCCGAAGGGCAGCTTCAACAAGGTGCAGTTCGCCACGCACGCGGCGGCGGCCTTCATCCAACTGCTGCGCAAACAGCGCGATGCCGTGGGCCTCACCACCTTCAGCGACCGCGTACTGGTGAAGGAGGAAGCGCGCAGCAATGCCGTACACCTGCGCCACCTGATGCAGCACTTGGAAGGCCTGCTCGCCACCGATGCCCCGGCCCGTGGGCAGAAGACCTCGGTGGTGGAAGCCCTGCACGACATCGCCCAACGCGCCCACCGCCGCAGCTTGGTGGTGATCCTGAGCGATATGCTGGACAGCGCCGACCGCGAGGACGAAGTGTTCGAGGCACTGCAACACCTGCGCTTCAACAAACACGACATCATCCTCTTCCACGTGGTGGACCGCAAGCACGAACTGGACCTCGACCTCGCGGACCGCCCCTACACTTTCGTGGATGTGGAGACCGGCGAGCAGGTGAAGGCCCATCCCGCCGAAGTGCGCGAAGCCTACAAAGCCGCCATGGCCGAGCGCTGGCACCGCCTGAAGCTGAAGTGCGGCCAGTACCGCATCGACCTTGTGGAGGCCGACATCAACGCCGGTTTCGAGCCGGTGCTACTGGAGTTCCTGACGAAAAGGGCGCGGCTGTACTGAGCTTCCCATACTTTTTCACGGAGGTATTGCAGGAATGAGAGGTAGCGTTACATTTGCACCCGCTATCGCTGCCCCGCCGAAAAGCGGGGCTGAACGGACCGGTAGTTCAGCTGGTTAGAATGCCGCCCTGTCACGGCGGAGGTCGCGGGTTCGAGTCCCGTCCGGTCCGCAAGAAAAGCCCCTCTCAGAGGGGCTTTTCTCATTTCCACCATGACCACAGCCGTTTCAGAGCACCAGCTCCTTGAACAACCGCTGAACGGTCGCCTCCAGGTCGCTGCTCAGGCCAGGATGCGGACGCGAGGTTTGCAGCGCACTGCTGCGCACGGCGGTGAGCCAACGGAAGCGCGAGGGCAGGTCGAGCTGCCCGATCGGCCCCGCTTGTGGATCACCGTGTGCGATGCGTGTGAAGGAATCGAGGTTGGCATGCACTTCGTCCAGGTCCACATCGCCGTGGAAACAGCGCAGCCTCTCCTCGTTCAACCCGGTAACGACCCGGATGAAACGCGCGTGCTTACTGAAGAGCACGATGCCCACGTTGAGGAACTCCTCGCGCGCGAGCACGGGCACCAGCCGCACCACGGCATACTCATACAAGTGCTGTTCGGGCATGCTGTGCTTCGGAGATGGAGGTGGCGGAACGTTCGAGCCGAAGCCGCAGGAAGCGCTTGTACACCGCGCGGATATCGACGGGGTCAAGGTCGCTATCGGGCCACTGCAGCAGATCATCGGGCACGAGGTCCACGATGACATCGAGCACGGCCGGCGTCAGGCGTTCGTGGGCCAATGCGTCCGCTTCCTGCAGCCGCTCGGCATACGGCAGCAGCACGTGATCCTTGATGGGGGCGAAAGGACCTGTGGCGTGGTGCTCCCAATTTTCCCACGCGTGGTGGAAATACAGGCACGAGCCATGATCGATCAACCAGAGTTCCTTACGCCAGTGCAGCATGTTGGTATTGCGCACCGTGCGGTCGATGTTGGTGAGCAGGCTATCCAGCCATACGATCAGCGAAGCCTCCAAGGCATCCACGGTGACCACCACCGGATCGAAGGTGATGGCACCGGCCAGGAAGTGAAGGGCCACGTTGGTGCCGGTGCTGTTCTGCAAGAGCTCCTGTATCTCCTCGTCGGGTTCGGTGCGTCCGAAGGCGGCATCCAGCGAGGCGAGAACGAGTTCCGGCACACGCAGGCCGAGGGCACGGGCCACTTCACCACCGATCAGTTCGGCCACGAGTGCTTTCGGACCGTGCCCGTTGCCGCGGAACTTCACCACGTACTTGAAGCCATCGTCGCCATCGGCCAGGCCGGGCAACGAACCACCTTCGCGCAGCGGCATGATGTAACGGGTGATGCGGACGTGGCGCAGGGACATGGCGGCAAAGTAATGCCGGACGAGCGGTCGGGCTACTGCTTCATCTTCTTCCGCAACACGCGCAGCTGCACCACCTCCACGAAGAACGCGAAGGCCATGGAGCTGTAGATGAAGCCCTTCGGAATGGGATAGCCGGCGCCCTCGGCCACGAGCGCCACGCCGATCACCATGAGGAAGCTGAGCGCCAGCACCTTGAAGCTGGGGTGCTGGGAGATGAACGCCGCGATGGGCTTGGAGGCGATGAGCATGATGATGACCGTGACCACCACGGCCACGTACATCAGCCACAATTCGTTCACCATGCCCACGGCAGTGATGATGGAATCGATGGAGAACACCAGATCGAGCATGAGCACCTGAAACAGCAATGCACCGAAGGTGGCGGCCTTGGACTTTCCGGGGCCTTCCACCGCCTCTTCCGTCATGTGGCCCAGTTCCCGGGTGGCCTTGTAAAGCAGGAAGATACCGCCGAAGAAGAGGATCAGGTCCTTCCCTGTGAAGCCATGCCCGAAGAGCTCGACCAGTTGTACATCGAGCTTCATGATCCACGAGATCAGGGCCAGCAGCGCCAGCCGCAACACCATCGCCAAGCCGATGCCCAGTTTGCGCAGCTTGTCACGCTGGCCCTCGGGCAACCGGTCCGCGAGGATGGAGATGAAGATGATGTTGTCGATGCCCAGCACCACCTCAAGGGTGATCAGCGTGAGCAGCGCGATGATGATGTCGAGGACTTCCATGGGCACGGATCAGGATGCCAAGTAAGGCACAAAAGGCACAAGCCCCATACCGATCCGGCTCCTGTCCTTGCGATGGCATGGCCGCTCCCCGCAGTGGCTGAAGGTGTTCGCAGCCGCACAGCGAACCCTTCCGTGCATGCTCAGAACCAGCGCATCGCCACGCTGCCGCATACGGCCTTCAGCAGCATAAGCCCATCCACCACCACGAGGTAATAGAGGATGGAGCGGCGCTTCCGCAGCGCATAGATCACCAGCATCATGGCTGCGAACGGGACCGTGTTCAACAGCAGCTTCGGTGTGCTGAAGCCGTTCGCGGCACCATAGGCCAGAAAGATGAGTACGCCCGCAACGGTGAGCGGGAGCACGATGCGGAACAACGTGGTCCGCAGGCCGCGCCGCACCACGAAAGTGCGCAGTTCGTTCCGGTGATCACCCGCATGGTCCTTGATATCGAAGAGCACTGCGAGCAGGGCCACGAACATCATGTTCTTCACGAACAGCCGGGCGGTAAGGCCCGCATCGGGCAAGGCCGTCCCCTGAAGCACCGCATGCACCACCACCGGATACACGGTTACCACGCCCGCCCACACAAAGCCCAGTACGAACGGCTTCAGCCAGCCCACGTTGCGCAGTGCAGCGCCACCGACGCCATAGTAGGCCGCTCCTGTCAACGGGAACACCAGCAACAGGGCCAAGCGGTGCGCATCCATCAGCAGCGGCCGGTCCCGGAACACCGCCCAGCCGATGCAGGCACCGGCGCATGCCACGCCGATCAGTATGAACTGGACCGTGCGCTGCCGACGGCCGTTCCGCGCATACCAACGGGTCCGGTCATCCTGCCCCAGCCCATGGAGGTGCCCACGATACGCATGGTTGTAGAACGCAACGCAGGCCACGAAGATCCCCACATGGTACCACAGGCCGTTCAGCGGGACACCTTGCTGCAAGGCTGCCTCGATGCCGAGCGCCACGGCACACAGGCCGATGAACCAATTGCCGTAGAAGAACGTGCGCATCCCACCCCAAAGGAACGCGAGGGGCCGCGATCCGCAGTGTGCGGTGGCATGGCACCATGTTAGCTTCGACCCCATGAGCCGGGGTTTCGTGCGCGAGGATGATCAGGAGGAGTCGCCCTTCATTCCGCCGCGTGCGCCGCTGCCCGAAGGCGTGGCGAACTACGTGACCCCACGCGGCTTGGAACTGCTGCGCAACGAGCGGCTGGCGCTGGAGCAGGAACGCGCGGCCACCACCGGCAGCGACTACGAACGCCGCCGCGCACAGGCGGAAGTGGATGGCAAACTGGCCCTGTTGCAGGAGCGCATCAACACCGCACGGGTGGTGGAACCGGCGGCGGCGAACGACGAGGTACGGTTCGGCTGCACCGTGGCCCTGCTGCACCTGAACGGCCCGCTGGCGAACACCGAACGGCACTGGACCATCGTGGGCGTGGACGAGGCTTCGGTGAAGGAGCAGCGCATCGCCTTCACATCCCCGCTTGCGCGCACATTGCTCGGCAAACGCGTGGGCGAAGTGGCCGAACTGAACAACGGGCCGCAGCCCCAACGGTTCCGCATATTGAAGATCACATGAGCGACACGGCACAACGATTCGAGCTGCAAGGAGAGTTCATCGAACTGAACCAGTTGTTGAAGCTGGCCGGTTTCTGCAACTCCGGGGGCGAGGGCAAGCACTTGGTGGCCGCAGGGCTGGTCCATGTGGATGGTCAGGTGGAACTGCGCAAGACGTGCAAGATCCGCGAAGGCCAGCGCGTGCGGTTCGAGGGGCGGGAAGTGGCAGTGGTCCGGTCGGATCACTGATCCTCAGAGCCTGTTTGCAAAAAGAGAGGAAGGCTGGTGCAAATGAGTGAGGGGGAAGTTGTCAGTTGTCGGTGGTCAGTTGTCAGGAAATGCCTGCTTCCGAGGCTTCTGTACGGGGGCTTCTCCCGCCCAGCAGTTCAAGATGTTCAAGCTTCAAGCTCAAAAGCCTTGAAGCTTTCTCGTCAAGGGGTACCACCAAGGAGCCTGACAACTGGCATCTGACAACTACTTCCCCGCCTGCGGTTCCAAGGGAATTGCGAACAGTTACTCACATCGCGCGGCGCGTGATGCGCACATACGTTGGATCGAGCTTGCGGCCCGGCACATGATCGCCCACGAGTTGCAACGCACCGCAACGCTTCCCGGTATCATCCGGCTTGTCGGGGATCACCAGCGCCTTGTGGCACGCATCGAAGTTGATGTGCGGCACCGGCGTACTGGTGGTGATGCGGAAATCAGGGTTCCACCAGCCGATATTGGAGACGTTGAGCTGGCCGCCCACGTAGTGGATCACCGGCGCGCCGATGGGGCTGTTCCAGTACACGTTATCGATGTTCACGGTGGACTTCGGCGGCATGTTCACGTGGATGCTCGCCTTGCGCAGGCGGTGCTCCACATGGAAGTTGGATAGCGTGAAAGCCTTCACCACCGGGTTGTTCGCGGCGGCGGCCTCGTTGCCATCGGTGCGGGCTGAAAGAAAGAGATCGTAGTCCGCCGGGGATCCTTCGCTGATGCAATCGGTCATGCGCACCCCGCCGCTGTTGAGCACCGTGAAGGCTTCGGTGGTGGTCTTGCTGCAATACACACGGCATTGCGAAAGCACGGTGTGATTGCTCTGGCTGTTGCTGGTATTGGCACCCGGCCAATCGCCGCAGCGCACCACGAAGCCGCGTTCCACCGGGTTCGTCACCAGCACGTTCTCCAGCCGCGCCATCAGGCAGAAACGCAGATCCACTGCGGCTTCGGTCTGTCCCGTAAGGCGGCAGTTGATCACCGTGCTGTTCAGCGTGGCTTGCAGATCGATCGCCTTGCGCCCACCGGTTATCATGGCGAAATCGCGGATGGTGTAGCGGTCGCCGGTGCGTTGGGCGGCCATCTTCTGGTCGGTGATCGGCGTGGTGAAGCCGTTGGAACCCGCCCCCAGCGAGAGCCTGCAACCTTTGCCGTCGATCACGAGGTATTGTTGCCGTGGCAGGATGATGTCGCCTTTCGCATGGTATTCCGCCGCTGCGGAGAATGAGACATAAGTGGCGTCCTTCGGCAGCTTGGCGAAGAAGGCGGAGACATCATCACCGGCAGGCACCACGTATTCGGTGGCGCGGGAGACGACGTTGCACAGCAGGATCGAAAGCAGGAAGGAGGTGATGCGACGGTTGCCGGTCATGTCACAAAAATGGTGGATCCTACCACGACATTTGGTGGAACGAGTGTGGTACGAGGGTCCAAGAGTGCAAGAGCGCACTCTCCCACTCTCGCACTCTTCCATTACGGCACACCCGTGGCTATCGTATCCTTGAACATCCAAAACCAGAACCCGATGCGCCCTACCCTTCTGTTGATCCATGGCTTCCCGCTCGACCATACGCTGTGGGAACCGAACATCGCACCGCTGAGCACCGTGGCCGATGTGATGGCACCCGACCTGCGCGGCTTCGGGAACGACCGGTCATCCGATGGAACGCTCACCATGGAGAAGTGTGCGGATGATCTGCTCCGCCAACTCGATGCGCGCGGCATCGCCAGCGTGATCCCCTGCGGCCTTTCCATGGGTGGCTACATCGCCATGGCCATGGCCGAACGCGCACCCGGCCGCATCGCGGGCCTCATCCTCTGCAACACGCGCAGCACGGCGGATACCAGCGAAGGGAAACTCGGTCGCGAGGCCACTGCCAAGGATGCCATGGAGAAAGGCATGCACGTGATCGCCCGTGGCATGGTGCCGAAAGTCCTCGGTGCCACTACCCGCCGCGAACGGCCAGCGGAAGTGGCCCGCATCGAAGCCATGATCGCAAGGCAGGACCCCGGCGCGGTGGCGGCGGCCTCGCTGGGCATGGCACAACGGCCCGACCGTACCCATGTGCTGCACAGCTTCAACAAGCCCGCGCTGGTGATCACCAGCGATGAAGATGAACTGATGCCGCTGCCCACGAGCGAACACATGGCCCATGCGTTGCCACACGGACAACTGACCATCATTCCACGCGCCGGGCACCTCAGCAACACCGAACAGCCCGAAGCCTTCCACCAAGCCGTGATCCCCTTCCTTCGATCGCTCGCGGAATGAGCCGTGGTGCGAAAAGCCGCACCCACGCGCCATCGCTCATAACCCCGCAACAGCTGTTCATCGGCAGCCAATGGGCATTCGTCGGCAACACGGCTTGCCATTGTGCCGGTGCGTTTCCAACACCATCATCCAAGTGCCCCCGACCGGGCATGGCCGCGCACGGGCTGTGGGTTAGCTTAGGCCCCAAGAGATACACGACATGACGCGACCGGCACACTACATCATCCCCCTGCTCTTCGGCGCGTTGGCGCCTTCGTTCTCCATGGCCCAATGCGAAGACGGCCAACTGGAGGTACGCATACAGGTGCATACGGACACCTACGGCAACGAGACCATGTGGCAGCTCGTGCAGCAGGGTGCTGCCTGTGGCGCATCGCCCATCTTCGTTGGTGGCAACCCGGCGGTGACCTGCGCCAGCGCAGGCTCCTTCGAGTCCCCTCCCGGTGGCTATGCCGGCAACACCACCATCGCCACCGGCCCTTGGTGCCTTGTGGCCGGCGCACAGTACGACATCATCTGCGTGGATTCGTATGGCGATGGGCAGGCCGCTTTCACCGTGCTGGTGGAGGGTGTATATGCCGCATCGTTCCCGGCCACCGGCGGCGCCATGAACCGCTACACCTTCACGGTGCGGCTACCCGAGGAACGTGACATGGCGATCATCTCCAACGAAACGAGCATGTATGGCGAAGTGGATATGCCCGTGCTCATGGCCGTGACCGTGAAGAACGTGGGGTCGGCGGCCGTCACCTCGTTCGGCATCGGCTATACTGTGCCCGGCGGATCGGAGGTCACAGAAACCATCACAGGGAACCTTGCACCGGGCGCGGAACGTGAAGTGCTCATGAGCGCGCCATGGCTCCCACAGGCCGAAGGCGCGAACGAGGTCACCATCCGCATCACGGGTGTGAACGGCGAGAGCGACCAAGGCGTCGGCAACGATAACGTGACGCGCACCATCCGGATCGACCCGGCGATCCCTGACCGGGCCGATGATTACCTCCTTGAAGCACCGGCGCTGACACAGGTGGCGAACGCCGATCAGGATATCCTGGTGCCGCGCGATCTGGACTTCCACCCCGACCGCAGCCGCAACGAGCTGTGGGTGATCAACAAGGGGAATGCGAACACCGGAGGCAACACGGTGAAATTCACCGACCCCGGCGAGGCCGACCAAACCTTCCTGTACCAGCGCGACCCGGCAGTACGCCACTTCATGAGCCTGCCCACCGGCATCGCCATGGGCGACAACAACGCCTTCGCCACCTGTCCCGGCATCTACGACGCCAACGGGAACCAGAGCACCACCACGCCGTTCACCGGCCCTACCCTGTGGAGCGCCGACCCCGCGATCTATGCGCAGAACCAGTTCGGCCCGCTGGGCAGCCACCTGGACATGCTGCACGTGACGCCCCGCAGCCAGGGCATCGCCCACGAACGCTGGAACCGGTACTGGGTGGTGGACGGCCACAACCGCGACGTGGTGATGCACGACTTCAAGGGCGACCACGGCCCCGGCCAGGACTACCACGGCAACGCCGTCATCCACCGCTACACCCAAGTAAGCATCACCCGTGACCCCAACGACCACATCGTGAGCCACTGCGTGCTGGACAAGCGCACCGGATGGCTGTACATCGTGGACAATGGCGGGCAGCGCATCCTCCGTCTGAACACGCGCACCGGCAACCTCGCGGGCACCCCATCCTTCGGCCCGTTCGAGTCGTACGTGCAATACCGCAACGTGACCGGCGCCACGGTGCAAGTGATCGTGAACTCGGGCCTGCAACAACCGGCAGGCATCGAAGTGGTGGGCAACAGCCTGTACGTGAGCGACCACGCCACCGGCGAGATCATCATCTACGACATGGCCAACGGCTTCGCCGAACGCGGCCGCATCGCGGCCACGCCGGGCATCATGGGCATCAAGGCCGGGTTCGATGGCCGCCTGTGGTATGTGAACGCCACCAACAGCACCCTCGTGCGTGTTGATCCGGCCAACGAGATCGTGGGCATCGCGGAAACCACTGCCAGCACGTGGAGCATACACCCCAACCCGGCGAGCACCAGCGTAGCCATCGTGGCACCGGGCCTTGCGCCCAACACCCGCGTGGATGTGCGCGACAGCGCCGGAAGGCTGTGCCTGCAAGGCCGTCTCGGCGACTTCGCCCAAGGCATGGACGTACAGGAACTGCCCAACGGCGTGTACACCGCGACCATTCAAGGCAGGAACGCCCAACGTCTGGTGATCGCGCGTTGAGGGCAGGACAAGATCACCTACCTTGGTCCGACAAGATCACCCACACCCATGAAGGAACTGATGATGACCGCGCTGCTCACCGCCTTGGTGGGCACAGCGAACGCACAGGAGAAG
>JAHBUM010000079.1 GCA_019638075.1 Flavobacteriales bacterium | reverse complement strand
AGCTTCAACACGACCAGCTCGAAGCAACGTATCCCTAGTTCTTTCTCTTCGATGAAATACTCCTTGCGGACTGTTTGGTTCTTAATCGGATCAACGTTGATGCTCTTGTAATGAACAAGTTTGTCACGAAGGGTGAAGAGACGTTTCAGTTCGCCGACATAATGCTCAGGAAGCCAGTTCTTTTTTCCAGCGACCAGGTCTGTCACGATTCTGTACTTTGATGGTGGGCTGAGGCGATCAACCGCTTTGAAGTAGTTCTCTCCGAGTTGCTTTTGGCCGAAGTCATTAATATGGGACTCTAGGCCAAGGGCTGATAGCAGGAGGCTCAGCGCGCAATTATTGATCAAACTGGTATCAATCAGTTGACCCAAGCGGGCTTCGTGATCTCGTGCCTTCTCAAGGAATTTGACCGAGTAGGCGTAGTAGATTCTATCAAACGATTCAATCCTGAAGTCCGAAGTGACCGGGACGATGAGCCCTGGCCGAACGAGAAACTGTTCGGGTTCGGACATGTCTCACAAACACTTGAACTGATCGAACGGCTCCAAACAATCGTTGCACTTCCACAACGCCTTGCACGCCGTACTCCCGAAGACCGAAAGCATCACCGTGTTCGTGGAACCGCATTGTGGGCAGGGCACCACGGGCAGTTCGCCTTTTAGCGCGCGGATGTCACCGGTCTTCTCCGGCGGCGCGATGCCGTAGGCTTTCAGTTTGGCTTTGCCGGGCTCGGTGATCCAGTCGGTGGTCCATGCGGGGGCGAGGCTCTGTTTCACCTCCACGGCCGGTACGCCATGGTCCAGCAGTTCCTTCCGGATGTCGGCCGCCATCACGTCCATGGCCGGGCAGCCGGTGTAGGTGGGGGTGATGGTGACCACCGCCTTGCCATCGGGCTCCACATCCACGTGCCGCACCACACCCAGTTCCAGCACGCTGATCACCGGGACTTCCGGATCCTTCACGTTCTGGAGAAGGTCGAGGATATGGTCTTGGGATATCATGTGGTCAACTGCGACGGCGCAACGAAAGCGCGACGTTCGGAAACTGAGTTGCGGAACCGCCGCGTCGTCGCGCCGTTGCGGTCCAGACCTTACCACTCCGCCCCCGGATACGCCCGCTGCAAATACTGCATCTCCGCCAGCAGGAAACCGAGGTGTTCGCTGTGTTTGCCTTGGCGGCCGCCGCTCATCATGTAGCCATCGGCGGGGCGCTTCAATGTGGCTTCGGCCAGAACGCGGTCCACGGTGGCGTCGAAGGCTTGCTTGATGGTGCTCAGGTCCGGGGCGATGCCCGCCTTCACCATGGCCTCATGCACGTCGTCCTGCACGAAAAGTTCGCCGGTGTAGGTCCACAGCGCGTCCAGCGCCTCCTGTGCACGGCGGTGGCTCTCCTCGGTGCCATCCCCGAAACGGATCAGCCAGTCGCTGCTGTGCTTCAGGTGGTACTGGGCCTCCTTCACGGCCTTGGCAGCGATAGCGGCGATCTGCGCATCGCTGCTCCTGGTCAGCGCTTCGGCCAGCGGCAGGTGGTAGGCATCGAACAGGAAGCTGCGGACGATCGTGTGCGCGTAGTCGCCGTTGGGCTGTTCCACGAGCTTGGTGTTCACGAACTGGCGCTCGGCACGCAGGTAGGCGAGGTCATCCTCGGTGCGGCCCTTGCCTTCCACCTTCACGGCGTAGTCGTACAGGTTGCGCGCCTCGCCGATGTGGTCCAGCGCACGGTTGGCCAAGGCGATGTCCTCCTCCAGCACGGGGCCGTGCCCGCACCATTCGCCGAGGCGGTGGCTCAGGATCAGGAGGTCGTCGCCGAGGCGGAGAGCATAAGTGAAAAGCGCGGTGCTCATGATTGGGTCGGATCTCGGATCGAAGCCGGTGCCGGGGCGCGACATGTCGCGCCCGTACCGTACTTCTCTTAAATGTATTTCGCGCCTTCCGGCATCACGTAGAAGGTCGGGTGCCGGTAGGTCTTGTCATCGGCCGGGTCGAAGAGCATGGCGGCATCATCGGGCTGGCTGCTGCTGATGGCGCCGGCGGGCACCACCCAGATGCTGTTGCCTTCCTGCCGACGGGTGTACACGTCGCGGGCGTTCTCGATGGCCATCTGCGCATCGGCCGCATGCAAACTGCCCACGTGTTTATGCTCAAGGCCGCGCTTGCTCTGGATGAAGACCTCCCAGAGGGGCCAGTTGTTGCTATTCTCAGCGCTCATTTTCTTTTGAGTGGCGAGTAGCGAGTGGTGAGTGGCGAGTGGTGCTGCCGGGGCAGACTCACCACTCGCCACTCACCACTCGCCACTCTGTTCATGCTGCTTGTTTCTTCGCCTTTTTCGCCGCGTAGGCCAGCGCCGCTTCGCGCACCCATGCACCTTCGTCGTGGGCCTTGTTGCGGGCGGCCAGCCGCTCCTTGTTGCAGGGACCGTTGCCGGCCACCACGTTGTTGAACTCGGTCCAGTCGATGGCGCCCCAGTCGTAGTGCTTGGTGGCCTCGTTCCACTTCAGCTCGGGGTCGGGGATGGTGAGGCCGATCACTTCGGCCTGCTGCACGGTGCGGTCGATGAAGATCTGGCGCAACTCGTCGTTGCTCTGGCGCTTGATCTTCCACTTCATGCTGTCGGCGCTGTTGGGGCTGTTGGCATCGCTGGGGCCGAACATCATCAAACTGGGCCACCACCAACGGTTGAGGGCGTCCTGCGCCATTTCCTTCTGTTCCGGTGTGCCCTTCGCCAGCACGCTCATGATCTCGTAGCCCTGCCGCTGGTGGAAGCTTTCCTCCTTGCAGATGCGCACCATGGCGCGGGCGTAGGGGCCGTAGCTGGTGCGGCACAGCATCACCTGGTTCATGATGGCGGCGCCGTCCACCAGCCAGCCCACGGCGCCGATGTCGGCCCACGTGAGGGTGGGGTAGTTGAAGATGCTGCTGTACTTGGCCTTGCCGCTCAACAGGTCGTCGATGGTCTTTTCGCGGGTGACGCCCAGCGTTTCGCAGGCACTGTACAGGTAGAGGCCGTGGCCCGCCTCGTCCTGCACCTTGGCCAGCAGGATGGCCTTGCGGCGCAAGCTGGGCGCGCGGGTGATCCAGTTGCCTTCGGGCAGCATGCCCACCACTTCGCTGTGCGCGTGCTGGCTGATCTGGCGCACCAGCGTTTTGCGGTACTTCTCGGGCATCCAGTCCTTCGGCTCGATCTTCTGCTCGGCGTCGATCCTGGCTTGGAAGCGCTCTTCGAGGTTGGTCACATCCGTCATGGGCGGTTCGTTGAGGGTGGCTAAGATAGCGGGCCGGGGCCGTGGATCATTGACGGGCGTCAGGGGCTGCACGAGCGGGGTTGGGCATGCGGCGCGGATGAGGCCAAGCTCGAACCGCTACTTTTGCGGCCCTTGACGCCTTCGCCAGCCTCCACACCGGCTGGCCCTCAACGCATGAGCACAGCCCGCATGGCCCGTTTCCATACCCTCACCGTTTCCAGCCTGCATCGCGAAACGGTGGACAGCATCGTGATCGGCTTCGTGATCCCACCGGCGCTGCGCGCCGACTACGCCTTCATCCAAGGTCAGTATCTTACGCTGAAGGTGTTCGTGAACGGGGAGGAGTTGCGTCGCAGCTACAGCATCTGCAGCAGCCCATTGGACCCCGATGAGCTGCGCATCGCCGTGAAGCGCGTGGAAGGCGGCCGCGCCAGCACCGCCTTGGTGGAGAAGCTGCAACCCGGCATGACCGTGGAGGTGATGACGCCGATGGGCAACTTCCACACGCTGCTGCACACCGCCAACCGCAAGCATTACGTGTGTTTCGCCGGAGGCAGCGGCATCACGCCCATCCTGAGCATCATCAAAACGGTGCTGCGCGCCGAGCCGAACAGCCGCCTCACCCTGTTCTACGGCAACACCGATGCCGACCGGATCATCTTCCGCAGCAAACTGGAGGAATTGAAGCAGAAGCATGCCGACCGGCTGGGTGTGCATCACATCCTCACCTTCGGGAAGGACGAGGACATGCTCTTCAACGGCCTGATCACCGTGGAGAAGGCCTCCGCCCTCACCAGCCGTTTCGTGCAGGACAACACCGACACCGAGTACTTCATCTGCGGCCCCGAGCCCATGATGGTGAACGTGAGCGAGGCGCTGGAGAAGCTGGGCGTGGACAAGAAGCGGATCCACATCGAGCTGTTCACCAGCCCGGTGTCGTCGGATGTGAAGAAGGATGAGCCGAAACCGGTGGAGGCCGGGGCGTTCAACGGCGTGGCCGAGGTGAAGGTGATCATGGACGGCCGCGAGCACCTGCTGAAGATCCCTGCCAACGGCGACGCAGTACTCGACGCGGCCCTCGATGCCGGACTGGACGTGCCATACGCCTGCAAAGGCGCCGTGTGCTGCACCTGCAAGGCCCGCGTGGTGGAAGGCAAGGTGGAAATGGACATGAACTACGCCCTCACCGACGACGAGGTGGCCGACGGCTACGTGCTCACCTGCCAGACCCATCCGCGCAGCGCGAACGTGACGATCGACTACGATCAGCACTGATCCCGGCGGGCGGACATCCCCAAAAAGATCAAGGCGGGCTTACGGGCCCGCCTTGCTGTTCTCTCCGCCTTGGTTATGTTGTTTTGTAAGGCAGGGGAGAAGAAGATGCTGTTCTCTACTGCCCGGCCTTGGCGTAGCCGGATAGCCGGGTCTGGATGTGGGTGAGGTAGGTCTCGCTGTGGTAGAAGCCGCCCAGATCGGCGTTGTAGCGGACAATGGCCGAGGGGAAATCCGTGTAGAACGGATCCACGTTCGGTGATGCGGTCTTCTGGAGGCTCACCGTGCATTCGTAGTCGGGGTAGCGCACCAAGTCCATGGGAAGCGAGGTGTCAATGGTGATGAGCTTCTCCTGATAGCCTTCCTTGATGATGCGCACGGCGTAGGTGGCGTCGATGTCCAGTTCGAGCTCGAAGCGGCCACGCTTGTCGTTATGCAGCTCGCCGAGCTTTTCGTTGTTCTTGTACAGCACCAGTTTGCAGCCGTCAGTCTTCCTGCCTTCGACCAGCACCTGCCCATGTACAGGCACGTACCAGCCTTGGGCCTGGTCGCGGCGATCCACGAGCTTGCCTTGTGCATGCACGGGGACGTATTGAAGAGCGGAGAAGAGCAGTGCGCTTGCGAGAAGGGCTTTCATGCGCTGTGAGTTGCGGTGTGGCTGTGATACGCAGGCCGCAGCCCGTGGGTTTCATCCTGAGACATTGTTCGCAAAAGCGGGCGAAGGCTGGTGCCGATGAGGTGGTGAGGGGGATGGTTGTAGGTTGTCAGGTGCCAGTTGTCAGGAAATGCCTGCTTCCGTAGCTGCTGTACGGGGGCAGTTCTCAGTTGTCGGTTCTCAGCCTACCGGTAGGCAGGTCGTCAGGGAATGCCTGTTTCCGTGGCTTCTGCACAGGGGCTTCCCGCCCAGCAGCCTATCAAGATTGTTCAAGCTTCAAGGCACAAGCTCCAAGGTTCAAGCTCGAAGCCTTGAAGCTTCGAGCTTGAACCTTGGAGCTTTCCCGTCAAGGGTACCACCAAGGAGACTGACAACTGGCACCTGGCAACCGACAACTACCTTGACCTTCTTCCGGTCCGTAACCCCACCTGCGGTTCCAAGGAAACTCAGGCCACTTTGAAGAACGGGACGGCGCTTCGGGCCTCCTCGGTGGTGGGGATCGCCACGTGGATGCTGGTGCCCTTGTCCACGGCGCTTTCGGCCCACACCTCGCCGCCATGCTTGGCCACGATGCGTTGCACGATGGCAAGCCCCACGCCCGATCCCTCGAACTGCTCGGCCTTGTGCAGCCGCTTGAAGATGCCGAACGCCTGTTCCTTGTGCTGCGGGTCGAATCCCACGCCGTTGTCCTTCACGGTGATCACATCGCGCCCGCCGGTGCGTTCGTGCCCGATGCGGATCTCGGGCAGCTCCCTGTTGCGCGAGAACTTCAGCGCGTTGGACAACAGGTTCTGCAACACCACCTTCAGCATCGCGGCATCGGAAAGGACCAACGCTTCGTGGTCGATGTCAAGGTGTACCTGTCCCAGCCGCGACCCGGCGACCTGTTCGCCCACGCATTGCTCCACGAGCTGTCGCAGCGGGACTTCGCGCCGCTCGATCTCCCGCTTGTTCGTCTGGGAGAAGCGGAGCAGATCGTCCACCAGCTCCAGCATGCGCTGGGCGCCGTTGTGGATGCGGTCGGCGAATTCCCCCACGCCTTCGCAGGCGGGGGCGTTCTCCGTTTGCGACCGCAGATGGTCGCTCAACGCCGCGATGTTCTTCAGCGGCGATCGCAGGTCGTGCGCCACGGTATAGGAGAAGGAGCCCAGATCCTCCAAGGCTTCCAGCAACTGGCCCGTGCGCGCGGCTACGCGCTTGTCCAGTTCGGCGTTCAGTTTCTTGATCCGCAGTTCCTCCTGCTTGCGGTCGGTGATGTCCTTGATCACGGCTTGGAACGCATGCGTGCCGTGGATCTCCCTGCCGAGGTAGGTGGCCGTCATCAGGCAGTCGATCAGGTTCCCCGCCGGGGTGCGCACGGTGAGGTCCACGTTCACGAACTCGTTGCCCGACCGTCGTTCCTTCAGCGAGCGCACCAGATCGCGGGCGTCCTCGATATGGTCGGTGAAGCGTTGTTGCAGCAGGTCTTCCACCGGAATGCCCAGCAGCTTGCCGCAGGCCGTGTTCGCCTGCAGGATCGCGCCCCTGTGGTCCACGATCGCGATGGGGTCGCCCGATGTGTCGAAGATCTGCCGGTACTGGTGCAGCAGCTTGTCCTTGTCGTCGCGCAGGTTGTGGATCTCGTACGCCTGCTTGATCTTCAGGGTGAGGTCGTTGAGGTCCCACGGCTTGGTGCAGTAGGCGTAGATGCCGCCGTCGTTCACCGCCGCGATCACCGCTTCCACGTCGGCGAAGCCCGTGAGCAGCATGCGCATGGGTTTCGGGAAACGCTGGCGCGCGATGGAAAGGAACTCCGAGCCCGTCATGTTGGGCATGCGCTGGTCGGAGATGATCACATGCACCTGTTCGGTCTCCAGCATGCGCAGGGCCTCCTCGCCGCTGCCTGCCAATAGCACGTCCATTTCGCGCCGGAAGGTGGAGCGGAAGGACTTCAGGTTGTTCTCCTCGTCGTCTACGAACAGTATGCGTATCCGTGGTTCTGTCATGCCCGTTGTTGCTTGAGCGCTGCGTGGCGGATGGGTAGGATGATGCTGATGCTGGTGCCCTTGCCGGCCTCGGACGTCACCTCGATCCGGCCGTGATGGTCTTCGATGATGCCGTACACGATCGCAAGGCCAAGGCCGGTGCCTTCGCCCACCGGCTTGGTGGTGAAGAAGGGCTCGAACATGCGCGCCTTCACCTCATCGGACATGCCGATGCCGTTGTCGGCGATGGTGATGCACACCTCTCCATCCTCTGTAATGGTGGAGATCACGACCTCGGGCGTGGTGCCATCCGTGCGTGCTGCCGTGGCTTGGATGGCGTTGGTGAGCACGTTCATGAACACTTGGTTCACCTTGCCCGCGAAGCATTCCACGGTGGGGATCGCGCCTGCGTTGAAGCGGATGTTGACCTTGTCCCTGTACTGCGGTGCCAGCAGGGCCAGCGTGTTGCGCAGCCCTTCGTGCAGGTCGGCCTCCTTCAGGTCGTCCTCGTCAAGCCGCGAGAAGTTGCGCAGCCCGCGCACGATCTCGGCCGTGCGGTTGGAACCCTCGGAAATGCTGCCGATGATGTCGTCCAGCTCGTCGATGGAATCGGAGATGCCCAGCTTGCGCTCGTGTTCCTTCAACGCCTTCAGCTTTTCGGCTGCCGTCTCGGGGGTCAGCGCGCGGTATTCCTGCATCACCTCCACGATCTCGGAGATGTTGCGGCGCAGCGGCTGGATGTTGCTGGTGATGAAGTTGATCGGGTTGTTGATCTCGTGCGCGATCCCGGCGGTGAGCTGACCGAGCGAAGCCATCTTCTCGGCGTTCACCAGTTGTGTTTGCGTGCGTTTGAGATGTTCGTTCGATTCGCGGAGCGCGTGCGTGCGTTCTGTCACCTTCTCTTCCAGGATCACGTTCTGCTCGCGGATGATGCGCTGGTTCTCCAGCGATGTGGCGAGGGCTTCGGCCTGCGAGCGTTCCTTCTCGCGCCGCAGCACGTTGATGCGGTCGGCGAGGGCGAGGCTGAGCATGATGCCCTCGAAGGCCGTGCCGATGGGCATGGTGTATTTCGTGAAGTCGTTGTAGGGCAGAAGCTCCACGTCCTTCAGTACGAAGATGACGATCCCCGCGAGGAACATGCACCAAGCCACGAGGAAGTACCGGGCCACGCGCGAACCCCTGCGTGAAATGCGGAAGGCCACCACGAACTGGTAGACCGCCGATACCATGACCAGCAGTTGAAGGAGCTGGTACCCTTCGATCGGGTAGTGCGTGAGCCGTGCCACCACGCCGACCGCCATCAGCGCGTAGAGAAGGAACCGGAACCGTGCCAGACGCGGCTCGTATTTGCGCACTTGGATGAAGGCGGTCATGAACTCGTTGGCGGATACGGCGGTGATCACCGTGAAGATGACCGAGGCCTGCGTGGCGAACCAGCTGCTCTCCGGCCAGAAACGGAACTTGGCGAAGCCGATGAACACGGCCTGCGTGATGCTCACCAGCAGGATGTAGGCCACGTAGATCAGGTAGTAACGGTCGCGGGTGCTCAGGAACACGAAGAGGTTGTACAGCAGCAGCACGGCCATGAAGCCGAGGTAGCAGCCGATGAGGAGGTCGCGGCCCGATGCGTATCCACGGAGATCGTCCTTTGTGCCGATGGCCAGCGGCACCACAAGCTGCTTGTCGCTCGTGAAGCGCATGTACACATCCACGGAACCGCCGGTTGGGATGTGCAGCGGTACGATGGGTTCGATGTCGGGCTCGGCCACTGTGCGCTGGTCCACGCCCTGTCCGATGGCATGGTGCTCCACGGTGCCATCGCTGCCGATCACCCATGCGTCGATGCCCGCGATCTCGGCGTTCCCGATGGACAGGGCATGCCGGTCGTTAGTGGTCTGGTTCACCGCCCGGAACCGGAACCAGTGCGCCGCGTTCCCGATCCCGAGGTTGGGGATGGCCGAGGCGCTGGGCTTGAATTCCGTGGAATGGCGCACCTCTTCGAACGAGAGCCTTGCGGAGCCGTCCACGAGCAGTTCGACCTGCTGGCCGATGACCTTCATGCCATTGCCGGAACGGATGATCACGTCCGGTGGATCACCGGCCTGCACGAACGAGAAAAGCAGGAGGGCGGGAAGGAGGAGCAGCGGTCTCATCGGGCGCTTCTACGCACGATGGAGCCGGTTGTTCCGCATAGAGCCTGAACAGGCTCTTAGGCCGAGAACCGCAGGTAGTCCTGACGGATGTCCTGATAGGTGTGTATGCTGATCACCCCGCGTTCCAGTTCAAGTTTGTACTGCACATCGAGGTGGCATACGCCGGTGAATTCCACCGTGCGCTGTTCCGGCCGCATGCGCAGGCTGAGGACCCGGTGGCGCAGATCGGGCCGTGCATGGTCCAGCGAACAGGGGTCGGCAGCGCACATCACGATGCCCCAGAAGCCGGGCTTCGGATACACGAACCAGCCTTTCTCGCCCACTTCCTCCACCACCTTCAGGCCCAGTTTGGTGGCGTAGCGCAGGGTGTACCGCGCCAGCACGGCGATCAGGCATTCCACTTTCAACTGGGGCACGAGCGACACGGCGGCAGTACCAAGCAGCATGGGTAGGCCCCGGTTGGCGAAACGGTGCGCGTTCCACAGACCTCCGATCTCGGCGATGCCACCGCCAGACATCCGCTCCACGAACGCAGGCAACGCCGGATCCAGCTTGCCGACGGCGGATAGGAGGGGGAGGGGTTCCAGCGATGAGCGCGAGACATGGATCCGTATGCCGCCGACGAGGCCGAGCTCATCGTGCTCCGCCGCGATCACGTACACGTTGGGGTCCTGCTGCCACCGGCTCGTCACCTTCGTGACCTTGCTGATGCCGATGTCGCTCAACACTTTCATGTGCTCCTCGGCGAACAATGCAGCCGCCTCGGGATGCTCCACCGCCCGGTAGGCGCGCAGCGTGATGCGGTCGAGCTCCTGCTTCGGGGTATTCGTGGACTCGTTCATGCGGTATGGGGGATGATCGTTTCGGTTCGTATTGCTGATGCGGGGATCAATTCGTCAAGGTCGAGCCATTGCCGCTGGCTTGGGACAGGGAAACCCAGCAGGATCCGTCGGGCTATGTCGGCGAGCGCGGCGCCACCCAGCACCACTGCGGAAGCCAGCTGGGGCCAGGTCAGTATCGTTCTTCCCACTTCGGGGAGCGAGGCCCGCATGCGTGCGCTGATGGTTTCGATACCCACGAAGCGGGATATGACGGGTATCTTCTCTTGGTTGGTCATCGGGCGCTCCAGCATCGCCGGATCGAGGTCTTCCAGCAGGCCGTGCAGCAGCGGGCGTTCCGGCTCCAGGTCGAAGCGTTCCACGTCGATCAGGCCGCGGTCGCTCGTGTCCATCACCACGGGGATCCGGTGGTGCCTGGCGCTTTGCCGGGCGAGCAACTTGATGTCCACGCTGTCGCATTCCTCCACCAAGAGGTCCAGTGGGCCGCCGCCGGTCAGGAAGTCGTCGATGTTATCCTTGGTGATCCCCTCCGCGAACACGGTCACTTTCAGGAAGGGGTCCAGCTCGGCGATCTCGCGGGCGGTATTGATCACCTTGGGCGTGCCCAGTTCATGCGTCCCGCTGCGGATGCGGTTGAGGTTGCTGAGATCCAGCGTGTCGAAGTCGGCCAATCTGATCTCTCCGAAGCTGCGCTCCAAGGCCAGCGTCAGGCAAACGCTCTGCCCCACGCTAAGCCCTATCACGCCCACTTTCTTCGTAGCCAGCAGCGCCTGTTCCTCGCGGGTGATCTTGTTCCGGTTGCGGTCGGTGCGCACCAAGGCGAACTCGGCCTCGTCCAGCAGATGCACCAGCCTGTTCGCCCACGGATAGTGGATCCATACGCCGTAGGTGAGGGGATCCTGCCCGGCCAGATGCTCCTGCGCGGCCTGAAGCAGTTCGTCCTTGGTATAGCGTTTCGCCGGGTTCAGGCAGCGGACCAGTTCGCCCAGTTGGGCCTCCAACTCGTCATGCACGGTCGCACCAGCCGCCACCAGCACCTGCATCCGGGCCGCATCGGCCGGGGAGGAGGCCCGGAGGATCACCGGCCGGAATGTCGTGCGGTCGGTGTCAGCCGCGCCGCTCAGCCCAGCCCGCAGTTGGTCCAAGTTCATGGGAGAGGTCCGAAGGTTCTGAAAAGTGGGGGTGAAAGTAGATGACAAAAAGTTATCAACAAAATATCAACATGCTTTTCACAAAATATTGTTGGTGGAGGAAGTGGTTGTCAGGGGGCAGTTGTCAGTCTGCTGGCGGCAACGTCCTGAGCCAAGCCGCTCAGAAGCTGTTGGCAAAAGGGGGAAGGGCAGGGGAGGACAAATGGAGCAATGGAGCAAAGGGCCAGCGAACTTATCAAGCATGGCGTGGGCGTTCTATAGAGGCGCCTTTGCTTCATTCCCCCATTGCTCCATTTGTCCTGCCCCTGAACCCCACGATCGCCGTAAATTCGCGCCCTGAACCATGTCGAGGAAAGCCACCACCCGCCCAGTAGACTTCGCCAAACTGCCGCTCATCGACGAGGAGGACTCGCGCCAGTTCGTGATGGTGGTGAAGGGCCACCGGGCACGCATGGAGTATGACCGCACGCCCGACCGCATCTTCCTTACGCACCTGATGGTGCCCCCGGCCATCGAGGAGCAGGATGTAGCGGCGGCCCTTACCGAAAAAGTGCTCGGCTGGGTGGAGTCGAAGGGCATGAAGGTGGTGCCGTACTGCCCCTATGTGCGCACCTACCTGCGTCGGCACACGGCTTGGCAGCGCCTGCTGGTAAAGGGCGTGCAGATCTGAGCGGCCGCTTCCCGCTACCTTCGCGCCTCATTTTCCGGGATCCCGCATGGGCGTTGCCGTTGCATGGTTCCGATCATCCGATCCGCATGTCCGTTCGTGTCCGTTTCGCTCCCAGCCCCACCGGCCCATTGCACATGGGTGGTGTGCGCACAGCCCTGTACAACTACCTCTTCGCCCGCAAGCACGGTGGCCAGTTCCTCCTGCGGATAGAGGACACGGATCAGACGCGCTACGTGCCCGGCGCGGAGGACTACATCAGGCAGAGCTTGGAATGGTGCGGCCTTGTTCCGGATGAAAGCCCGTGGGTGGGCGGACCCGACGGACCCTACCGCCAGAGCGATCGCAAACACCTGTACAAGCAGTATGCGGAAGAGCTGATCGCCAAGGACAGGGCCTATTACGCCTTCGACACCCCCGAGGAGTTGGAAGCCATGCGCGCCCGCCTGCAGGCCGCCGGTGTGGCTGCGCCTGCCTACAACGCGGTCACGCGCGAGCACATGAAGAACTCGCTCACCCTGAGCGCCGATGAGGTGAAGGAACGGCTTGCCCGTGGCGACCAGTACGTGGTGCGCCTGAAGGTGCCACGCCATGCCGAGGTGCGCTTCGAGGACATCATCCGCGGCTGGGTGGTGGTACATAGCGCCAACATCGACGACAAGGTGTTGTTCAAGAGCGATGGCATGCCCACGTACCACTTGGCCAACATCGTGGACGACCACCTGATGCGCATCACGCACGTGATCCGGGGTGAGGAGTGGCTGCCCAGCGCGCCGCTGCACGTGCTCATCTACGAGGCCTTCGGCTGGGAGCGCCCCGCCTTCGCGCACCTCCCGCTGATCCTGAAACCCGACGGCAATGGCAAACTGAGCAAGCGCGATGGCGACCGCCTCGGCTTCCCGGTGTTCGCGCTGGACTGGACCGATCCCACGAGCGGGGAAAAGAGCAGCGGCTACCGTGAGCGTGGCTACTACCCCGAAGCCTTCATCAACATGCTGGCGCTGCTGGGCTGGAACCCCGGTACCGATCAGGAGATCATGAGCATA